>JBDGSU010000169.1:0-24519 GCA_042217395.1 Halosimplex sp.
TCGACTCCACAGCGACCGCTCAGCAGTATCAACAATCTCCTACGCAAGAGCGAACGTTCGAAGCGCGGGGCGCCGAAGGACCGCCGGCGCGACCGCGCGGTCGGGTCCCGGTCAGCCGCCCGCTCCGGACGCGGTTCGACGCTCGTACTCCAGCACGTCGAGTTCCTCGCCGAGGCGGAGGTCGAGCGCCTCCCCACCGACTTCGAGGGTCAGGTCCACCCGGAGCGGATCCTCGCTGGCGACCTCACCGGGGGTGTCGAACAGCGGGTCGAGCTCCCAGACCGGCGTCCGCCGAACGTCCACGCCGGCGTCGTGGAACAGCGAGACGACGGCGGGGTGGTCGATGACGGCGGCCCCGACCACCGATTGGATCTCGCCGCCGCACTCCCGACACTCGTACGCGACGACGAGATGCTCCTCGAACCCCTCGGCGTCCGCGTCGTCGGTCTCCTCGACGCGGGCGTCGATCCGCCCGCTGCAGTACGGACAGAACCCCCGGTTGATCCGCTCGACCTCGCTCACGAGGTGGTCGCTGTACACCTGCGGGAGCGCCTCGGGGTCGTGACTCGCGGCGATGATCGGCGGTGCGGCCATGTCCGTGATCGTCACCTCGCAGTCGACGCACTCGATACGCATCTGGCCGTCGGCGTAGCCCGCTTCGACGGTCCCGCCGCAGTTCGGGCAATCACCGACCGGCCGCGGTTCCACCGCCGTCCGGTCGTCGGTGTAGACTCCCGAGACGACCGCGCCGACCAGCTGCGCCCCGGCGCGGGTCATCTCGTACCCGTCGTCGGTCTTCCTGACGAACCGGGGGATCAGCTCCTGGAGGTGGTAGTTGAACTGGCCGGAGTCGCGCACCCCGGCCGCCTCCCGCACGTCCGCGAACGACGCCGCGTCCCCCGACGAGGCCTTCGTCAGGTCCCAGACGGCCCGGAGGACCGAAAATCGCGTCTCGTTCGCGACGGCGCCGAACACCTCTTCCGGGTCCGCTCCCGGTCGGTCGGGCTCGCTCATACCGGCTATCTGGGCCGCACACCGACTTGTACCTGGCGTCGGCTGTCGCGATCAGGCGAGCGCGCTGCCGGCCCGGACGATCGCCTTCTCTCCGAACGCCGGCCCGACGAACTGGATCCCGACGGGGAGGCCACCGTCGGTCTCGCCCGCCGGCACCGAGATGGCGGGCACGTTCGCGAGGTTCGCCGGCGTCGTGTTGGCGTCGGCGAGGTACATCGTCAGCGGGTCGTCGAGACTCTCGCCCAGTTCCATCGGGGGAACGGGCATCGTCGGCGAGGCGAGCACGTCCGCCCCCTCCAGGGCGTCGTTGATGTCGCGTTTGATCCAGGCGCGGGCGTCCTGGGCCTTCTTGTAGTACTTGTCGTGGTACCCCGCCGAGAGGGCGTACGTACCGAGCAGGACCCGCGATTTGACCTCCTCGCCGAAGCCCCGGTCGCGCGAGCGAGCGAACGCCTCGTTCCAGTTGCCGTCGAAACCGCCCGACAGCCCGTAGCGGACGCCGTCGAAGCGCGCCAGGTTCGAGGAGGCCTCGCTCATGGCGGTCACGTAGTAGGCCTCGACGGCGTAGCGCAGACACTCCAGGTCGACGTCGTGGTAGGTCGCGCCCCGCGCTTCGAGGTCGTCGATGGCGTCCCAGAAGACCTCGGTGACGCGCTCGTCGGCGCCGTCGAGCAGTTCCGTGGGGACCCCGATGTCCAGTCCGTCGACGTCGCCGTCGGCCGCGGCGGCGTAGTCGTACGCGTCGTCGCCCCCCGCTTTCGCGGCGTCTCTCGTGGTCGCGTCCCGCTCGTCCGGGCCGGCGATCACTTCGAGGAGTTCGGCGGCCTCCTCGACGGTGGGAGCGATCGGCCCGACCTGCTCCAGCGAGTTGGCGTAGGCGACGACGCCGTAGCGCGAGACCAGCCCGTAGGTGGGCTTGATGCCGACGACGCCGCAGAAGGCGGCGGGCGCGCGGACCGAGCCGCCGGTGTCGGTGCCGAGGGCCATGTCCGCGTCGCCGGCGGCGACCACCGCGGCCGACCCGCCCGAGGAGCCGCCCGGAACCCGCCCCTCCGCGACGGGGTTCTCCGTGGGCCCGAACGCGGAGGTCTCGGTGGTCGTTCCCATGCCGAACTCGTCCATGTTGGTCTTGCCGGGGATGGTCGCGCCGGCGTCTTTGATCCGTTCGACGACCGTCGCGTCGAACGGCGGGACGTACTCTTCGAGCATCGCCGAGCCGCAGGTCGTGCGGACGCCCTCGGTGGAGATGTTGTCCTTGACCGCGACGGTCGTCCCGGCGAGGGGGCCGTCGTCGGCGCCGTCGATCCGTTCCGTCGTGATGTAGCCGTTGTAGTCCGTGCTCATGCGTGTGTTACAGCGTCGCGAGTCGTCCACCGTCGGTGATCGGTCCCCGCGTGTCGACGTTCGCTCGTCACGAGACGTTCGGACCCTTGAAGTAGCCGTCCTCCGACTCGGGCGCGTTGCGGAGCGCCTCCGCCTGGGAGAGGCAGTCGCGCTCCTCGTCTGGGCGCATCACGTTGGCGAGCTCCTCCTCCTCGTCGACCTCGGGCACCTCGTCGAGCGTCTCGAAGTACTCGAGGATGTCGGCGAACTTCTCGGTGAAGCGGTCGACCTCCTCGTCGTCGAGGTCGATGCGCGCGAGGTCGGCCACGTGGCGCACCTCCTCGGGGTCGACCGCGCTCTCCGTGTCGCTCATGGCCGACGCGAGGCGTGGCCCGGCGGTAAGGGTTTCGATACCCCAGCCGACCGCCGTATCGGACCCGCGCGCGACGCGACGGACGCCCCGACCGACGACCCGAACCGCCGCGATCACCCGCCGAACGCCGGTGTATCGACCTCGAAGTGGCGACGGAATCGGGAGTTATCGACTCGAATCGCCGTCGTCCAAACGGATACTCGGGTCGGGCGAGAGACGCCTCGTAACGGACGTACTTCGACGTTTCAGCGACCCGTAATTCGCCGATTCTGGCGACGGAACCGATACATTAACTATGATCGAGAATAGAGATAACAAGTTAGGGCAATTTTGGAAAAGATTTAAGTCGCTCGCCCCGCAACAGATACTCCGAGGACGGTTTTGGCGGGGACTTCCCGCACGGTTTGCAACCAATGACCGACACCACAATCAGACGCTACACGAGCGAGCGCGAAGAGGCCCGCGAGCGAGAGGACGCGGACGAGGAGACGCTCGTCTGTCCGGAGTGTGGGGGGAACCTCGCGTCCGACGCGGAGCACGGCGAGACGGTCTGCGAGGACTGCGGACTGGTCGTCGAGGAAGACGAGATCGACCCCGGTCCGGAGTGGCGCGCCTTTGACGCCGCCGAGAAGGACGAGAAGTCCCGCGTCGGCGCGCCGACGACGAACATGATGCACGACAAGGGCCTCTCGACGAACATCGGCTGGCAGGACAAGGACGCCTACGGCAACTCCCTGTCCTCGCGCCAGCGCGAGAAGATGCAGCGGTTGCGGACCTGGAACGAGCGCTTTCGCACCCGCGACTCCAAAGAGCGCAACCTGAAACAGGCCCTCGGCGAGATCGACCGGATGGCCTCGGCGCTGGGCCTGCCGGAGAACGTCCGCGAGACAGCGAGCGTCATCTACCGGCGCGCGCTCGACGAGGACCTCCTCCCCGGTCGCTCCATCGAGGGCGTCGCCACCTCCGCGCTGTACGCGGCCGCCCGACAGGCCGGCACCCCGCGCAGCCTCGACGAGATCGCCGCCGTCTCCCGCGTCGACAAGGACGAGATCGCCCGCACGTACCGTTACGTCGTGCGCGAGCTCAGCCTCGAGATCCAGCCCGCAGACCCCGAGAGCTACGTCCCGCGGTTCGTCTCGGACCTGGAGCTCCCCGACGAGGTCGAACGCCGGGCCCGACAGCTCCTGAACACGGCCAAAGAACAGGGCGTCCACTCGGGGAAGTCGCCGGTCGGCCTCGCGGCCGCCGCCGTCTACGCCGCCTCCCTGCTCGCCAACGAGAAGGTCACCCAGAGCGAGGTCAGCGAGGTCGCCAACATCTCCGAGGTGACCATTCGAAATCGCTACCACGAGCTCCTCGAGGCCGAAGAGGAGTTCACCGCGCCCTGACGCGGAGTTCTCGCCGGACGGTTTTCCCAAGCTACAAGCCCCGGGTGACCCACCCGCGGGTATGGAGACCACCCGCCACTACACCGCGACCGTCTACGTCGTCCGCGACGGCGCCGTCGCGCTACACGAACACGAGGGGCTCGGCAAGTGGCTCCCGCCCGGCGGCCACGTCGACCGCGACGAACTCCCCCACGAGGTCGGGCTGCGAGAGGTCCGCGAGGAGACCGGCCTCGACGCCGAACTCGTCGCCGAGCGCGACGACGTCTCCTCCCCGACCGTCGACCCGCTCCCGAAACCGAGACACTTCCAGCTCGCCGACGTGAACGTTCACGGCGACTTCGTCGGCCACCAGCACGTCGACATGGTCTACTACGCCCGCGCCGACTCGCGGGCGATCTCCCCTGACGAGGGCGAACGACCCGCCGACGCCTGGGAGTGGTTCACGGCCGCCGACCTCGCCGCACACGACGGGCTCGACCCCGACGTCGCCGAGATCGGTCGGCGCGCTATCGAGACCGTCGAGCGACAGGGATAACCCGGACGGTACGGCTCACTCGACGACGGCGATCCGCTCGGTCGCGAGTTTCGTCTCCGATTCGGTATGGTAGAGGGTGACGCGGACGGTGTCGCCGGGTTCGAGGTCGACCCGGCGACGCGAGAGCCTGAACGCGATTCGGTCGCCGGCTTCCAGGGTGGCGCCGCTGCCGTTCGGCGCGGCGATCACGCCGTCGATCCCGCCCCGACCCCGTTCGAAGACGTGATTGCCGCGGTAGTCGTCCTGCGTGAGCCGACGGGTCGGGAGCCCGTGGAGTCGCGCTCGCTTGCCGTGTTCCGGGAGCGTCACCGTCACGTCGACGTTCGCGACGTCGACGGTGTCGCCGCTGTCGTGCGTGATCCGGACCCAGTAGGCGTCGTCGCCGGTCGCGTGGACCGGCTCGGAGGTGACCGAGAGGATCGGTCCGCCGTCCGAGAGCGAGTCGCTCGACTGCATGAGCAGCCCGCCCGCGACGGCGATCATCAACACCGTGAGTCCGAACCCGAGCGCGGCCATCCCCTCTCGCGAGACGGCGCGGTCGGTGATCGCTGTGATGCGTTCGCTCATCTGGCCCCCGGCGCTGTCCTATCGGTTGCACAGCCCCCCTCTTAGCTCCTGTTGTGAGCGAGTCCCCGGGTGTCGGCGGGCGGACCGTGCCCGCCGACCGCACCGCGTCCGTTCGGTCGCCCGTTCGCGGCGTCGGTCACAGGAGCGATTCGACGTACTTCCGCACGTGGTCGTCCATGCGCCGCTTGTACCCCGCTCGCCGGGCCAGCCGGTCTAGCTCGCGGGAGACGAGACTCCCGTACTGGACGGCTTTCTTCTCCCGGAACGCGACCGGATCGGGCACCCACTCGCGGACCGCGAGCCGGAGCGCCCACTTGCGCTCGCCGCGGTCGGTCACGAGCAGCCGCCCCGGGAGCGAGAGCGCAGCGGCGACGACGTCGTCCGCGAGCAGCGGCGCGACCGGCTCGACGCCGGCGGCCCGGAGGGTCAACACGTCCCGCTCGAGCTGGTCCGGCAGCGTCGCGACCACCTCTCGGCGGGCGCCGCGGACCGTCTCGGCGGCGACGCGGTCGTCTTCCGGGGCGCGAGCGACCTTCGCGTAGCCGCCGAACAATTCGTCCGCCCCCTGCCCGACCGCGAGCCGGTCGACCCCGTCGGCGGCCGCCCGCTCGGCGACCAGGTACAGCGGGAGGGCGATGCTCACGTCCATCGCGTTCGTCCGGCCGGTCGCCCCCGCTATCTCGGGGACCGCCCGCTCGAGGTCGTCGTGCGACAGCTCGACGACCCGCAGGTCGCGGTCGAGCGCCGCGGCGGCCGTCCGCGCCGCCTCGACGTCGTGACTCCCCGGGAAGCCGGCGACGTACAGCGGCGCGTCCAGCCGCGCGGCCACCGCCGCCGAGTCGACGCCGCCGGAGAACGCGACCGCCAGCCCGTCCGTCGCGCCGCCGTCGACGGCCGACCGCACCGCCTCGCGGACCGACCGCACCGCCGCCCTGTCGTCGGTCGCCGGCTCCGGGTCGGGGACCGACCAGACGCGTTCGTCGCCGGCGGTCGACCGCGCGTGGCCGGCGGGAACCCGCTCGGGCTCGGCGAGGACCGCCGGGTCGAAACTCCAGGTCGTCGGATCGGTCCGCTCGGTGAACGCGGGGACGCGACCGAGGACGTCGCGGACGACTCGACCGTCGACGGCGCCGGCGAAGCCGGCGGTCCCGGGCAGCGGGTCGCCGTCCGCGATCGCGCTCCGGACGAGCCGCCGCTCGGCGCCGCGGATCCGGTCTCCGTTCGCGGCGTGAGACGCCGCCCGCTCGCCCCTCGGCGAACCGTGCTCGGGCGATCCGTCGGCCGCGGCGTCGGTCGGGTCGGTCATCGGAAGAGGTCGTCGAGCGCGAGGCGGACGCGCCGACGGGTGTTCCCGACCGCCTGGCGGGCGCTCACCCGCCAGGGCGTCCGCCGCGTCCGCAGCGTCGTCCGGCCGTCCGCGACGGCCGCGCAGATCGCCTCGGCCGACGGTTCGGCGGCGTCGACGAGCGTCACCGCCCGACCCACCATGTCGCTGACGTGGGCGTCGCTGCCGGCGGTGACGGGCACGTCGTAGCGCTCGGCGAACCGGCGGGCCTGCCGGTTCGAGTAGCCGGTCACCAGCCGGGAGTTGTACACCTCGACCGCGTCGGCCTCCCGCAGCTCCGCCTTCGAGACGTTGGCGAGGACGCCGCTGCGCATCTCCTGGAACGGGTGAGGGACGACGGCCGTGCCCCCCTGGGCGCGGATCCGGTCGAGGGTCTCCCCGAACGGGAGGCCGGGCTCGACCCCTTCGGTCACGTTCAGCCCGAGGACGTGTCCGGCCGCGCTCGAGACCTCGATCCCGGGGATCCCCACCAGCCCGTACTCCGGTGCGCGCTCGACGAGCGCGGCGTTCGCGGACGTCTCGTCGTGGTCGGTGACGGCGAGCGCGTCGAGTCCGGCCGCCGCTGCCCGCTCTAACAGCATCTCGACGGAGTCCCGCCCGTCGTAGGAGGCCGCCGAGTGCGCGTGGAGTTCGACCGAGAGCACGCCCCGTGATTGCGGCGGTGTCGGCAAAAGCGACTCGGTCCGAGCGGTCCGCGCGGTCACCGACGGTCGCGTCCCGTCGGTCCACGGCGCCGCTCGCCGGCCGCGTCAGGTCGACGCGACGGTGGTCAGTCCAGCACGGCGTCGAGTTCGTCGGCGAGGTTCCGACCGATCTCGATCATCCCGGCGTCGCCGGGGTGGAGCACGTCGGTGTGCAAGCCGGCCGTCGACAGCAGATCCGGCCCTTCGACGAGGTGGAGGTTGTCGTGGGGCGACTCGGCGACGACGGACCGCACCGCCTCGCGGTAGGCCGCGGCGCGCTCGGCGTCGTCCCCGGCCACCAGGTCGGCGTGGTAGGGAAAGAGCGTCACCGGGACGACCGGCGTCTCGGGGTGGGCGCCGGCGACGGCGTCGACGAGGTAGTCGACGCGCTCGCGGAACTGCTCGACGGTGAACCCGCGGTTGGCCATGTTGACCGACAGCGAGAGCGTCGCCACGTCCCAGTCGTCGCGGTCCGCGAGGTAGTCGGCGATCGCGGGCTCGCAGAACGCCGACCCCGCCATCCCGAGGTTCAGCGGGTCGACGCCGAGGCGGGTCGCCGCGCGGGCGACGTAGGTCAGGTGCGGGTCCGCGAGCGCGCCCTCGGTGATGGAGGTGCCGTACGCGAGGTATCGGCGGTCGGGCACCTCGTCGTCGCGCGGGCGTCGAGCGGGCCCGGCCACGTCGTGGAGCGCGACCGGCCCCCACGCCTCGAAGCGGATCCGACAGACCCGGCGGTCGAAGGCGTCGCTCGCCTCGTCGCCGGCGGTCAGGTCGCGGACCCGCTCGGGCAGGGAGAACTCACAGGTCGTCGGCTCCGGCCCGATCTCGACGGGCTCGACCGCCTGGAACGGGCCCCAGAAGCAGTGCGCGGTCGCGCCGCCGGCGGCCGACAGGGTCACCTCGACGGTGGCGTCGTCGGACTCGGGCGCGAACCGCACCTCGACGCCGGTCGGGTCGCGGACGCGGTCGCGGGCGGTGACGTTCAGTTCTCGCCCCACCGCGCGCGGGACGCGACAGAGCTGACTCCCGCCCGGCGCCCACTCCGGGGGCGCGAGCTCGTCGACGTTGTGCAGCGAGACCGAGGGGAACGCGTCGTGATACACGGCTCCCCGATTCCGACGGCGCCGGCAAATACCTTCGGCTCGGACGGACAGCGGTCCGTGTCATACGGATTCGGAGCACGCGTTTCCCGGGTCGACCGCACGCAGTCGTGCGGTCGGTCCCGGACTGTCTTGCAGTAATCCGTATCAGGCGTCGCCGCCGTCGACCAGGTCAAGTGGGTCGCCGAACGCGACGCCGCGCTCGTCGAGGAGGTCGAGATACCCCTCCAGCAAGTCGACGGAGTTGCCGCCGTCGTGAAAGAGCAGGACGTCCCGCGAATCGCCCTCCAGTCGGTCGGCGGCGTCGGCGACGTTCTCGGCGAGCGCCGCGGTCGCGTCGACGTTGTAGTCCTCGACGTCGACGGTCCAGAACCAGTCGCGATAGCCCGCGTGGTCGGCCCAGAACTCGTAGTCGATCATCTCGGCGTCCGGCGGCCGGAAGCCCCGCTCGGCGAGCACTGCCTGGAACTCCTCGGCGCGGTCGCCGCCTCTGTCCCCGAAGGGGAACCGGAACAGCTTCGCGGGCCGCTCCGCGTCCGCCGTCTCGTACACCTCGTCGATGGCCGCCTCGGTCCGGTCGAGTCCGTCGGCGAACTCCTCGACCGAGACGTCAGAGGCGTGGTTGTGGGCGTAGGCGTGGTTCCCGAGCAGATGCCCCGCCTCGACGGCCCGTCGGGCGTGGTCGGCGTGGTCGGCCAGCCGCTGGCCCTCGCAGAAGAAGACGACTCGCACGTCGCGCTCCTCGAGCACCGCGAGTTTCTCCGGGAGCGTCGCGGACGGCGCGTCGTCGATCGTGAGATACGCTGTCGACATACCCACCCGTCTCTCGGCCAACGACGAAAAGCTTCCTCCGTCCGATCGGCCCCGAACGCCCCGAACGCTTCCGTACGGGATCGGGGCCCCACTGGCGCGACCGGCCGGAGTCCGCTACTCCGGGAGATCGCCCGCGCCCGGTCGCCCCCGGTCGGCCCCGTACGGCGCGTCGGCGTACCGGACCGAGGGCCGGCGGTCGGCCGGCTGCGCGTCCAGGTCGTCCTCGAAGGCGGTGAGCGCGTCGACCGGTCCCCGACCGTCAATCGTTCCGGCGTCGGCCGTTTCGTCGCTCGCCGATCTGCTGGCGCGTCTGGCGCAGGGCGTCGAACGGGAACGTCAGCAGGTCGAGCGCGCCGTCGACGGCGGTGAACGTGACCAGCGGTCGCTTTATCTCCTCGACGAGGTTCCGCACGACCACGCTGCGCTGGACGGCCTCGGCCTCGACGACCAGTGAGAGGCGGTGCATCGCGTAGATGCCCACGAGGAAGGCGAGGACGAACGCGAAGTCCATCCCCTGGAGGTAGAACGCCGACAGGGAGTAGACGCCGCCGGGGCTCTCCCAGTTGAGCGTGATGGTAAAGCGGTGGAGTTCGAACGCGCCCGCGACGGCCCCGCCGACCAGCGGCGCGATCCCGCCGGCGAGAGCGCCCACGAGGCTGTTCGCCGCCAGGTAGGAGGTCCCCTGCCCCTGGGGCGCGAGCCGCATCGCGATGTTGCCGGTGGTCAGGCTCACGCCCGCCATCGACATCCCGCGGAGGACGTGGATGAGCACGATGAGCGGGACGGTGAACCGGTGAGGGTCGGGCATCGCCGTGAACAGCCAGAGGATGGTGCTCCCGAGGACGAGCGGCCCGCTCACGCCGAGGACCGCCTTGTTGCTGAAGCGGTCCGCGAGCCTCCCCCAGATCTGGACGAAGACGACGTTGGCGAGCTGGCTCACGACGGTCAGCGCGATCACGAACGACATCTCGAAGCCGAGCCGCTGGAGGAGGTAGACGGTGAAGAAGGGCGATGCGATCGCCATCGCGAACCCCCACGCGCCGAGGAACTGCATCAGGTTCCGGAAGTTCTCGTCCCGGAACGGGACCAGGACCAGTTCCGTGAACTTCGTCGCTCCCGCGGCGGGCGCCATCGCGGGCTCGGGCGTCCGCCGGACGAAGTACAGCGACCCCATACCGACGGCGAATCCCGCGAAGAACAGCAGCGAGTACCCCCGGAGCAAGCTGCCGGGGTTGGTCTTGGCCCACCACGTGACGAACCAGCCCGCGCCCAGCGACAGGGGGATGCTCACGCCGACGGTGAGCTTCTGGCGCCGGGAGAAGAAGGCGCCCATCCGCTCGTCGGGCACGAGGTCGCGGGTGATCGAGTTCCACGCCGGGCCGCTGACCGCCGAGGCGACGTTCTGGAGGAGGATCGCGGCCAGCAACAGGGTGATCGCGAGCTGTCCCCCGAACAGCAGAGGGATCGCCGCCAGCGAGAGGACGAACACCCGCGTCGCGACGAACCCGAAAAAGGCGATCCGCTTGCGAGCCCGGTACTTCTCGATGACGTACGCGGCCGGCACCTGCACGGCGCCGGCCAGCGCCGGCAGCGCCGACAGCAGCCCGAACACGTACAGCGGCGACCCCAGCTGTACGAGCACCGCCGTCATGAACGCCCCGCCGGTCAGCGTCCCCATGGCCTGCCCGGTCAGCCCCATCCGCGTGATGTTCCGGAGCCCGAGATCCGTCTCGGCCGCCGTCAGCCCCGTCTCGGGATCGGGCGTCTCCGGGTCAGCCGTCTCCGGATCGACCGACGGCCCCGCCGCCGGCGGCGCCTCGCGCTGTCCGCCGTCGGCCGCCGAATCGGCTGTCGTCCCCGCCGGGTCGTCTCTCATCGAAGCGTTGTATCGGACTCCCGGCCGACGGCTTCAATGCTTTCGTTCCGGCCGCTCTGACCGCCTCTCGCTCGCTCGAGGGCTCGTCGGGTCGGTTCGGTCGAGGCGGGCCGGGTCCGAGCGGGTCACTCGTCGACGAGGTCGGCTTCGATACCGTGCTCGCCACCGACGAGCGCGGTCAGGCGCCGCGTGCTCGCGTCGAAGAGGTCGACCACGGGCCCGAGGACCGTCTCCACCAGGGCGAGCGGGCGCGCGACGCGCAGGCTCCAGGCCCGGGCGTGACCCAGCCCGTAGGACTTCGGGACGATCTCGCCGAACACGAGGATGACCGCGCTCGCCCCCGTCGTCGCGAGCACGACCGCGACGCCCGGGGAGAACAGTTGCGCGACCAGCAACGTGACGATGCTGGAGATCGCCATGTTGACGACGTTGTTCCCGACGAGGATCGTGACGAGCAGCCGGTGGGGATCGCTGCGGAGCTCTCCGAGCGCGACGCCGTCGGGCGATCCCGAGCCCGCCGCCTCGTCGATCCGCTCGTCGGGGAGCGAGAAGATCGCGGACTCGCTGCTGGAGAAAAAGGCGCTCAGCGCCACGAGAGCGACGACGGCGACGACGGACGGCACCAGGAACGGGAGCGTGGCCATAGTCGCCAGTCGGTGACCCCACACATGAAGGCCGGTCCCATCGGTCCGAGTGGTTCGGTGAGCTTCACCGGTCCGAGTGGTTCGGTGAGCATTATCGGTCTCAGTCGTTCGGTTAGTCGCTTCGAACGTGGCGCTCGGCGGTCCCGTAGTCCGAGCCACGCGGCTATTTAGGGCAGTTCGCCAAACGATCGGTATCCCGATGACGGACCGCTGGCTCTACTCGTGGACGCTCGGTTCGATCGCCTTCGGCGGGGCGTCGCTGCTCGTCCCGCTGTATCTCGTTCAGCTGGGCGCCTCGCCGGTCCAGCTGGGCGTCCTCGCGTCGACGGCCGCCGTCGTCGGCGCTCCCGGTGCCGTGCTGTTCGGGCGGCTGGCCAACCGCGTCGGCCACCGTCGGGGGCTCGTCCTCGGGACGCTCGCGACGGTCGCGGCCGCGCTCGCCGTGATCCCGCTCGCCTCTGACGTCACGACGGTCGTCGTCGCGAACGCGGCGCTGTGGCTGGTCGTCGCCTCGGTGGCGCCGGTGCTGACGATGCTGGTCGTCGACGACGCGCCCGAATCGGCCTGGAGCGAGCGCATCGGCCTGCTGAACAAGTACCAGGGGTACGGCTGGGCGGGCGGGCTCGTGCTCGGGACCGTCTGGCCGCTGGTCGGCGTCCGCTTCGTCGGCGCCGAGTCGGCCACTCGCGTCCTGTTCTGGCTGCTCGCCGCCTGCGCCGGCGTCAGCGCGGTGAGCGCGTCCCGCACGCTCCCCGACCCGACGCCCGAATCGCACGTCACGAGCGAGCGGCGGGTCCGCCGGATCGCGCGCATCGTCGCCGGCGCGCGGTTCCCGCTGAAAGGCGCCACGTTCCCGTTCTCGCCGAACCGCCTCTACTGGACGACTCGCGGGGTGGACCCGCGGCGGCTCCGCGGCCGGTTCGACGCCTCCCTGGTGACGTACCTGGTCGCGGCGACGCTGTTTTTCACCGGTTTCGCCGCGTTCTGGGCGCCGCTCCCCCTGTTCCTGACGGGCGCGTCCTTCGACTCCGGTCAGATATTCGGTCTCTACCTGGTGTCGAGCCTCGCCTCGGCGGTCCTCTACGAGGGCGCCGGGCGGGCCGCCGCCCGCTACGACGTGCGGCTGCTCCAGTCGGGGTCGCTGGCCGTTCGCGGGGTGCTCTTCCCGGTCGTCGCGCTGGTCGGCGGACTGGGCACCGCGGCCCTCGAACTCGGGGCCGCGGGCGTCGGCCTCGCGGCCATCGGCGCGACGTGGGCGGTCATCGCCGTCGTCGGGACGGCCATCGTCACGCGGCTCTCCCCGCCCGCCGCACGCGGCGAGGTCCTCGGTGTTCACACCGCACTCGGGGCCGCTGCCGGCGGCGTCGGCGGCGTCCTCGGCGGCTGGGCGGCGTCGTTCGGCTACCTCGCAGCGTTCGCCCTCGCCGGCGGGCTCGTGCTCCTCGGAGCCGTCCTGGTGCTGGCGCTCGGCGGTCTGTCCGGCGGGAGCCGCGTCGCCGAACCGCCCGCCGATCCCGGGCCGGCGCCCGTCGGCGACGTGCCCTCGTCGCCCGTCTCGGCCGATACTGACGGGTCACGGACGGACTGATCCCGATCGAAGGCGGGAGAACGGACCGGACGAAGTGGGCGGCGATAGCGCCCCTGGCCAGGATCGCGGCCGAGAGCTCGGCTATTCGGCCTCCTCGTCGTCGGCCATCCACCGCTGGCCGTACGAGCGGTAGCCGTCGAACTCGCCCCGGCCGATCTCGCGTTCGATCTCCTCGCGCGTCTCCGGGCTGATGCGGACGAGGTGGCAGATCGGGTGGCCCGGAAGCGCGACCGGGTTCTCGAGCACGCCGACGATCAGGCCGGTGAACGGCGCCTCGACGACGTGTTCCTCGTCCTTGAAGTGGTCCGAGACCGTGCAGATGACCTCGCCCTCGTGGACCAGCGGGTTCGGGCCCCACTCCATCTCGACGAGGCCGCCGGTGTCGGCGCGGATCCAGCGCTTCTCCTCCGTCGGTCCCATGACCTTCCGCCAGGCCGGCTCGGCGACGGTCCCGTCGGGGTAGACGCCGTACTCGGCGAGGACGCTCTCGACGCCCGCGAGCGCCTTCTCGACGAGCGCCGGTTGGAAGCGGTGGGCCTTGCCCATCTCGACGGTGATCGTCGGGATCCCGTCGCCGGTTGCGACCGCGCGCAGCGACGACTCGTCGCCCTCGCCGGAGAGGACGACGTTCGCACCGAAGGCGTCCGCCAGCCGCTCCACGTCGGGGTTCCCCACGTCGGCGCGGGTGTGATACATCGTCGTCCGGTTGCGCGTCGACGTGTGGAAGTCCAGCCCCAGGTCGCACTGGGCGAGAAACCGATGGTACACCCGGTGGGCCATCCGCTCGGCGGTGTTCGACCGCTCTCTCCCGGGGAACGAGCGGTTGAGATCCAGGTCGTAGATCGGGAGATAACGCTGCTGGGCCTGGTAGCCGGGGACGTTGACGACGTGCAACAGCACGAGCGTTCCGTGGATCGCTCCGGGTCGATAGCGGTCGGCGACCTCCTGGAGCACCTTCACCCCGTTGAGTTCGTCCCCGTGGATCGCGGCGGTCATGAACACCCGCGGTCCGGGTTCGGTGCCGTTGACGATCGTCACTGGGATCTCGACCGAATCGCCCAGGTACGTCTCGCTGACCTCGTACCGGAACTGTCGTTTCTCCCCGGGCGCTACTTCGGCGTCGAATCGGAAGGGTTCGGGCGCTTCGGTCGGCACGACCACGCAGTCGACGACCGAATCCAACTAGCTACTGGTCCGCTGGCGACGCGGGGGACTCCCCGTAGGTTCCGACGCTGCCGGAACATCTCGCGGAGGGCGAGACGGCGTCAGCCCTGGGTTTCGGCGGTCGGTGCGTTGCGCTTGACGCTCTCGATGCCGTCGCGGGCGCCGCTCCTGTCGCTGTAGCCCTGCCCGCTGTCCATCAGGATGTTGCCGTTGCGGTGGCGGAGCCGCCAGCGGTGGTCGCCGCCGGCGTCTTCGTAGATCTCGAAGGTGGCGCGACCGATCTCGAGCACGTCAGCGTCGGGCGCGTACTCGCGGACGCGGTCGACTGCCTCTTCGGCTTCGTCGCGCGAACTGTAGCCCTCGCCGCTGTCGGCGAGGACGTTGTCGTTCCCGCTCAGGAGCCGCCAGCGCGTCTCGCCGGCGTTGTCCTCGTAGACCTCGAACTCGAGGTCGTCGACGCGCTCGCGGATGCGCTCGACGGCGCGGTTGGCGTCGTTGCGACGGCTGTAGCCCTCGCCGCCGTCGGCGAGGATGTTCCCGTTGCGGTGGACGAGTCGCCAGCGCCACTCGTCGGCCTCGTCGCGGTAGACCTCGAACCCGGTCGGGTCGAACCAGAGGTAGTCGGCCGGGCCGACGTACTCCCGAACGCGCTCGACGGCTCGCTCGGCGTTGCGCTGCGAGGAGTACCCCTCGCCGCTGTCGCCGAGGACGTTCCCGTTGTCGTGGACGAGCCGCCAGCGAGTCTCGCCGGCGTTGTCCTCGTAGATCTCGACTGTCGCCTGGCTCTCACGCTCCTCGACCGGTTCGAACTCGGCGTCCTCCTCGGGGAGGTCGGCCTCGCGCTCGAACAGCAGCGTCGTCGCGCCGAGGGCGTTGCGTCGGACGCTGCCCATGCCCTTCTGGGCGTTGTGTTTGCGAGTGTAGCCCTGGCTGCTGTCGGCGACGATGTTGCCGTTGCGGTGGCGCAGGCGCCAGCGCCACTGCTCGCTCGCGTCCTCGTACAGTTCGAAGCGGGCCTGACTCTCGTACAGGGAGTCGAGCGTCGCCTGGAGGTCGGCCTGCGCGGCCGTCCCGGCCTCGGTCTCGCTCCGCGCG
Source organism: Halosimplex sp. (assembly GCA_042217395.1). GTDB lineage: Archaea > Halobacteriota > Halobacteria > Halobacteriales > Haloarculaceae > Halosimplex. Next base: position 15,509 of record JBDGSU010000169.1, read on the forward strand.
TCGGCGAGTTCGGACTCGAGCCGGTCGCGCTCCTGGCGGACCGCGGCGAGTTCGGACTCCAGTTCGGCCGCTCTGCTCTCGCTGGCCTCGAGATCGTCCTCGGTCACGCCGACGACGAGCGGTGCGATGAGACCGACGACCGTAGTGATCGCCAGCCCGACCGCGTACAGGATGATCACCGGCTGATTCCCGGTCTGGACGCTCCAGCCCGAAGGGAATATCACCACGAACCAGACCGCCGCGACGAAACAGACCGCCTGACCGAGATACGCCGCGTAGTTCGCCCACGGCTGGAGCGGGAGTCTGATGATCGGTCCCGCGACCAGCATCGCCAGCCCGACCGCCGAGACGAACAGGCTCGCCTCCCGGAGGGTGAACCCGGAACTCCCGACCGCCGACGTGCTCGGCAGGAACAGGACGATCCCGAGCGTCCCCAGTACTAGCCCCGTCAGGAACACCCAGTACCCGCGCACCTCGTCGTGCGTGGTCGGTTCGCCGACTCGCCGTCGATACACGCTGTCCAGGAATCCGCCGCTCGTCTCGGTTGCCATATTCGACTGTTCGATCGCTAGCCAGATATATAAATCATGGTACAGGATCCGGGGTTCAACGGTCGAAACCGGTCGAATGAGCCGTCGATGGGCGGAAATTCGAGATATTCGTTCGACACCTGCGCCGTGGTTCGTCGGACCCGCGCCGACGACGTCGGTGGACCGACGACCGCCGGCATTCGATCGGGCGCACCGTCCGTCATTCGGTATCGACCGGTTGTCGCTCGGATGCGGCGACGGCGTTTCCACGGCGGAGATACCAGTACGCACCGACGGTCCCGACGAGGCCGACGACCCCACCGAGATAGAACGCCCAGCGGATCGAGACGACGTCCACCACGGCACCGAAGGTGACGGGTCCGAGGACCTGTCCGACGCTCAGCGAGGCCGTGAACGCGCCCGTGACGGCCCCCATCCCGTGGACGCGACCGCGCTCGGTGCGAATGGCCACCGAGGCCGACCGGGAGATCGCACTCGAGACTCCCATTCCCACGACGAGCGCGACGAGCGGGAGCAGCCCGCTCGTCGACGGCACCACGAACATCGCGAGCCCGCTCAAGAGTCCACCGACGACGACGAACTCTGGGCGATAGCCGGCGAAGCGATCGGCGAGGCGACCGAGCGGGTACTGGAGCGCGCCCCCGGCGAGCATATACCCCGACAGGATGAACCCGACGTTCGTTCGACTCAACGCGACGACGCTCACCGCGTACACCGGGAAAAAGGAGTTGAATCCCCAACGATAGAAGCCGCGAGCCGTGATGTACGTGAGGATCCCGCGCATCTCGCGGTCGTCGAACACCGCTCGGAGCGATGCCGCCAGAGATTGGCGTTCGCCGGCAGACCCTTCCGTCGGCGTTCGCTCCGGGACCCACACGAGGACGACCAGCAGCGCGAACAGGGCGACGCCCGCGAGGACGAGAAACGGCGCTTCGAAGGAGTACGCGTCGGAGAGATAGCCGCCGAGCGACGGACCGACGGCCATCCCCCCGAACAGCGAGATGTAGAAGAGATTCATGTACGCGCCCTCCTCGCCCTCGGGCGTGATGTCGCCGACGTACGACTGGGCGATCGGCGTGACCATGACGGACGCGAGGCCCTGCCCCGCGCGGACGGCAGTGAGCGCGAGCGGCGAGTTGGCGAGGATGTAGCCCCCCGAGAGGAAGACGTACAGCCCGAGCCCGATCAACAGGATGCGTTTGCGGCCGTACTGGTCCGACAGCCGTCCCATGATCGGCGCGAAGATGCCGCGCGCGACGGCGAACCCGGCGAAAATGAGCCCCAGTATGACTCCCGAGGCGCCGAGGCTCTTGGCGTACAACGGCATGATGGGTTCGATGAGCCCGAACCCGAGCATGGCCGCGCCCGTCGCAACGAACAGACCGACGAACGCACCGCGGAGTCCGCCATCGGCGGTTTCGGTTTCCACCACCGGTCAGTTCCTCTCCGCTGTCGTACGCACGGACCGCCGTTTCGGTTCCGACGAGCGACGACGCTGTCGCTCGATGGTCCGGGCAGCGCGGGTCCGACGGGTCCGCTCACTCATCGGCCGATTCTCCGTGAACCGCGAGGACCGGTACCGACGCGCGCCGAAGTACCGATTCGGTCGTACTGCCGAGGACGGACCGTTCCAATCCCCGGCGGCCGTGAGTTCCCATCACGACCAGGTCGATGTCGCTCTCGTCGACGTACGCGAGGATCTCGTCTCGCGGGAGGCCCTTCTGAATCGTCGCCGTCACCGCCACACCGCGATCCGTGGCTGCGTCCTGAAGATCGTCGAGAGCGTGTCCGCCGAGGGATTCGTAGCGCTCGAAGAGCGCGTCGACGTCGCCGTCAAAGGTCACCGCGTCCGTCCCGGACTCGCTCGCGACCTCGGCGATTCTCGCATCGTCCACGACGAACAGGACGTGTATCGTCGCGTCGGTCAGGCTCGCGACCGTGAGTGTTTCCTCCAGCGCCCGTCGTGCCAGGCTGCTTCCGTCCGTCGGAATCAGGATGTTCGAGTACGCCGAGTCAGTCACGCTGTTCACCGCCCGAGCGGTGTCTGAGTGGTTTCCGGTTCATCTGTCGTCTCGTCGGTTCCCGGTTCGTTGGATAGTTTCCCCGTTCAGTTCGTACAGAACGACCACCAGCTGTCGGTCGCCGCGTCGAACTCCTCGATACACCGCTCGATTTGCCTGAACAACCGCTCGTCTTCCGCGTAGTCAGACGCGACCGTTTCCGAGACGGATTCCATGAACGAGATCATCCCTTCGACTCCGTCCTCTTTCCGATCGTATGTCGCGACGGCGAAATCGTGTCGTCGAACGGTCGCGGCGTCCTCGATCGACGAAACCTCGAGTCGAACGTCGTCCGCGGTATTCGACATCGACGCGAGCCCCACGAGGACACGCTCGCCGTCGCCGACGTGATAGACGTACGTCTGTTCGGCGCCGGGCACCGTCTGGGCCGTCTCTGACCATCCCTCCGGTGGGGTCGTGGTGGAATCGATCATCGGTAACGTGGGTCGAGTGTTCCAGGGTCCGTCTCGTGACTCCGTTCGACGACTAATCGCCACCGGCCGCAGCGTCGACCTCGTCTTCGCGTCCCTCCCGATTCGGTCCGGGTATCGTGCGAACGTCCCCTTCGCGCCAGATACCTCCAGGACCCACAGCCAGGCGACGACGCCGAGGACGGCGATCACCGCGAACGGGCCCGTCGCTGCGACGTAGTTCGCCGCCTCCGCGCGGTCGTACTCGCCGGCGCCGATGGTCTGGCCCGCCGTCGTCTCGACGCCACGAGCGACTGCAACGGAAGGTCGGAAGACCACCGAGACGACGCGCGTCCCGATACCGAAGGCCGCGACGACCGACGTCGGGAACTGGCCGCCGACGAGCGGGACCCGTCGCCGTCACGATCTCCTCGGTGGTCTCGCTATCCGTTCGATACTCGGATCTACTGACCAGTCAGTAAAAAGCGTTGTGACTAACTATTCAATCAGTAGATCGATGGAAGCCACGGGATCGATCGCGCGGAAGGCACGGGATACACGCCGCCGGCCCGAGAGCACACACCGGGGCATGATTCAAGCGGATGGCAACCGATCGTGGGGTATGGAGCTCGCAGACGGCGTTCACGGACTCGCGCTCGACGCAGAACTCGGTGACCGCCAGACGACGCTTCGTCCCGTCGCGGTCGAAACGCCGCAGGGACTGCTCTTGCTGGACGTCGGCCTGCCCGATGGGGTATCCGACCTGGCCGACGCGCTCGACGCCGAGGGGCTGTCGCTCGAGCAGACGTGGGGGGTCGCGATCACGCATCAGGACCTCGACCACGCCGGCTGTCTGGCCGCCGTCGTCGACCGCACCGACGCGGTCGTGTTCGCACACGAGGCCGATACGCCCTACCTCGAAGGCGAACGGGAGCTGGTGAAATCGAGCGACGAACGCCCGATGGAGATCGAGCCGGCGACCGTGGACGTGCGGCTCGTCGGCGGCGAGACGTTCGCGACCGACGCCGGGCCGATGCGAGCCGTCCACACGCCGGGACACTCGCCCGGCCACACGTCCTACTACTTCCCCGACGCGGAACTGCTCGTCAGCGCCGACGCGCTCAACGTCGTCGACGGAGACCTCGTCGGACCACGCGAGGACGCGACGCCGGACCTCGAGACGGCCTGGGACAGCGTCGGGGGACTCGCGGAACTCGACGTCGAGGAGACGTTCTGTTTCCACGGTGGCCACGTCGAGGCCGGAACGGACCGCATCGAGGAACTGCTCGCCCACGGGTGAGTGTCAGGGGATCCTCCTCCGGTGATGGTGGTCTGTGTGGGTTCGCCCGACGTCTACACGAGGGGACGGACTCGGAACGTGCGGGTCGATGCACTACTGAGACGGAGTCGGAGAAACGCCTCCCGTCGACCCGGGACCGCGTACGGTCGACCCGGTAAACGCTTGCACTAATCCGTATCAGGGATTCTCCGCGACGAGCACGCAGTTCCGGAGATACCGGTCGACTTCGGCTCGAATCAGGTCGGTGCGGTCGTCGTCGGTGGTCACCCGCTGGGTCATCGTCCCGACGACGATGGCGTGGATCGTGGCCGCGGTCTGTCGCGAGTCGACCTCCCGGAAGACGCCCTGTTCGGTCCCTTCTCGGATGATACGTGCGATCTGCTTGCGGAAGAACTGGTCGCTCCGGGTGAAGTGATCGCGAAATTCGGCGTCGTGGGACGCCTGTGCACGTAACTCGACCATCGCCTGTGCGAAGTCACCGGATTCCTCCGCGGAGGGCGCGACGAGGACGCGATCGAGGATCGCGTCGAGGTGCTCCGTCACGCTCTCTCCCTGGGGATACGGGAGGCGGTCCTCGAACCGTTCCAGCATGAAATCGAGGAAGTCCAGGAGCAGGTCGTCCTTGCTATCGTAGTGATGATACAGCAGCGACTTGCTCTTCTCGAACTCGTCGCCGATGCGTTGGATCGTCAGGTCGGCGTAGCCGTGCTCGCACAGCGCGTGGTAGGTGGCCTTCATGATGGCCTCGCGAGTCGTCGACGGGTCTTCGAGGAATGGTGGAGTCCGTGTCATCGGTCGGGGATTCGGTGTGTCGTGATCGTCGCTGCGAGTCCGCAGTGGTGTTCCGTTAGACCGTACTGGTTGAAATGCGTCATCATACGGCGTCGCTCCCCTCGAAGGCGTACGCACCTGCGACGACGAAGAGGAGTGCGAACCCGGCCATCACGAGGGCGTCCAGCAGTGGCGGGAATGTCGAGACGCCGACGAGCACTCCGCGGAGGCCGTCGACCCCGTACGTGAGCGGATCGAGGTACGTGACGTACTGCAGCGCGGCCGGGAAGTTCGTGACCGGATAGATCGCACCGGAGAGAAAGAGCAACGGGAAGAGGACGAAGTTGAACACGAGGTCGAACGCCTGAAAGTCTGCGATCCGGGAGGCGAAGACGAGGCCGACGCCGATGAACGTCGCGCCGATCAGCGCCATGAACGCGACGGCCGGGAGGACACCGAACCACGAGACGGGTCGAAAGCCGATGACGATCGAGATCGAGAGGAGCAGGACGCCCTGAACGACGGCACTGGTCGTGCTTCCGGCGACGCGGCCGAGCGCGATGGAGACGCGGTCGACCGGCGTGACGAGGATCTCTTTCAGGAATCCGAACTGCCGGTCGAACAGGACGCCGATCCCACCGAAGGACGCCGAGAACAGCATCGTCATCCCGACGATTCCCGGGACGAGGTACTGGAGGTAGTCCACACCGCCGCCCACCCCCGGAATCGGCGTCGAACGGAAGCCGAACCAGAAACCGACGAGGAAGAGGAAGGGCAGGGCGAGCGTGCTGACGATACGCGATTTCGATCGGGAGAAGCGTTTCATCTCGCGCAGCCAGAGCACGTAGATGGCCGGGGCGTTCGTCCCGCGCATCAGCGGTCCCTCCGGATCCGCAGCATGCGCTCGACGCTGCTCTCCGCGTCCTCTTCACGGATCGCGTGGCCAGTCAGGTCGAGAAAGACGTCTTCGAGGCTGGGTTCGCGCATCTCAACGCTCGCGATCCCGGTGGCGGTGTCGGCGATGTCACGGAACAGTACCGGGATCCGTTCGCTCCCGTCGTCGACCGTCAGCCGGAGCTTCCCGTCCGCCTCCTCGACGTCGAACACCCAGTCGTATCCGTCGAGCAGCGCACGGAACCCGTCGCGGTCGCCTTCGACGCCGAGCGTGACGAGGTCACCGCCGAACTGGCGTTTGAGCGCGGCGGGCGAATCGTCGGCGATCAGTCGCCCGTCGTCGATGACGCCGATCCGCTCACAGAGGGCGTCCGCTTCCTCCATGTAATGGGTCGTGAGGACGACCGTGACGTCCGTCTCCTCGTTGAGTCGTTCGACGTACTCCCAGATGTGACGACGGGTCTGGGCGTCCAGCCCGAGCGTCGGTTCGTCGAGGAACAGTACCGCGGGCCGATGGACGAGCCCGCGCGCTATCTCGAGGCGGCGTTTCATCCCGCCGGAGTAGGTCTTCACGAGGTCGTCCGCCCGGTCTCCGAGTTCCACGAGATCGAGGACGGCCGCGATGCGCTCCCGGCGCACTTCCCTCGCCATCCCGTACATGACCCCGTGGAAGTCGAGGTTCTCTCGGGCGGTCAGCTCCTCGTCCAGCGCAGGTTCCTGAAAGACCACCCCGATGCTGTTCCGGACGCCGTCGCGGTCCGTCCGCACGTCGTGTCCCGCGACCGTCGCGGTACCGCTCGTGGGTTGGAGGAGCGTCGAGAGGACGTGAACGAGCGTGGATTTCCCGGCGCCGTTCGGTCCGAGCAGACCGAACAGTTCGCCCCTCTCGATGGCGAAGGTCACGTCCTCGAGCGCAGTGACCGATTCGAAGCGTTTCGTGAGCCCGTCCACCGCGATGGCGTCAACCATCCCGCCTCCCGTAGTTCGACCGAGATCGCGGCTTCTCCATACCCGATCGGACGGGTCGGACCGATAAATACGTACTGACCGTTCAGTTAACGATTCGTCGACGGTCGGGGTGAGCGACCGACGGCGACTCCGATACGGGCACGATCGAGCGCCTCGCTGCCACCTCTGGCCGATCGAACCGGGACATCGACGGATTTACATAGGCCAGAGACTGCTGATCGGACGATGCTGACTGAACGATTAGTTAACCACCCCGTGGTCGAGACGGGTGGGTGCAGATGAGCGACGCGGCGGCGGAACCGGACGGGTTCCTCGGCGGACTGGGTCGCGAGCGAGCAGTCGTCTTGAGCGGGCTCATGCTCGGGATGCTCCTGGGGTTGATCGACCAGTCGATCGTGTCGACGGCGCTCCCGCACATCGTCGGAGAGCTGGGCGACCCGAGCAAGCTCTCGTGGATCGTCACGGCCTACCTCGCACCGTCACGGCGACGACGCCGCTGTACGGGAAACTGAGCGACCTCTACGGCCGCTCTATCGTCTACGAGTTCGCCATCGCCGTGTTCCTGATCGGGAGCGTCCTCTCGGGGCTGGCCGGAGACATCCCCGTGCTCACCGACTACGTCGGCGGGATGACGCAACTCGCGCTCTTCCGCGCGCTCCAGGGCGTCGGCGCGGGCGGGCTCATCGCGATGGCGACGACCATTCTCGGGGACATCTTCAGCCCTCGCGAGCGCGGGAAATACATGAGCTACATGATGGTCATCTTCGGCGCGGCGACCATCGGTGGCCCCGTCCTCGGCGGCTATCTCACCGACCACTACACCTGGCGGTACATCTTCTACATCAACGTCCCGGTCGGTCTCGCCGCTATCGCGGTGATCCACACGAAACTCGACCTGCCGGTGCCCGACACGAGCCACGCCATCGACTATCCGGGCGCGGCCCTGCTGGTCGTCGCCGTCAGCTCACTCACCCTCTTGACCACCTGGGGCGGGACCAGGTACGCCTGGGACTCGACGGCCGTCCTCGGGCTGGGGGTCCTGACGGTCGCCGCGACGGCGATCTTCGTCTACCAGGAACTGCGCGTCGAGGAGCCGGTGTTCCCCGTCCACCTGGTCGAGTACCGGACGTTCGTCGGCGTCGTCGTCCTCTCGCTGTGTCTCGGCGCGGGGATGTTCGGCGCGACCATCTACCTCCCGGTCTACCTCCAGACCGTGCTCGGCGTCAGCGCGACGAACTCGGGGCTGCTCTTGCTCCCGCTCGTCGGCGGCCTCATGGTGACCAGCGCACTCACCGGACAGCTGATGACCCGTCTGGGCCACTACAAGGTCTTCACCGTCGTCGGGACGCTCGTCGGCGCCGTCGGGTTCTGGCTCCTCCACACGATGGGCACCACCACCACGCACCTCCTCACCCTGAGCGTGCTGGACTGGAGCTGGACGCTGAACGCCTCGACCGCGTACATGGTCGTCACCGGCCTGGGGCTGGGGTTCGTCATGCCCACGCTCACCGTCGCCGTCCAGAACATCGTCGACCGCTCGGACCTGGGCGCCGCGACCACCTCCGTAACCTTTAGCCGGAGCCTGGGCAGCGCCGTCGGGACCGCCGTGCTCGGCGCGCTGTTGACCAGCCAGCTCACCGACCGCCTCTCCGGGCTCGGGGGCGCCGGCGGGAGCGACATGGCCAGCGGCGGGAGCATCGACCCGGACGTCATCGCCTCCCTGCCCCCGCAGGTCCACGACGTGGTCGTGACCGCCCTCGCCAACAGCATCGACACGCTGTTCCTCGTGGGCGCCGGGATCCTGTCCGTCGCCTTCGTGGTCGCGCTCGCGCTCCCCAGCGACTCCCTCGACGAGGAGGTCAACGTCCAGATGGGCGAGGCCGGGAGCGTCGATCCGGCGGAAGGCCCCGAGGAATCCGCGCCGGTCGACGATTAAGACGGCTTCGCGAGACGCTCCGGGATCGACCCCACGACTCCGTACGGTCGACCCGGCGACCGCGTGCCACGTTTTCGGGATGTAGAGCGTCTACAAACGAATAGCGGTCGAATCAGAGGA
>JBDGSU010000010.1:0-24189 GCA_042217395.1 Halosimplex sp.
CATCGCCGCCACCAACCGCTTCGACATGCTCGACCGGGCCATCCTCCGCCCCGGCCGCTTCGACCGCCTCATCGAGGTCCCCGAGCCCGACGCCGAGGGCCGCCGTCGCATCCTCGAGATCCACACCCAGGACATGTCCCTCGCCGACGAGGTCGACTTCGAACTGCTGGCCGCGGAGACCGACGGCTTCTCCGGCGCCGAACTCGCCAGCCTCGCCACCGAGGCCGGCATGTTCGCCATCCGCGACGGTCGCACCGACGTCCGCACCGAGGACTTCGAGGACGCCCTCGAGAAGGTCGAAGAGGGCGACCAGACCGAGGGGCAGCCGGTCGCGTTCTACTGAGACCATCTTTTTGGACCGGGGGCTTCCTCGGTCGCGTCGCTCCCTGCGGGGAGCCCCGGTCCAAAAACATGGGTGAAAAAGGCCGGACGACTCAGTCGCTGTGCTCACGGGTCGCGACGCTCCCCGTTCGCATCGAGGCCTTCCTCCGGTCGCCCTCGCCCCGCTCCTTCGCGTCCGGTGAACCGCGCCTTCGGCGCGGATGCTTGTGCGAAACGAGGTGCTATCGTTCGCGGAACGGGGGTTAGCTCCAGATTGCGAGCGACCCCACCGACAGCGAACGAGATTCGAGCGCGACCACCGTCAAGACTCGCAGGTGACTTCGTTGGCGTCGACGCGTGCGGCGGAGAGCAGCGGCGACCGTGCCAGGAGTTCCCGAGAACGACCACTACTCCCCGGAACCGCCGTCCGGTCCATGTACGGGGGCGTCTCCGGAGTGTAGTCCCGCTGCTCGGTGCCGGTCCCGGCGGCGAACGCGAAGTCCCCGTAGGCAACCGCCACGTCCCAGCCGATACAGGCCCAGCGCTCGGCCTTTCGTGTGGGGTCGTGACGCGGAAAGCGCTCCAGGGCGACAGCGCGAAAGCGCGTGCCGTCGGCGGCCTCGTACTCGCCGACGACGCCCGTCTCCGCCCCGAGCATCCGGGCGCTCATCCGACGCGTCTCCACGAGCGTCCAGCCGCTGCCCGGTTCGGGCAGCACGTCCTCGGCATCGCGGTCCGGCGTCGGCGAGGGCGATCCGACCGGGCTCGATGGCGACTCCGTCGTCCGCGACGCCGTTCGGGTGTCGGTCGGTGCCGGCGACGGTACGGTGCCGGCGTCCGGTTCGGGCGAGTCGGGCGCCTCACAGCCCGCGACCGCGAGCGGAACCACGGCACCGATCGCCCGGAGGACCGAACGGCGTGTCGGCGTCATGAGACAGACGGGTGGACCCACTGGTAAATGCTTTCTCGACGACAGGCGAGGGTGGGCCGTTCGGCCGGAAGCGAAACCCCTTAGCGCGCGAGTCGACGAACGGGTGGTATGAGCTCCATCCGGGTCGCGCGCGGGTCGGCGACCGGGCCGACGGCGATGTCGTCGTTCGACGCGGCCCTGGCCGAGGCGGGCGTCCACAACTACAACCTCGTGACGCTCTCGTCGGTGATCCCGGCCGAGGCCCGCGTCGAGCGCGTCGGCACGGCGCCCGATCTGGGCCCGACCGGGAACGCGCTGTACGCCGTGGTCGGCCGCGAGACGCTGGCCCCGGGCGCCGACGGCGAAGCCTGTGCAGGGTTGGGGTGGATCCGCAGCGAGTCCGGACGGGGGCTGTTCTACGAGGCCAGCGGGACTGACTCCGAGGCCGTGGAACGGGCGGTCCGGGACGGACTCCAGCGCGGGACGGAACTGCGCGAGTGGACCTTCGACGCCGAACCCGAGGTGGTCGTCGAGTCGACCCCCGCCCACAGGGCCGAGCACGCGACGGCCGTCGTCGTCGCCGCGTACGGCGATAGCGAGTCGTTACTCGAGTAGCCGATCGCTACTCCGGTCCGACCCCGAACGACTCCGACACTTGATGGATTCCAAGGCGTTAAGACCCTCCCCTCCCTAGGCGGGGGAAGAGCTTCATGTACGGAAACGCGCCGCTCGGCGAGGACGGGTTGGATCCCGAGACGCTGTCCGCGGAGCAACGCCGCAGCCTGGAGCGGGACCTCTCGGCGGTCGCCCGCGAGACGCGGCGGCTCCTCCCCGAAGAGTTCGTGGTCGGTTCGGACCTGACCGCCGGTTCCGACGGCCCCGAGGCGACCGTCGCCGTTCGCCCGCCCGTCGGCCCCGTCGTCTCCGCGGGCTACACGCCCGAGGAAGCCGACGCGACCATCGACGAGGACGAACGCGCCGACCTCGCGCAGGGGCTGGCCGCCAGCGCCGCCCTCCAGGTCAAACAGGCGCTGTCGGGCAGTACGAGCCCCACAGCTCGATAGAACCGCGTTCGACCGCGGTCGTCGCCGCCGCTCAGTTCTCGCCGACGCCCGCCGGTGGATTGTAGAACAGCGCGTAGCCGATCGTCGTGCCGGCCGGGACGCTGCCGACGGCCAGCGCCGTCACCCACGACCACGACAGCACCGCGCCCGCGAGCGTCGCGAGCACCAGCGCCGCCGGGATCAGCGCCAGTATCGCGTCGTGGACCGACACAACACCGCGCGTGTCGCGCTCGGCACCTCCGAACACGTGTCATCCGTCGATCGCGACGTAATTAAATGTTATTAGACGTTCTCCGGGTACGGACCGGTTACGCGGGAGTGAGGTCGAACGTCGGGGGTCGGAACGCGGTCTCTCGCCCGGAGAACGGCGGGAGTGACAGCGATCGGGGAGCGCGGGCGTCACCGATCGGGGAAGCGGCGCTTGCACTCGACGGAACAGAACGCGCGGATCGCGCCGCGGTCGGCGTCGAACGCCACGGGGAACCAGCGGTCGACGTCGATGGAGCGGCCGCAACGGTCACACGTCCGGTCGGTGGTTCGCCCCGACGCGACGGAACCGCCGCGGGGCCGTCGGGCAGCGGGGTCGCCGTCGGGCATCCCTCACGCCCCGCTCGGTTCTCGGCCCGCGTCGCGCGGGCGCGAGACGTGGATCTCGTCCGGTCGCGGGACGTAGACCTCGTACTCCTCGACGGTGAACCGAACCGTGAGGTCGGCGTCGCCGGCGGTGCGCGCGTAGAGGCCCTCGAGGGCGTCGCCGTCGATCGAGTCGGCCAGACAGAGGTCGAGGTGCTCGGGGTCGACGCCTTCGAGGTCCGCGATCGCCGAGACGACGCCGGCGACGAGTCCGGACTGGTCGCGGTCGTCGCGGTAGACGGTGGAAACGGTGTCGCTCATCTGTACGATCGGGTTGGGTCGTCGGGGAGATGGGCCTGGCTTCCACTGACGTAGAGACGGCGCCGCCGCCCGTTCGATGTGAATAGAACGGGGGTCGAACGCGGCGGACCCGCGGGTCGACGCGAACCGGACTGGACGGGACCGACCGGACCGAGACGCGGTCTCACCCGGAGTCACGCTCGTCGTCGGCCGGTTCGTCGCCGAACAGCAGCGAGAGGAGGCGGAGCTGGCTCTCGCGGAGGTGGTAGTTGACGGTCGGCTGTGAGACCCCGAGGCGGTCGGCGATCTCCTGCCCGCTGCTCGTCCGCGGTCGGTCGAAGTACCCCGCCCCGTAGGCCGTCCGTAACACCTCCAGTTGCCGGTCGGTGACCAGCGATTCGAACTCGTCGAGGAACGCGCCGCGCGTGAGCGCCCGCGAATCGCGCTCGCGGCGCGCCAGGAGCTCGACCGACGGGTAGCGCTCGCGCAGCCGCTCGACGAACGGTCGGGCGTCGACGTGCGGGAGCAACAGCACGACGGCGGTGATCTCGTCGGGCGTGGCCTCGATCTCCCGCGGGAGGGCGCCGAGTTCGACCAGCTCCGCCGGGAGGACCGGTCCTGACACCCGCGCGCGGAAGACCCGGTCCTCGTCCCGGTCGCTGACCGGTTCGATCGACTCGACGACCCGCTCGTCGACCCGTTCGCGCAGGGTCGAGGCGTCGGTGCTCCCGTCGACGAACGCCAGCTCGGTCGCCTCGCCGTCGCCCGGGCGGGTCTCGACGACGCGGACCGGTCCCTCGGCCGCGCGCGCCAGGTCGTCGAGGATCGAATCGGTCCCCCGGACGACGAGTTTCAGCTCCGTCCCGCCAGTCGCGAGCAGCCCCCGTTCCGTCTCGCGGGCGTTGATCGCGTAGGCGACCGTGTCCGCGAGCTCGCCTAGCACGGCGGTCGTGCGCTCATCGAACGCGCCCGGGCGGGTCGCGTACACCGTCAGCGCGCCGTAGGAGACGTCGCGGAACTCGAGCGGGACGCTGACCGCGGAGCCGATCCCCAGTTCGAGCCCGCGGGTCACCCAGTCGGCGCTCCGGTCGCAGTCGGCGAACCCGTCGACGACGGTCGGTTCACCGGTCTCGAGCGTCCGCGCCGTCGGCTCGGCCGGCGAAGCCCCCGCGTCGAACGAGACGGCGTCGAGGTAGGCTCCGCTCTCGCCCGCCCACGCTCGGCGCTCGACTCCCCCCTCGCCGCGCCCGGCGGTCGCGACCCACGCGAGCGAGAAGCGGTCGCCGGCGGTCAGCCGGTCGCAGACGGCCGCCTCGATCGCCGCGCGCGAGGCGGCGCCGACCAGCGCCTGGTCCACGTCGCGGATGACGCCGTTCAGCCGCTGGAGGTCACTGAGTCGCCGGTTGCGCTCGCGGAGATCGGCCTCGCGCTCGCGGAGGTCCGCCTCGCTTTCGAGGCGGTCGAGCGCGGCCTCCGTGGTCGCCGCGAGCAGGTCGACGAGCCGGCGCCGGCGGTCGTCGAATGCCGCCCGCTCGCTCGCGGTCGCGACGAGGACCCCGTGGTCGCCGAGCGGGACGACCGTCATATTCCGCGCGTCCGGCGTCGCGTCGTCGGCCTCCCCGGCGTCACCCGGTCCGTCGACGGTACGCGACTCTCCCGAGGAGAACGCCGCCCACGCGATCGACCCGCGGTCGGTCTCGGCCTCGGGTCCGTAGACGTCGGCGAGCCCGTCGAACGACACCTCCGAGGCGGCCGCCAGGCGCAGGCAGTGGTCCTCGGCGTCGTACGCGAAGAGCGCGACGTCGGCGCCGAGCAGGTCCGCGCCGACGTCGGCGACGATCTCGCCGACGGCCGCGGTCGTCTCGGCGTGGAACAGCGCGCGCGTGGCCCGGTGGAGGTCGGCCAGTGCGGTGACCCGCTCGCGGCGCTCGAGCGAGACGACCGCGTGACCCACCGTCTCGCCGACCTGGTCGAGGACCGCGAGCTCGCGCGACTCGAACGCGTCGCGCCGGTCGGCGTAGACCGCGAGGACGCCCAGTCGCCGGTCGTCGTGACGGACGGGGACGACCGCGATCGCCTTCGCGCCGAGCGCCCGCGCCGACCGGCGCCACGGATCGACCCCCGCCGCCGGCAACGCCCCCTCGGTCAGGCTCCCCCCGTCGGTGCCCACGTCGCGGACGACCTGCGTCTCGCCCGTCTCGACGGCTCGCGCGCCCGGGTCCGTCCCGCTCGCCTCGAGGGGCGCGGGGAACGCGTCCGTCGCCGCGTCGGTCTCGCGACCGCCCCAGGCCGTCGGTCGGAGCCGGTCACCCTCGGCCCAGGCGACCGCCACCGTTCGGTAGGGGTCGTCGGCGGCCAGCCGGTCGGCGACCGCCTCCGCGACCCCCTCGCGCGAGTCCGCGCCGACGAGCGCGTGGTCGACGTCCCGGACGACGCGGTTGATCCGGTCGAGCGTCGACAGCTCGTCGCGCTGCTCGCGAAGCCGCCGCTCCCGGCGTTCGCGCTCGGTCACGTCGCGGAAGACGAGGAGTCCGAACTCGGCGGTCGAGCCCGTTGCCGATACCGTCGCTCCCTCGCCGGCCTCCGCCCCTCCGCTCGCCCTCCGCGACCCCCCACCGTCCGGCGAGACGGGGCCGCTCGGCCGGTCGCCTATCGACGGCGCGTCGTCGAGCGGGAGCGTCCGCGCCTCGTAGGTCGACCCGCCGTACGCGACCTCGAAGGACGTCGTTTCGCCGTCGAGCGCCGCTCGACAGCGGGGTCTCACGGTCTCGCAGACGGATTCGGGGAACGCCGAGGCGAGCGAGTGCCCCTCGACCGCCTCGGCGGGGCCGTCGTGGCCGGGCACGTCCTCGCCGCCGGCGCGCACCACGGTGAGGTCGGCGTCGAACAGCGCGACCGCCCCGTCGGGGTAGTTGTCCGTGATCGAGCGGTTGAGCGCCTCGCTCACCTCGAGCTCGCGCAGCAACCGCTCGCTCCCGGTGTTGTCGTAGAAAGCGACGTGCAACAGCGCGGTCAGTCCGATCGTCAGCAAAAGCAGCGGGATCACGCTCTCGGTGACGACCGGGGCCGCCCCCACCTGCGCGAGTAGTCCCGTCAGCGCCCAGAGGCCGAGGTGAAAGAGAGCGACGACCCAGCCGAACCAGTAGTTGCGGACGAGCGGACGAGCGAAGTACAGCCGACCGGCAACGGCCGCTCCCGCGAGGAACCCGACTGCGCCGACCAGCTGGAAGACGGCGATCCACGGCATCATCTCACCCACCCCGCTCTCCGAACCGCGAGCCGGCGTCGAACCGGCCGGTCCGCTGTCCGGTGTGCCACTCGCGGTAGCAGAAGCCCGCGAACAGCAGCCCGGCCAGCGCGACGCCGACGCCGTATTCGACCAGCGCGAGCCGCGGCCAACCGAGCGCGGGCGCGGCCACGGCGGCGACGCGGCCGACCAGCAGCGCCGTGTGGGCGGCCACCAGTCGCGGAACCGATCGCTCGAGAGCGTAGGCGCGTAGGACCGGCAGGTAACTGAGCGTCACTACGAACAGCGCAAACGCGTCTCCGAGCGGGAACGAGGCCATCCGGATATACCTCTCGTGAGCGGGGATCAGGGCCGTGGCCGCCGTACCGCAGTGACCGTCAGGTTCGCCTCCCGGGCGTATAGACCTTCGGCAATAATTACTGCTTAACGGGCATTCGACTTCGGATCGACGCGAAGCGGAAAAACGGCAGAACGCCGGACGAAACGGCGATACGCGGCGGTAACGGTACGCTATCCCCCGAGGGGTCGCTGGAGCGGTCACCACCGACACGACGGGCTGGTGTCAGTCTGCGTCCCTGTCGTCCAGATGGTTGTTCAGCAACTGTGGTGCAACGACGCCGACGATGATCAGTATCCCGATCAGCGTGGTGCCGCTCAGGCCCGTCGCGATTCGCCCGCCGTAGGCCAGTATCGGTCCGGCCGTCGCGAACGGGAGGGCGACCGTGTTTTCACGGGAGACCACGCGACGCCTGTCGACGCCCGGGTCCAGGTATTCTGCGATCTACCTACTTCCCCCAGAAGGGGTCGCGGTTGCGTCGCTTCTCCAGGTACATGTTGAGCGTCTCGAGTTCGCTGACGGGGATGTCATCCGAGAGCTCCTGTTCGAGGATCTTCGCGTGTTTCTCGGGGATCTCCGTCCAGAGTTCGTCGCCTTCCTCGATCTGGCGGCCGACGGTGGGGCCGTCGATGGAGACGGCCGCGCGCTCGCCGCGCTTGAGCTCGTCGACGTCTTCGCCCTCGTCCTGGATGGACTTGAGCAGCCCCACGCGCTCGGGTTCGCTCCCCTCGAACAGCGCGACGTTGGAGTTCCGTTTGAGCGTGCCGCCGAGCACCTCGACGCCGACGACGGCCGGGTCGGACTGGCGGAACGTGTGGTCGTCGAGGATCCGGAAGCGGGCGGGCCGGGTGATGTTGTCCAGCACCTGGTCCTGCTGGGCGCGCTCGCGCTCCTCGACGTACTCCTCGTACTCCTCGACGAGGCGGTAGATCACGTCGTGGTCGAAGATCCGGACGTCCTCCTGTTCGGCCAGGTCGGCGGCGTCCTCGAGCACGTCGACGCCGAACCCGAGGATGGTGCGGTGTTTCACCTCCGAGGCGGTCTCGGCGACGCGCACGTCCCGCGGCGCGATGTCGCCCACCTCCGCGCGGACGATCGGGATCTCCTCCGCTTCGAGGGTGGAGGCCAACGCCTCCAGACTGCCGAGCGTGTCGGCCTTGACGACGACGCCCTCCTCGGCGGTCTGGACGGCGATGTCGGCGAGTTCCGCGCGGACCTCCTCGACGACCTCGTCGACCTCGCGGTCGCCGACGACGCGGATCGGCGCGCCGGCCATCGCGTCGTCGAGGTTCGGCGCGGCGATCTTGATGCCGTCGGCGGCCTTCACCGAGTCGACCTGCTCGAACTGCCCCTCGGTGCGGATCTCCTCGAGCGGGCGCGGGCGCAAGAGCGCGCGGACCTCGGTGACGATGGGGCCCTCGACGCCACCGACGACGATGGTGTCGTCGGCGCCGATGGTCCCGTCGTAGATGATGGCGTCGACGGTCGTCCCGAAGCCCTGCGTGTCCGTGACCTCGAGCACCGTGCCCGCGGCCGGACCGCCCACGTCGACGGCCATCTCTTCTTTCATGTAGCGCTGGGAGAGGCCCATCATCACGGTCAGCAGGTCGGGGACTCCCTCGCCGGTCTCGGCCGAGACGGGGACGACGCCGATGTTGTTCTGGAAGTCCTGCACGCGCCAGTACATGTCCGCGGAGAAGCCGTTGTCGGAGAGATCGCCGATGAGCTCGTAGAGGTTCTCGTTGAGGTCGCGCTGGACGCGGTCGGTCTGGGCCTCGATCGTCTGCTGGCTCGGGGAGTGGGGGTTGGGGTTCCAGCCGGGCGTCGTGTCGATCTTGTTCGCGGCGACGATGAAGGGCGTCTGCGTGCGCGAGAGGATGTCCACCGCCTCGAGCGTCTGCGGCTGGAAGCCGTCGTTGACGTCGACGACGAGGATCGCGATGTCCGCGAGCGCCCCGCCGCGGGAGCGCAGCGTCGAGAAGGAGTGGTGGCCGGGCGTGTCGATGAACAACAGCCCGGGGAGGTCGAAGTCGGTCGGGTCGACGAGTTCGCCCGCGATCTCGGAGATGACCTCCAGGGGGACCGCGGTCGCGCCGATGTGCTGTGTGATCGCGCCGGACTCGCCCTCCGTCACGGCCGAGCCTCTGATCTCGTCGAGGAGGCTCGTCTTGCCGTGGTCCACGTGGCCGAGTACGGCGACTATCGGCGTCCGAAGGGTCGCTTCGGACGCGTCGTCCGTATCTGTCGGTTGTGTGTCTGCCATCGAATCACCACAGAAGTCCAGTTGTTCGTGATCAGCCGGTGCCGCCGGATAAGTGGATCCATCTTCGCGCGGGTTCCCCCGCGAGAGGGGCGGCCAGGTCCTGCGACTGGCGGGGGGACGGGTCGACAGCGTCGACCCGGGACCGACCCGTGGCGGCGGACCGCCGGTCGGCGCTACTCCGTGACCGTGAACGATCCGGTCATGCCGACGTTCCGGTGGGCGTTGCAGTAGTACTCGTACTCGCCGGCCGTCTCGAAGGTGTACGCGAACTCGTACCCCGTATCGTAGAGTTCGCCCTCGTCGCCGGGGCTCCCCGAGAACGTCGAGCCTCGCGGACGCTTCGACGGGACGACGTTGTGAACGCTGCTGTGCCAGACCCAGACGACCGTCTCGCCGACGGCGACCTCGAACGTCTCCGGGTCGAAGGTGAGTTCCCCGTCGCCGACGGCGACGACCTGCGCGGCCCGGCTCGGCGTCGCGGTCGGCGTCGGTGAAGCGGTCGCGCCGGCCGTCGGGGCCGGTTCCCCGTTCCCCGGTGTCCCGGTCGGCGTCGCATCCGACTGGTCGGACGTCGGCGGCGCGGCCGCCGCGGTCGCGGTGTCCGTGCCGGGCGCGCCCGGCGGCGAGGGCGCGGGCGTCGACGCGCCGTCGTCCCCGTCGTCGGGTCCGGCCGCGGTAGTTCCGTCTCCGTTCCCCTGACAACCGGCGACGGCGGCGGCGAGCGCGCCGGCGCTCAGTCGGAGGAGGTCCCGGCGATCCATACTCGCACCATCGGCGGCGGACGGATAAACCCACGCCGGTCGGGCCGGCGGCGCGGGTTCGCGGGCGTCACGCGACCGTCAGACGCCCCCGTGGCGTTTATAGGGCCAGACTCGGTACTCGGCAGTATGGCCGAGATACTCGCCGAGAACCTCTCCGGCAAGGCCGTCACCGGGACGGACGGCGCCGAGATGGGGATGCTGTACAACATCACGATGGATCTGGAGACCGGTCGGCTCGAGCACCTGATCATCGACCCCAACGACCACCTCGACAACACGCAGTTCGAGGTCGACGAGCAGGGCCACCTGCTGGTCCCCGTCGACCGCGTCCAGGCAGTCAAAGACCACATGATCGTCCAGCGCTAAATGTACGTCCTCGACGCGTCCGCTTTTATCAACGAGTACCACACCGACGAGCAGACCGCCACGGTCCCCATGGTCCGCGAGGAGCTCGAAGACGAGAGCGCCTACCGTTACGACGCCATGGAGGGGTCGGGGATGCACATCCACATCCCCGACGAGGAGACCGTCGAGCGCATCGAGCGCGCCGCCCGCGAGACCGGCGACTTCGCAACCCTCTCGGAGACCGACGTCCGCCTCGTCGCCGCCACCTTCGAGCTCGACGGCCGCCTCGTCACCGACGACTACGCCATGCAGAACGTCGCCGAGAAGCTCGAGGTCGCCGTCCAGGTCATCGACCGGGACGGGATCGACGAACAGCGCGACTGGCTGTTCCAGTGTGCCGGCTGCGGCCGCGAGTTCGACGAGAACCACGACCGCTGCCCCATCTGCGGCTCAGACCTCTCGCGAAAGAACCCATCGAGCGCCTGATCCCTCGCGACCGCGGCGGCCGACTGTCCGTCGACACTACGGAGGGCAGGCGCTCTCGGTCCCGACCGCGCGCCCGTCGGCCGGGCGCTCCCGCGGTCGCACCCCCGACCCACCCGCTACGGCGCGTGCTCTTCGAGATTGTCGAGCCCGGTGTCGACGAGCTGTCGCAGCACCTCCTCTTCCGTGAGGTCGTACTGGCGAGCGATCGCCTCGATCTCCCGGGCGCGGTCGTCGTCGCAGACGACCGTGTAGCGGGTCGGCATCCCTTCGATCTCTCACCTCGACCGGCTTAAGTATCCGTCAGACGACCGTCAGACTGCCGGGAGATACCGATCTCCTCGGCGGAGCTCAGCCACCGAGGTGCCCCGCTGCGCCGAGGTACTGCGAGACGAACGTCATCGTGTTCCAGCATCCGTGGACCAGGATCGGCACGAGCAGGTTCCCGGTCACCTCGTAGAGAGTCCCGAGCACGACGCCGAGGACGCTCACGAGCACGAGCGTCGAGGCGACGTTGCCGCCCCCGTCCATCAGCGCGAAGTAGTGGGGCAGTCCGAAGAAGGCGCTCGCGAGCACGATCCCGGGGACGATACCGTAGGCCCGTCGAAAGAGCCCCTGGATCAGCCCCCGAAAGAGCAGTTCCTCCGCGGGCGCGACGAACAGGAACGTGACGGGGACCAGGTAGAGGAACCGAACGGGGTCCTGTTCGCCCTGCGTGATGACCTGGTTGGTCGCGGTGTCGATCCCGGCGCTCCGGAGGATCACGGAGACGACCGTCGCGACCGCCAACAGGGCGACGAATCCGACGACGACCCAGCCGACGTCGCGCAGCGAGGGGACGTCGACCTCGAAGAGGTCCCCGCCGCCGCGGTACTCGACGTAGATCCCGATGACGAGGAAGAAGCCGACGAACTGCGTCGCCGTCAGGACGGCGTAGGGCAGCGGTGCCAGCGTCGCCAGCGGCGTCACCTCGTAGCCCAGCGACCGGAGGGCAGACCCCGCGGTCGCGTACACGAGCGAACCGACGACGAAGGCGGCGGCCACCAGTACCACCGCGTGCAACAGGCTCAGCAGGCGCGTCTCCGTATCCGCCACGCGATAGAACTCCGATCCCATCTGGTCGTCCCCCGGTAGGTCCCCCACCCGTTTGACTGCACCGGTCGATAGAGATGTTTGATCTCTCCGATTTGCGAACCGATCAGCAGTTTCTCGAGGGAGCGGTACGGAATGAAGCCAAGTGACCGCACTCGACAGTGAGCGCTGAAAGCCCTCGGAGCGCTCGGGCGGTCTGTGCGACATATCCTCACTCGCTACGCTCGTTCGGATAGGGGTCACGCAGACCGCCCGACCGCACCTCGCCCTTTCAATCCGCCGGAAGACTCACTCCATTCGTCTTCCGAGCCCTCGTTCGCTTCGCTCACGAGGACGCCAGGACAGTCCCGCCCCGCACAGCACCGCAGACGGCCACACACCTCCCCAGCCGATTCGCTCACTCGCTACGCTCGTTCGCTCATCCACTGTCAGAGCAAGCTCTGACAAGCCTTCGCTCGTTGCACTCGCGAAGATAGCGAGGGACCGAAGGTCCCTCGGACCGTGCGAACGGGCGCTTCGCGCCCGTGAGCAGACCTCGCACGATGCTGGCGCGAGACGAGACTCGCGCCAGCGCGCGCCACGTAGATTGTTCAGTCCGTCTCCTGTAGTTAGCATCCGGCGCCGAAGGCGCCGGTTCACCGCTCGCGCCGCTGGCGCGAGCGGCCTTCTTCGTGAGCGAAGCGAACGAAGGCTCGGGAGAGCAAGCTCTCCCGGTGTTTTCACCCATGTTTTTGCGTGCGGGGTTCCCGCAGGCGCGCGAAGCGCGCCGAGGAAACCCCGCGCGGAAAAAGATGGGTTTGAAGCGCCCGGTTCCCGAACCACGGGGTATGTACGAGGGACTGAAGGGGTTCACGGACTTCTACCCCGACCAGATGGCCCCGCTCCGGACGGTCATCGACGAGATCGAGGACACGGCCCGGGCCTACGGCTTCCGCGAGACGTCGACGCCGGCGCTCGAACCGGCGGAGATGTGGACGGACAAGAGCGGCGAGGACATCGTCGACGAGCTCTACGACTTCGAGGACAAGGGGGGTCGCCACGTCACGCTCACGCCGGAGCTGACGCCGACGGTGGCGCGGATGGTCGTCGCGAAGCAGCAGGCGCTGTCGAAGCCGATCAAGTGGTTCTCGACGCGCCCGTTCTGGCGCTACGAACAGGTCCAGCAGGGCCGCTACCGCGAGCTCTACCAGACCAACGCCGACATCTTCGGATCGAGCGAGCCCGAGGCCGACGCCGAAGTCCTGGCGTTCGCCGCCGACTCGCTGACCAACCTCGGCCTCGACGGCTCGGAGTTCGAGTTCCGCGTCTCGCACCGGGACATCCTCGGGGAGCTCCTGCGGTCGTTCGACGCGGACGTCGACACCGCCGCGGCCATCCGCGCCGTCGACAAGCGCGCGAAGGTCGACGAGGGGGAGTACCTCGGCCTGCTCTCGGACGCCGGGCTCTCCTACGACCAGGCGCGGGAGTTCGACGACCTGCTCGCCGCCGGGGACGACGATCTGTCGGCGTTGACGGACTTCTCGGACAGCGAGAACCTCGCGGCGGCGGTCGAGAACCTCCAGAACGTCCTCGCCGCCGCCGAGGACTTCGGCGTCCGGCAGTACTGCGACGTATCGCTCACCACCGCGCGCGGGCTGGATTACTACACGGGCGTGGTCTTCGAGTGTTTCGACGCCTCGGGCGAGGTCTCGCGCTCTATCTTCGGCGGCGGGCGCTACGACCACCTCATCGAGGAGTTCGGCGGCCAGCCCACGCCCGCGGTCGGCGTCGGCATCGGCGTGATGAACTCGACGCTGCCGCTGCTCCTCCAGACCCACGACGCCTGGCCGGGCGAGGGCATCTCGACCGATTACTACGTGTTGCAGGTCGGCGACGTGCGCCCGGTGGCCTCGCGGATCGCGCGCGAGTTGCGCGAGCGCGGGCACGTCGTCGAGACGGACGTCTCGGACCGCTCCTTCGGCGCGCAGATGAACTACGCCGACTCCATCGACGCCGAGACCGTGGTGATCGTCGGCGAGCGCGACCTCGAGAACGACGAGGTGACGGTCAAGGACATGGAGAGCGGCGACCAGGTGAACGTCCCCGTCGACGAGTTCCCCGGCGACGGCGAGCGGCCGACCTACGACGAGTTCGCGTGATCAGTACGGGACCCCGTCGACGCGCCTGAACTCGGAGACGTTTCGGGTGACAAAGCGATCCACTTGGGTCCAGAAAGCCGATCTGCGGCCCGAACTAGGACGCTCACCGGATCAGATCGCCTTCGACGAAACAGTGATTCGGATCAACGATCCGCAATTCTGGCTACACGCCGCGCCAGACCCCGAAACAGATGAGTCCAGAGTTTCGTCGCCGGGAACAGTTCGATCGAGCGCTACTATCGTAGAATTCGAACGCGTTTGCACAGTCGATCGCACGACAGCGTGCGATTGTCCGAGCGATGTCTTTCAAATTCTACTATAGGGTCGGGACACCGGTGAAGCGACAATTCGGTCTCGAGAGTGGTTTTAGGCCTGATATAACAATGAGTGTGAGGG
Organism: Halosimplex sp.; assembly: GCA_042217395.1. Classification (GTDB taxonomy): domain Archaea; phylum Halobacteriota; class Halobacteria; order Halobacteriales; family Haloarculaceae; genus Halosimplex. The sequence goes on from JBDGSU010000010.1 coordinate 14,231, forward strand.
GTGATCGTCCGGTAGTGGGATGACGAACTATCTACGGATTCCGCGAACGAACGGGGCACTGAGTATACGGATAGGTGAACCGAAAGTAGCGGGGGGTAAACCGTGAGAGAGTCGTCGACCGAGAGTCGCTTGGCCGCGGGGACAGACGCAGATTTCCTGTCACTTTCGGCCGACGCCTTCGCGGTCATCGGATTTGTCGCGTTCGCCGGCGTCCTCCTGACCTCGGTTGGCAACCACCCGTTCGTCCGCGCGTTGTTCGGGTTGCCGCTGCTCTTCCTGGTGCCCGGTTACGCTGTGGTTTCGACCCTGTTCCCCGGACAGACCGCACGGGCAGGACGGATAGACGGCTGGGTCGCGAGGGCGGCCGACCGAGAGCCACCGGTCCCCGGCCGGGAGATCGACTTCCGGACGCGGTTGGCCCTCTCGTTCGGGACCAGCGTGGCGCTCCAACCGCTCGTGGCACTTGCGCTTTCTCTCGCAGGAATATCGTTTACGCTCGACACCATCTTGGCCGCGTTCAGCGGGTTCGCCGTCTTGTTAATGGCTATCGCGGTCCTCCGCCGGAGCCAGCTCCCCGTCCGCGAGCGCTTCCGGCTCCCCTACGACGGGCTCGCTGCGGTGAGCCAGCGCGCTGTGTCCGGACAGACGGTCGTCGACGCCACGCTGAACGTCGCTCTCGTCCTCGTCGTTCTGGTCTCGGTCGCTGGCATCGGCTACGCCGTGACGACACCCAATAACGCCGAGCAGTTCACCTCTGCGACGCTCCTGACGGAGGGTGAGGACGGTGAATTGGTCACCGGCGGATACCCGGACACTCTCGACCCGACGGGCTCAGAGTTCGTCGTCCGCCTGGAGAACCACAGGGGCGAGTCGACCGACTACACTGTCGTGGGCGAGCTTCAGGCAGTTCGTCCGAGCGACTCGGGCCAGCGCGTCCAGCAGAGCCAGCAGGTACTCCGGGAGTCGGTGACTCTCGATCGGGGGGCGGCGTGGACCCGTCACAACACGGTCGAGCCCGACGTAACCGGGGAGAACTTGCGGCTGATCTACTACGTCTACCGCGGCGAGGCGCCCCAGAACCCGAGCACCGCGTCCGCTGACCGCTACGTCCACGTGTGGCTCGACGCTCCGGCGGAAGCGACGGGGTGACGTGCCACACTGCGGACGCTGTCTTTTATCAGCGGTCAAGGCGAATACCCCGGGGCTTGATCCCGAGGCGATTCACCGATGTTCCAAGGCTCAAACCCCGCCCTTCAGGGAGGATGTCAACAGCGGTCAAGGCGAATACCTCGAGGTTTGACCTCGGGGACGAAGCCGACAACCCGTCGGATTCCTCCCACGGCTAGAGCCGTGGGCTTCCTCCTTGCATCTCTGTGATGACGAGAGACTCCGTCTCTCGAATGACTTGATCCCGAGGCGATTATCCGCCGTCGACCGACCACTCGCGTCCGCCGCGAGTACGGACTGCTGCCGATCGGTCGAAACGCGCTGAGAACCGTCGGCTGTCTCAACTGAGATAGCCGAGTCCACTGAGCCGCTCTTCGACGTCGTCGAAGTCCTCTTCAGCCGACGCCTCGACCGCGCCGCCGGTCCCACCTATCCGACGCCTGTCGACGGCTGCGTCCGTGGTGAAGATGTCGCTGAGGACCGACCCGTCCATCGAATCGGGCACTGGTTCACCGAGGCCGTGGAGCAGTGTCGGCGCGAGGTCGACGACCGACGCCGACTCGGGCGTCGCGCCGACGTCGACTGAGGGTCCCCACGCGAAGAAGACCCCTTCGCTGTGGTGGCTCGCGGACTCGGACTCGCGCGGACCGACGATCTGGTCCCGCAGCTCCGTCACTTTCCGGTACGGGCCGGCTCCCCCGACGACGAGGTCGGGCGACTCGCTGTCGGTCTCGAAGATCTCCTCGCCGTCGTGAACCTCGAACACGTGGTCCCCGGTCTCGGGGTCGGTGACCCCCTCGAGCGCTTCGGCCACCGCGTCCTTGACGGCCGCCCGCTCGCTCGGGTCGACGGGACCGTGCTTGAACCGGTCGGCGTCGTTGACGTACAGGCACCCGGTACCGTGGACAAACGCCTGCGTCTGCTCGAAGTCGACGTCGTAGAGGGCGTGCGAGCCGGGGACCTGCCGCGCGATGGTGTCGACGACCCGTGTGGGGACCGCCTCGACCAGCGTTCGCTCGTCGACGCCGACGCGGTCGAGCATCGAGAGCACGTTCTCCTTGGTGACACCGAGGTTCGAGAGGATGCCTCGGGTGCCGCCGGACCCGCTGCGCACGAGGTAGCCGTGTTCCTCGAGAGCGGTGTTGATGGAGGCGTACTTCTCGATCGGGCCGAAACCGTGGTCCGAGACGACGAACAGGAGCGCCTCGCGGTCGGCGACGTACTCCATCACCTCCCCGAGGATGTCGTCGAGCAGCTGGTAGTGGTCGATCAGCACCGACTCCTCCCAGAGAAGGTGCTGTAGGCGGTCGGGGGCCGTGTACACGAAGAAAAACAGTCGCCACTCCTCCCGGTCCATCAACAGTCGCATCAGCTCGCGGCGCGCCGCCACCATGCCGGCGATGTCCTCGGCGAACGCGTCCGGGCGGTCCTCGTACTCGCTCCACGAGAGTCCGACCTCGTAGTCGGGAATCCGCTCTCGGATCTCCTCGCCGAGCTCGGGCGGGTGGGTGAACCGCTCGTTCTCCTCCGGGGTCATCATCCCGGCGACGACCTCGCCGTCGATGGACTCGGCGGGGTAGGTCATCGGGACGTTCGCGACGATGGCGGGAGAGAGCATGTTCCACAGCGCCGGCTGCTCGACGTTGCGGCTCGTGTTCATCGTGTGCCCGTAGTCTTCCTGCAGCCGCTGGAACCAGTAGATACCGTGTTTGTCCGGCCAGACGCCGGTCGCGATAGAGGGCCAGGCGAGCGGCGTCGTCGCCGGGGTGGTGCTCTCGAATTTCCCCGCCGCTCCGGACTCGCGCAACCGCTCGAAGTTCGGGAGGTTTCCGTCGTCGATCCAACCGTTGAGTTTCCCCCAGGGAACGCCGTCGAGACCGAGGACGAACGCCCGGTCAGGCTGGGTCTGTCCGTCAGACATCTGCGACGATCCCTCCGCTGACCCGATGGGTGGAAATTCGAGCGCCCATGGGTGATAGAGATTCTGGGGGCAGTATTTGTTATACGTTCTGTAATTCGCGTTGAGCGGCATCCACTCGCTCCTCCGGCGCCGACTCAGGTCGCCCACCGGTCAGACGAGGCCGACAGCGGCAAGCGTCGGCGAGCGTTCGGATCCGGCGCGCGGTTCTACGAGCGCTTCCCCGATATAGAGAGAATAACAAAACGACCGCGGGCGAACTCCCAAGACAGAGATGTCTGCAACCGCACGTCCGACATGGGCAGTTGACCGCGGCGGGAGGGGACGCGGATGAGCGACCGGCCCCGCACCCTCCTGCTCGGGTTCGACGCGCTGGACAGCCGGTACCTCGACGAGTTCGCGGACGTCACACCGACGCTCTCGGGACTGCGCTCGGACGGCGTGTCCGCGCCGCTCGACTCGACGAACCCGCCGTGGACCGCCAGCGCGTGGCCCTCACTGTACACGGGGACGGACCCGAGCCACCACGGCGTCTACGGCTTCTTCACCTACGACTACCCCGACGACGGGCGGCTAGTGACGCGTAACGACGTGGATGCCCCGGCGGTCTGGAACTATCTCACAGAGCGGGGCGTCCCCTCGGTCGTCATGAACGTCCCGGTGACTCACCCCGCCGAGCCCGTCGAGGGCGCGTTAGTGCCGGGCTATCTCGCGCCCGAGAACGAACCTGGCTTCCCGGTCGAGGTCCGCGACGAGCTGTCGGCGGCCATCGGCGAGGAGTACCGGATCTACTCGAGCGGCGAGATCAGCAGCGATCCCGGGGAGAAGCTCCAGGGCTACCTCGACTTGATCGACCAGCGCAGGCGGGCGGCCGTCGAGTTGCTGTCGGAGCGCGAGTGGGAGTTCGCGTTCGTCCAGGTGCAGAAGACCGACGCCGTCTTCCACAACTTCGACGACGAGTCGGCGTTCCGCGCGGTCTACGAAGCGGCCGACGACCTGGCGGCCGCGGTTCTGGATGCCGTCGACGACCCCGTCAACGTCGTCGTCTGCTCCGACCACGGCATGGGCCCCAAGCGCGGCTACCAGATTCAACTGAACGACGTACTCCGTCGCGCGGGGTACGTCGAGACGGCTACGGACGCCGACCAGGTCACGCTGAGCGACGCGAAACACCGGATCGTCGACGCCGACGAGACCGACGACGGCGGTGCGGTCTCCTCGCTGGTCGATCGGAGCGTCTCCGCCACCGAACGGCTCCTCGCGGGGGTCAACGTCACGCCGGGACGCGTGTACAACCTCGCCGAGTCGGTCGGCCTCGAGCGGCTCCTGCTCGAGGTCGTTCCCGACTCCGTCCGGCGGTCGGTCGGCGGATCCGTCGACTGGCGGGCCTCGCGGGCCTACTGTCGTAGCGACGCCCGGCTCGGCGTCCGCATCAACCTCGAGGGCCGCGAACCCGAGGGAGTCGTCGCCGAGGGCGAGTACGAGCGCGTCCGCGACGACGTGATCGACCTGCTGTCGAATCTGAAGACGCCCGCTGGGGATCCGGCGTTCGAGCGCGTCGCCCCGCGTGAAGCCGTCTACGACGGCCCCCACGCCGACGACGCTCCCGACGTGGTCCTCACACCGGCGAACAACGACCACGTGCTATCGACGGGGCTCTGCGGGCAGGAGTTCCTCCCCGCGGACGTTCACGATCACGACCCGACCGGGGTGTTCATCGGCCACGGACCGGCCTTCGACGGCGGCGCGGTGCCCGACCGTCTCTCGCTCCCCGACGTCGCCCCGATCCTTATGGCCCTCCAGGGGCTGCCCGTCCCCCGTCGCATGACCGGCGAGGTGCCGACGGGGCTCCTCTCGACCGACCCTGAGCGGGCCGACTACGGCGCCGTGTCGTTCGGCACCGACCGGACGGTCGACGACACGCGCGAGGAGGTCACTGACGCCCTGGCCGACCTCGGCTACATATGAGCGACCTGGCGGACGAGGAGGTCACGTCACTCCTGTCGAGCGCCGGCCTCGTCGTCGTCGGGGGGCTCATCTACTCCGGTTCGACGCTCGTAGAACGGGTCGTCATCAGTAACTTGCTGACCCCGGAGGCGTTCGGCGAGGCCAGCATCGGGATCGCGATCCTGTACCTCGGGTCGACCCTGGCGCTGCTCGGATTCGGCCAGGGGGTCGCTCGCTATCTCTCCCGGTTCGACTCGCACGCCGACCGGCGAGGGGTCTGGCTCAGTGCCGTCCTCGTCACCGGCGTCGCCACCCTCGCCTGTACCGTCCTGCTGTACCGAAACACGCCGCGGATCGCGGCGCTGCTGCTCGAGAGCCCCGACTCGCCGCACGTCGTGCGGACGTTCGTGCTGGCGCTCCCCTTCATGGTCTGGATGCGCGTCGGGATCGCCGGGATCCGCGGCATGGAGAACACCGTCTACCGGACGATCGCCCGGGACCTGCTGTTCCCGATCGGCCGGATCGCGCTCATCGTGGCGTTCGTGGCCGCCGGATACGGTATCGTCGGCGTCGGGTACGCCTACCTCGTCGCCGCTGGCGCTGCCGCCCTCCTCGCGCACTACTTCCTGCATCGGCTCTTCTCGCTCGTCGGGCAGGTCAGAACCCACACGCGCGAACTCGCGAAGTTCTCGGCGCCGCTCGTGATCGCCGGGATATTCGGGCAGTTGCTCACACGAACGGACACGATAATGCTCGGCGCCCTGAGCGACAGCTACGCGGTGGCCATGTACAGCGCCGCGCACCCGCTGGCAGGCGGCATCCTCGTCGTCCTCTCGGCGTTCGGGTTCCTCTATCTCCCACTGATGTCCCGCCTCGATTCGGACGCGGAGCACGAACAGATGAACCGCATCTACGAGACGACGACGAAGTGGATCTACGTCGTCACGTTCCCCGCCTTCCTGACGTTCGTCTTCTTCCCCGCGGACGTCCTGCGGGTGTTCTTCGGCCCTGCGTACACCGACGGCGCCGCTGCACTCGTCGTCCTCTCGATCGGGTTCTTCGTCAACGCCCTCCTCGGGCGCAACCGGGAGATGCTTTCCGCCCTCGGGCTCACCCAGTATCTCCTCGCCAGCAACACTGTCGCGTTCCTCGTCAACGTGGCTGCGAACTTCGTACTCATCCCGCGATACGGGCTGGTCGGCGCGGCCGCCGCGTCGGCCGCCTCCTTCTTCGTGATGAACTTCGTGGTATCCGGCGTCCTGGCTGCCCGGTACGGCATCTCCCCGTTCTCCTGGGGGTCTGTCCGGACGTATCTGGCCCTCCCGATCGTCCTCTTCCCGCCCGCCTACGTCGTCTCCGGCTCCGTGACCCTTACCCGGGTGACGCTGCTCCCGTTCCTCGTCGTCGTCGGCCTCGCGGCGCTCGCCGTGGTGTCGCTGACCGGGTGCCTCCAGCCCGACGACCGGGTCTTCATCACCTTCGTCGAGGACCGCCTCGGCCTCCGCATCCCCCTCGTCCGACGCTACCTGCCACGCAGGCAGTGACGACCGGCGCCCGCGTCGGTTAGCGCCTGCATTCCAGGTAATCCCTCGTTACCCGTCACTCGAACGGTGTATTAGGACACTCAACGGAGAGTCCGACCGCGGTTCGTGTAGCGGCGTATCGGATTCATCCTGACCCTAAAGGGTCGGGTATTCTCCTCGGACCTGTATAAGCGGTGCAAACTTTTCCCGTGGAAGGCGGAAAGTTCGGATGAAATGATCTGTCTTCACACAGATGACGCCCCGCGATGTGTCCCGGCGCGACGGCGGGGAATCGGGAGCAAAACACCGGGGGGGGGTGCCGTCCCGAGCGATGAACCGCCGCCGTTTCCTCCGGAGCGTGAGCCTGTGTAGCGGGATCGGTCTCTTGGCGGGATGCCCAGAACAGAACGCCTCGCCGGCCGAGACGCCTGACGGCGGGGCGCCTCCGGAGACCGAGGGCAAGTCGACCCCGTCCCCGAATCCGGAGACCGAGACGGCCGAACCGACGCCCCGGAGTCCGACGCCGACGCCGACCCGGAGTCCGACGCCGACCCCGGACCTGGACATCCCCGAGGCATATCGCAAGCGTTTCGATCGAGTCGTGAACGTAGGAACGCACGGGGCAGACCCCGGGAAAAGTGGCCCGTTGAATCCGGTCCTCGACGAGTTCGCCGCGGACCACACCCTCTTGTTTCTCCCCGAGGGGCGCTACCGGATGGACGGTCACTGGTCGTACGATGGGTTCACCAACTTCGGAATCTACGGGCCCGGGGCGACCATCGTCCCCCCGAAGGGGTACGCCGGGTACCTGTTCGTCGTCGGGGAACCGGGCAACAGCGAACAGTTCCTCATGGATGGCCTCTCGTTCGACATCAGCACCGCGAACACGGGGCCGCGCGCGCTATACGCGACGGTCACGGACGGTCTCCTCGTGAGAGACATTTCGGTCAACGGCGTTCAGGATACCGACCAGGGGGTCACGCGGTTCGATATCACGGACCCGGACGGTCGCGGTCGCGTCACCCGGATGCGGATACCCGATGGTGGCGCCCCGGGAACCCTCTCGACCGGTTGTCTCGTCGGGCCGCGAAGCGAGGGCGAATTGACGCTCACAGACTGTCACATCGCCCGATTTCCCGACAATGGGCTCTACGGCTCGCCAGCGCCGGGTGCTGTGAACGTGCACGGCGGGTACTACGCGAACAACGGCATCTCGAACGTGCGAGTCAGCGGAGAGAGCGAGGTCCGCGGCGTCCACGTCGTCTGTGACGAAGCCCGGAAGGGGGTGCCAAACATGCGCGGGATCCGCCTCCGCGACGGGGAGGGCGCGCTTATCGAGGACTGTCGGATCGAGTTGCGCGAGGTCACGATGAGCGACGGAGCAATCGCGCTCTCGGAAGGGATGGGAGCCGCGACAGTGAGAGATACCGCTATCCGGGTCGATACCGACAACGTTCCCGCGATCCGGGCCAAGCCACCGAGCGACGTTCCGGAACTCGAGCACCGGAACCCCAGGCTCCGGTGTCTGAACGTCTCTATCCTCGGCGACGCGGCCGGAGGGCGGGCGATCCACGTTGTCGGCCGGGACAGGTCGGTGTTCGAGAACCTGTGTGTCGAGCAGAAGGGGAAGAACAGACACGGGTTCTACTTCGTCGACTCGCGTGGATCGACGGTGACGAATTCCGAGATCAACGTCACGGGAGACCCCATCGTGACGTCCAACTCCACGTTGACCACTTCCGATTTGATCACAGGCGGCGAGGTGAGTTGCAGCTCCCAATCGAACTGACATCCACCTCGCTCTTGATAACGCGTTAGAGCGATCTGTTTCGCTCACCTCGCTTCGCCGAGCGGCGTTCGTCTCGACTCCGGATCCGATCCCGCCAGCGTCAAGCGCCGCGGACGCGGCGTTCGAAGTTCACGTTTTGTCCCCCACCGCGAGAGAGCGTCCCGCACGGAACTCGGTTCGATCCGCTAGTTAACAGCCTCTTTCGGTCAGTAGAAGACACATACCCGGTCGATCGAGATAGTTCTCCGCCATCTATCTCGGGGTAAGACGAGACTACGCCGCGGTGAGATGGCGACTACGACGCATCTATGTGGTCCGTACCGACAACGAACATGCAGATTGCTTTATGCCGGTTAAGACGACCATACCAGCCGATGGGACGAGATACGGACCGCGTTAAAGACGAGAAACGACAGCTTACCAGCCGCCGCGGATGCATGAAGCTACTCGCCGGCGGCCTTGCCACCGGTGCGCTCTTCTCTTCCACAGCCGTCAGCGGCGTCGAGGCGGCATCCACGGTAGACCTCGGCCAGAAGGGACTGTCCGACGGCGAGGTAATCGACGATTACCTGGCCGAGTATCTGACCGACGGGACGGAAGTGCACGTTCCCGAGGGCGAGTACGAGTGGCAGGGCTCGGGGATCGGCGGTCGCTACAGCGATGCCGCGCTCGTCGGCGACGGCGACGTGACCTTCCAGTACAGCGGCGATTACTGGAACGTCAGCGCGTACGCGGTCGGCGGTGGGGACTTCACCGTCCGAAACGTCACGATCCGGGGGCCCGTCGACTCGAACGACAACAAGAGCCGGTTCCGGTTCGACGCTCGGGACGCCGACTCGACGGTCACCCTGGACAACTTCAACCTCCCCGACGGCGACGTCGGTCACGGGCGGGCGATCGGCATCTACGTCGGGCCCGAACACGCGGGGACGGTCCACCTCCAGGACTGTCACATCGAGGGGTTCCCGAACAACGGCCTCTACGCGGGAGCGTACGGTCGGGACGGCGCCGGCGGCGGCCGCGTCCTCGTCGAGCATTGCTTCTTCAAGAACAACAACATCGACGCCGTTCGTCTGGGCGGCGACGGTGACACGATCCGTAACAGCGTCATCGTCCAGGAGGACGTTCCCGCCTACTACAACGGCGCCAAGACCGGGCGTGGCCTCAGGTTCCGGTACCCCGGTAACGACGTCACCGTCGACAACGTCTCTATCACCAGCAACACCGACTCGCCGTTCCTCGTCCCGGACCGCGCGGACGGCCCGAGCGGGCAGGTCAGCGACCTCTATATCGAGCGCTCATCTGTAGAAGTCAGTACTTAGGATTTTCTCGAACCAGTGGTCAGTGTTGAGTGTGAGGCTGAGGAAGTTCAGATAGCCCTGTAAGTGGTGTTTTGAGACGCCTCGGAACCTTCGCAACCAGTTGCGAAGGAAGCTGTGGCGGTTCTCACAGCTGTTCGTGTGAGCATCACCGACGACGTAGTGTTCGTCGTGATTGATGGCGAGATGGCCATCAATCTCGTCGTACTCGTCGATTCCGTCGTAGATGGTGTACTGATCCGTGCAGAGGATCGCTGGATCGTCTTCATCGCCGTATTCGACGATGTCCTCGTCTA
>JBDGSU010000051.1:0-23243 GCA_042217395.1 Halosimplex sp.
GCTTCGCTCGCCGTTCGCTTTCCGAGGCGCTCACTCCCCTCGCGCCTCGCCCTCGAAATCCAGCGCCGCCGAGTTGATGCAGTAGCGCTTGCCCGTCGGTTCGGGACCGTCGTCGAAGACGTGACCGAGGTGGCCGCCGCAGGTCGCACAGACGACCTCCGTCCGACGCATGCCGTGGCTCGTGTCAAGCCGCGTCTCGACGTTGCCTGCCTCGACCACGTCGAAGAAGCTCGGCCAGCCGTGGCCGGAGTCGAACTGCTGGTCGGTCGAGAACAGCACCGCGCCACAGCCCGCGCAGGTGAACTCGCCGTCGTCGTCCACGTCGAGGTACTCGCCGCTGAACTTCGGCTCCGTCCCCCGCTCGCGCAGGACCCTGTACTCATCCTCGGTGAGCCGCTCGCGCCACTCCTCGTCGGTCTCGGGGAGTCGCTCCTCGTTCTCTGACATACGCCAGCGTAGCCGCTCCAGGTGTTTATACCGCCCGGCTGAGTGTCCTCGGTGTTCGCTACAGGTGACAGACTGAGCAATTGCGGTGGCGCGCGCTGTCGCGGCCCTCGTGCCGCGACAGTAGCGTGCGAGGTCTGCTCACGGGCGCGAAGCGCCCGTTCGCACGGTCCGAGGGACCGAAGGTCCCTCGCTATCTTCGCGAGTGGAACGAGCGAAGGCTCGTCAGAGCTTGCTCTGACGGTGGATGACTGAGCGAGTGAAACGAGCGAGGGAATCGACTGGGGAGGTGTGTGGCAGTTTGCGGTGCGGTACTGTGCTGTGCGGTCCTGGTGTCCTGTCGAGCGGAGCGAGACAGGGCCCGGGAGAGCTTGCTCTCCCGGTGTCTCGGCGAACGGAGTGAGCCGAGGGCTTTCAACGCTCACCGATACGTGCGGTCACTTGACTTCAGTCCATAGTACCCTGACGAGAAACTACTGATACACTCGCATACCACCCCGAACCCGTCGATCAGGCGAACCGCTCGACGAGGTTGTAGAGGCCGAGACCGGCGACGGTCGGTCCGAGCGTGACGACCACGGCGATGGATAGCCACGCCACCGCAGCGGCGGCGCCGTCGAGAAAGAGGACGTTGTATCGCGAGAGCCCGCCCGGCGCGACGAACAGGACCGCGGTGACGACCATCGCCACCGGCCAGCCGAGCGTCGCGTACTCCAGCGCCTCGTCGGCGTCGAGCAGCGTCCAGCGTTCGAGCAGTTGCCGCCCGATGAGGACCGGGAACGCGGCGACGACGAGGGCTTCGCCGACGGCGACGGCGGCGAACGCGAGCCCGGCGCTGGGGTCGACCAACAGCGCGAGAGAGAGCGCACCGGCCGCGACGAGGCCGACGCCGACGGCGGCGACGGCACCCAGCGCGTCCCCGAAGTAGTCCCGGCGCGTCGAGAGCGCCCACCCCGCCAGCGCGACCACCGGCGAGGCCGCGACCAGCCCGAAGAACACGAACACCGCAAGCAACCCGACGAACCCGTTTGCCATCTCCCGTGTCGTCGTCGGCCGCTCGCTTAATCCTCGGGGTTCGGACGGGCCGGTGCTCGGTACTGGGTCCCCACTTCGTACGGAAGAGGGGGTTCTCGTTCGGCCTGCGGCGCTTAGTGCGGGTTGCAAACGTATCATTCACATTCGCGCGAACGCGGTGAGCGCGATTCACCGAACCCGACCGAAGGGAGGGTTCGGCCCTTTTTGCCCCATCTTTTTCGAGGAGCCTCCCCGCAGCGAGCGCAGCGAGCGAGGAGAGGCGACGATGAAAAAGGTGGCTCTAGTTTGCAGTCTCACGAGCGAGCCGACGACGAGTCTACGGTTCCGCCGACCGCCGCCGTTCGGTCCGGCCGGTCACTCGAAGGCGGGGATACCGGTCAGGTCCTCGCCGAGGACGAGCGTGTGGATGTCGTGGGTGCCCTCGTAGGTGTAGACCGTCTCGACGTTCGCGAGGTGGCGCATCGGCGAGTAGTCGGTGGTGATGCCGTTGCCGCCGAGCATCTCCCGGGCGGTGCGGGCCACGTCGCGCCAGGCCGCGACGTTGTTGCGCTTGGCCATCGAGACCTGCTGGGGACGCAACTCGCCCCGCTCTTTGAGGTCCGCGAGGCGGTAGGCGAGCAACTGGGCGGTCGTGACAGACGTCGCCATGTCGGCGAGGTTCTCCTGCTGGAGCTGGAAGCGTGCGATCGGCCCGCCGAACTGCTCGCGGTCGGTCGCGTACTCCCGGGCCTGCTCGAAGCAGTCGCGCGCCGCGCCGACCGCGCCCCACGCGATGCCGTACCGGGCCTGCGTGAGACAAGAGAGGGGCCCCTTCATCCCCGAGACCCCCGGTAGGACCGCCTCGTCTGGGACGAAACAGTCGTTCAGGCCGATCTCGCCCGTGACCGAGGCGCGCATCGAGAGCTTCCCGTCGATGTGGGTCGTCGCGATGCCCTCGCGGTCGGTCTCGACGAGGAAGCCGCGGACCGGGTTCCCGTCTGCCGAGCGGTCCCGAGCCCACACGAGCGCCACGTCGGCGATGGGGGCGTTGGTGATCCACGTCTTCGACCCGTTCAGGACGTAGCCGTCGCCGCTCTCGTCGCGTTCGGCGCGGGTCTCCATCCCGCTCGGGTTCGAGCCGTGGTCGGGCTCTGTGAGGCCGAAGCATCCCACCGCAGAGCCGTCAGCGAGGTCTGGCAGCCAGCGCTCGACCTGCTCGTCCGAGCCGAACGCGTGGATCGGGTACATCACCAGCGCCCCCTGGACCGAGGCCATCGAGCGCACGCCCGAGTCGCCGGCCTCCAGTTCCTGCATCAGCAGGCCGTAGGCGCGCTCGCTCACGCCCGCCGTCGCCTCGTGGTCGAGGTTCGGGGCGTAGAAACCGAGTTCGCCCATCTCCGCGATCAACTCCTCGGGGAAGGTGCCGGCCTCGAAGTGGTCGCCGATGTCGGGACGGACCTCCTCCTCGACGAACTCCCGGGCGGTGTCGCGGACGAGCCGCTCTTCCTCGTCCAGGTCGGTCTCCAGATCCACGTAGTCGAGCATGGCCGCACTTGGCGTGCTGGCGTGAAAAGCGCTCGCTGGACGGCGTCGCTCGGGGGCACCCTTCAAGTGACTCCGTCCGGTACGCTCCCGTATGTACCGCAACATCCTGATCCCGACCGACGGGAGCGACGGGGCGGCGGAGGCGATCCGGGAGGGCGTCGGGCTGGCCGGGCTCACCGGGGCGACGGTCCACGGGCTCTACGTCGTGGACACCCGCGAGTACAACACGCTCCCGGAGTCGAAGTGGGTCTCGCTGCGGGACCGGCTCGAGACCGAGGGCGACGACGCCGTCGAGGCCGTCCGGGCGGCGGCGGACGAGGCCGGCCTCGAGGCCGTGACCGGCGTCACCAGCGGCGTGCCCCACCGGGAGATCCTGCGGTACGTCGACGACAACGACGTCGACCTGATCGTCATGGGGACCCACGGCCGGACGGGGTTCGACCGCGTCCTCCTCGGCAGCATCACCGAGAAGGTCCTCCGGCACGCGTCGGTCCCGGTCCACGTCGTCCGGATCGACGACGCGGACTGACCGCGGTCGGTTCCCCGCGGCACTCCGGCGCGGACCGTCGGTCGTCTCCGGACGGGACGGCCGCTACGCGAGCAGGTGCGCGACGCCCCAGGCCAGGCCGAGCGCGACGCCCGCGCCGAGGAGGTTGCCGAGGGCGTTGCCGGCCGCCCGGAAGCGCTCGCCGGTCTCCCAGAGGCGGATGGTCTCGAAGGAAAACGAGGAGAACGTGGTGAACGACCCGCAGGCGCCGGTCCCGACGAGCAGCGCCGCCGAGTCGCCGAGATCGAGGAAGGCGACGAGCCCGAGCGCGAAGCTCCCGACGACGTTGACTGCGAACGTCCCCGTGGGGAACTCCTCGCGGTCGACGCGCCGGCTGACGAACGTCCGGAGCAACGCCCCGATCGCGCCGCCGGTCCCGACGAGATGGGCCGGGTCGATCGCGGTCATCGGGATCACCGCCGGTCGGCGCGGCGGGCGAGCGCGCGCCCGACGAGGACGCTCGCGAAGCCGAGCGCGTAGTTGGCGACGACGTTGGCGACCAGCAGGGCGGGCCCCGCGCGGGCCGACTGCAGGGCGAACGTGCTGTAGGTGGTGAACGACGAGAGAAAGCCCGTCGAGACGACGGCGCGGGTCTCGGTCGCCAGCACGCCCGAGTAGATCGTCTCGTAGAGCACGAACCCGAGCGCGAAGCTCCCGAGCGCGTTGACGACCAGCGTGCCGGGCATCCCCGGGAGGAGCCCCGCGGTGAAAAACCGGAGGTTCGATCCGGCGAACCCGCCGATGGCTATCAGAACGACCGATTCGACTCGAACCAGGGGATGGGCCTCGTCTGTTGACGCTGACATGGCTTGCGAAGCGAGAAGGAGTCATCAGCCGACGCGCTCGGCGGTTGGGTCAGGCAGACTCCATTGCCCGTGTACGGCGTGATACCCCGATCGGATAAATCCCCTCCGACATCGCCCGACGGTTGCGGGCCCGGGCCGGATCGATACGCCGACCCGACCGAATCAGTCGTCCGCGGCGACGACGTCCTCGTCGGCGGTTTCGGTGGCCTCGGCAGACTCGATCCCCTGTACGTCGACCTCGCGGACGAACGCGACGAAGTTGTCGAAGACCTGTTTGGCCTCGCAGGCCGCCGCGAAGTTCTCCGGCGTGATCCCGTCGAGGACTCCCTGAATGCGTTCTTCGGAGAGGTCTTTGCCCTTCGTGACTGTCTCGGCGGTCTCCACGTCGTACTCGGGGTGGAACTGGACGCCGAAGGCCCGTCCCTTCCGGAAGCCGTGGACGCCGTAGTCGTTGCTCGCGAGCGGTTCGGCGCCCGGCGGGAGTTCGGCGACGACGTCGGAGTGGGTGGTGAAGGCGGTGAACTCCGAGTCGATGCCCTCGAACAGGACCGAGTCGCCCGTGCGCTCGACGGTGCGGTAGCCGATCTCGTACTCGCCCATGTCCTCGACGCGACCGCCGAGGACGTCGGCGAGCAGCTGGTGGCCGTAACACACGCCCAGGAGCGGGAGCCCGCGGTCGACGGCCGCTTCGACCCACTCCTTCGTCGGGCCGATCCACTCCTCGTCCCAGTAGACCGAGGCGCGAGAGCCGGTGACGACCGCCCCGTCGAAGTCGAACCGCTCGGGGACGTCGCCGCCCGGGAGGTGGAACTCGGTGAGGTCGGCGTCTAGCTCCCGGCGGAAGTTGCGCCGGTTGCCCTCGGGTTCGTGGGCGCCGTTCAGCAGGGCGATGCGCGGCCGTGTCATCGTCCGATTCCAGACGCTCGGCGAGTAAAAGCCTGTCCACACTGGCAGTACTACGCGCCCCGCGACCGGTTCTCGTCCGCGGTTTCGCCGTCGCGGTCGGTCGATTCGTCGGCGTCCCCGGTTCGCGAACGGACCAACAGCGCCGCGGCGATCCCGCCGTAGCCCGCCGCGACCGCGAGCAGCCACGGCGGCCGCGCCGTCAGGAACCACGGGACCGCGACCCCGTAGCCGAGCCCCAGCAGGGCGCCCGAGGCGGTCCGGACGGCGTTGGTCCCGCGTCGGGGCGTCAGCGTCGTCGCCGCCCAGTCGACCAGCGCCGGCGCCGGCCCGCAGCCGACCAGCCACGGCCACGCCGCGGGCGCGGTGTCGGTCAGGGCGAGCGCCGCCCCTGCGAGGATACCGGGATAGACGCCGCTACAGCGGGCGCAGAGACGGACCGTCCGGCCGCCGACGGCGAGGCGGTGACAGCGGTCGTACTCGTGTGGTTCGTGATGGGAGAGGAGGTATCGGCCGGTGCGCGAGAGGCCCGCTCGGAGTTCGACGGCCACGCGGCGGGCGCGGGCCACGGATCCGGCACGCGAGCGAGCGTGACGACCGGCGGACGGGCCGTTCGGCCGCCCGGCCTCGACCGGCTCACTCGTCCACGTACTGGCGGCGAAACTCGTCGTCGTCCTTCGTGAGGTAGATGAGGCCCTCGACGATCCCGACGATGCCCGGGATCCCGGTCCAGAAGAAACAGAGGTAGAGCACGCCGAGCTTGTTGTTCCCGAGGTAGAACTTGTGTGCGCCGAAGCTCCCGAGCAGGATCGCGAGCAGCGCCGCGACGATCCGCTCGTCGCTGCCCGAACTCGTCCCGGGCTGGCGGACGCCACACTCCGGACAGATCTCGGCGTTCTCGTTGATGACCGCACCGCACTCGACGCAGAACTTCTCGTTCGGCCCCTTCTGTCCGCTCGCACTCGAACCGGCCGCCCCGCCGGCGTCGTGGTCGGGACCGTCGTCGACGCCGCTCGCGCCGTCGTCGGTGGTCGATCCGTCCCCGTCGTCGGTGGTCGATCCGTCCCCGTCGACGCTGTCGCTCACCCGTCCGTCTCCCTCGTCCGATTCCCCGCTCGGGTCGGCGCCGTCGCCGTCCGCCGGGGGCTGCCCGTCCGCGGACTCCCCGGACTCGGTGTCATCGGGATCGGGCTCGTCCGGGTCCGCCGGCTCGTCCCGGTCGGTATCGTCGTTCGACATGTCCCCGACGACGACCGTCGCGAGCGTAAAACTACCGGCGGCTTGCGAATCCCTGCCGGCGAGCGCCCCTCACCCGGGGTCTCGGCCCCACGTCACGCGGTGCGCTCGAAGTCCCCGAGCAGCGCGTCGTTGACGGCCGCGCTCTCCTCGATGAAGCAGCAGTGACCGCCCTCGACGGCGGTGAACTCGCCGCGGGGAAGTCCGTCCGCGAGGTCCCGGCCCGCCTCGGTCGGGACGACCGCGTCGCCGACGCCGTGGTAGACGCGGGCCGGCGTCGTGATCTCGTACAGCGAGTCCGAGCGGTCGAAGGAGGTCATCGCCGCGGCCTGGGCCTCGAAGCCCGCGCGGTCGGCGTCCTCCTCGCGGCGCCAGCCGACGATCTCGTCGGCGACCTCGGGGTGGGCGTCGATATCGGCCTCGAAGGCGTTCCGGAGCGAGGCCCGCAGCGCGTCGGGGTCGTCGCGGGGGGCAAAGAGGGAATCGAGCGCGTCTTCGTCGACGCGGTCGCCGCTGGCCGCGGTACCGAACAGCGTCAGCGACGCGGCGCGGCCGTATCGGGCGGCGTACTCGAGCGCGATCATCCCGCCCAGCCCCGCGCCGACGAGGTGAGCGTCGGCGACGGCGTGGTCCGAGAGGACCGCTTCGAGGTCGCCGGCGAGCGTCGCCACCGCGTACGGTCCGTCGGGCGCGTCCGAGCGTCCGGTCCCCCGCAGGTCCCACGTGACCGTCTCGAAGCCCTCGACGAGCGTGGCGTGTTGCCACCCCCACACCCACGCGCCGTAGCCGGCGGGCTCGACGAACGCCACCGTGTCCGCCTCGCGGTCGAGGTCGTCCGGCGCGCGCGGATCGCCCCGCGCCTCGTAGTAGAGGTCGACGCCCCCGTTCGTGACGACTGTCATCACGTCGGCGTTCGCGCGCTCGCGGTAAGGGCGGCTCGGTTTCGCGGCGCGCGCGGCGAGATCGGGAATCGCCCGTCCGAGGGATCGAATATTTATCCGTCGGAGCGCCGTAATTTCCGCCGATGGAGCTCCGGACGCGCCTCGGCTCGAACCTCTCTTCGGAGTCCCAGGCGTACGGGTACACGCTCACCATCTGGGGGAGCGGCGCGCTGTTGATCCACTCCTACAGCGTGCCCGGCGTCGCGCGGATCCTGGCGTTCGTCGCCGGGTCGCTCGTCGGGTTCGGCCTGCTCGCCGCGCTGGCGTTCCGGGGGTTCTCGACCGAGATGACGACCGACGAGTCGCCGTCGTCGCTCGTCGTCTCCGCGATCCACGTCGTCTCGACCGGTGGCGCGCTCGCCGTCGTCGACCTCTCGCTCGACGCCGCCGCCGGCGTCGCGCCGCTTCTCACCTTCTTCGCCGTCGGCGCGGTCGCCACGGCGACGTACAACCTGCTGCTGTTGCTCGAGGAGTTCGCGGTCCGGGCGCTCGCCCGCGAGCGCTCGAGCGCCGGGTCGGACCAGCACGACGGCGAGTGAACCACACCGCCCCAGCGGTGATCGGCGAACCGTCTGTCTCCCACGAGTCCGTCTGAATCGGACCACCGCCCTACGGGGCGCTCGCGCGGCGACGGCGGGGTTACCCCGGCAGGTAGTCGGTGACCGACGAGGACTCGGGTTCGGGGAGGTCGAGTTCGACGCCGGTGAGGGCCTCGACGGCGGACCCGACCGCCAGCGAGAACTCGCTCGTCTCGACCGACGCGGGCGCGCCGGTGAGCGCGACCCGCTCGCTCGTCGGGACGGCCGCGTCGGCCGCCTCGACGACCGGCGAGTCGGGGTCGGCGCGGTTGGCGACGACCGCGTCGACGCCCGCGTCCACGTCGGCGAGTCTGTCGCGCAGCCGCGGCACCGCGTCGGTGCCGCGTTCGCTGTCGGGGACGACCAGCGCCACCGCGTCGGCGGCGGTCACCGCGGCGACCGCCTGGTTCGCGCCGACCGGCGGCACGTCGACGAACACGGCGTCGTAGCGGTCGGCCGCCCGCGATACCCGCTCGGCGAGTCGCCGAGCGCACTCGCTGGTCTTCGCCCGGGCCAGTCGCTCGAACGGCGCCCGCGCCGGCGCGACCGACACCGACCCCGGCACCTCGAGCGAGAGCTGCGACGTCGCCTCCCGCAACGGCCGGTCGTCGGTGACCACGCGCGTCACGTCCGGTTCGATCCGGCCCGACACCACCGACGACAGCCCCTGCGTGGTGAAAGACGCGTCCACGACGACGGTATCGCGCCCGTCGCGCGCCAGCGCCCCCGCGAACTCGACGGACAGTCGCGTCGCCCCCGCGCCGCCGACGCCGCCCGCGATCGCGTACACGTTGCCGGTCCCCCGCCGTTCGCTCCCCCGCGTCTCGGTTCCCGCCATGTGGCGGCGTTGCTCCTACCCCTTGAAAAAGGTACGTGTCCCTCGGGCGACTCGTTCCGGCCGATCCGTTCGCTCTCCGGAACCCGGCGGGTCAGGCGACTCGCGTCACTCGGCGTTGTCGGCGATGGCCTCGGCGATGTCGTCCAGTTCGCCGTCGTCCAGGTCGGGGCGCTCCCCGAAGATGGAGTGGATCGGGCGGCCGCCGTCGTCCTCGAAGCGCGGCACGACGTGGCCGTGCGTGTGGGGGATCTCCTGACCCGCCACCTCGCCGTTGTTGAACGCGACGGTCGACCCGTCGGCGTCGACGGCCGACTCGACCGGTCCGACGAGCCGTTGCATCACGGCGAAGACCTCGGCCGCGAGGTCGTTCGGCATGTCCTGGACGTGCTCGTGGTGTTCCTTCGGGATCACCAGCGTGTGACCCGGCGCGAGCGGGTTCGCGTCCAGGAAGGCGAGCACGTCGTCGGTCTCGGCGACGGTGCGACTCGGGATCTCTCCCGCCACGATCTGACAGAAGATGCAGTCGTCTGCGCTCATGTACGGGCCGTCGGAGCGAGTTCCAATCAAGGTTTCTGCACCGACGGTTTCGAACGCCGGTACATCCGTCGAGCACGGCCGCCGGTTTCATCGCCGCCCTCCCTGGCTGCGCTCGCTGCGAGCGGGGCGTCCGCTCGCGGGTAGCGGGACCGTCGGTCCCGCACACCCTCGGAGGAGATGGGCAAAAAGGCCGAACCCGGAACTGGTGAGCTTTTCACGTCGGGCGGCCGAGTGCGTACCAATGAGTACGACGCTGCGGCTGGGGACGCGCGGGTCGGCGCTGGCGATGCGTCAGGCCGCCACCGTCAAGGAGCGACTGGAGAACCGCCGCTTCGACGTGGAACTCGTCGAGGTCGAGACCACAGGCGACCAGATCACCGACGAGGCCATCCACGAACTGGGCAAGACCGGCGCGTTCGTCCGCGCGCTCGACGAGGAGGTGCTGGCGGGCGAGTGCGACGCCGCCGTCCACTCGATGAAGGACGTGCCAACCGAGCTGCCCGAAGACATGGTCGTCGCGGGCGTCCCCGAACGCGCCGCCCCGCGGGACGTGCTGGTCACCCGGGACGGCGCGTCCCTCTCGGGACTCCCCGAGGGCGCCACCGTCGGCACCTCCAGTCTCCGCCGGAGCGCCCAGTTGCTCGCCGAGCGCGACGACCTGGACGTCCAGCCGCTCCGTGGGAACGTCGACACGCGCATCGAGAAGCTGCTGGCGCCGCCGCTCGTGCGCGAACACGAACGCCGCGTCGAGGCCGCGGCCGACGACGAGGTCGACGAGCTCGCCGAGTACAAACACCTGAGCGACGCGAGCGAGGGCGACGAGGCGGCCGACGAGGACCGCGAGTACGACCGCACCGTCGAGGAGTGGTTCCAGGACCTCTCGGAACTGGAACGGCGCGCGGCCCAGCGCGAGCCGGACGTCGAGTACGACGCCGTCGTCCTCGCCGAAGCCGGGCTCGAGCGAGCGGGGCTGCTCCACCACGTCGAACACCAGCAGCTCGCGCCCGACCGGTTCGTCCCCGCGCCGGGCCAGGGGACGCTCGCGGTGACCGCCCGCGACGGCGAACTCGCCGAGGACCTGCGGAGCGTGCTCGACCACCCGCCGACGCGGATCGAGGCGACCGTCGAGCGGACGATCCTCGGCGAGCTCGGCGGCGGCTGCGTCGCCCCCGTCGGCATCTACGCCGTCCTCCAGGGGTCGGTCGTCCGCGCGAGCGTCCGCGTGCTCGACCGCGAGGGCGACGAGGAAGTCCGCGAGACGCGCGAGCTGCCCGTGAATCGCCACCCGAAAGCGGCCCGCGAGTTCGCCGCCGACCTCGCCGACGCCGGCGCGGCCGAGATCATCGCGCGAGCGCGCCGGCGGACCGACGAGGCCTCGGGCGCCAGTAGCGCTTCGCCCGGGACGCCCGAGTCCGGGGACGGAAACGGAGCCGGCGATCACAGCGGCGACGGCGCGGGGGCCGACGAGTGACCGGCACCGTCTACCTGGTGGGGTCGGGTCCCGGCGATCCCGACCTGCTGACGGTCGGGGCCCGCCGGCTGCTCGACGAGGCGGACGTGGTGCTCCACGACAAGCTTCCCGGCCCGGAGATCATCGAACTGATCCCGGCGGAGAAACGCGAGGACGTCGGCAAGCGCGCCGGCGGCGAGCGCACCTCCCAGTCGGCGATCAACGACCGGCTCGTCGAGCTCGCCCGCGAGGGGAAGACCGTCGTGCGGCTGAAAGGCGGCGACCCGTTCGTCTTCGGTCGCGGCGGCGAGGAGGCCGCGTACCTCGCCGAACGCGAAGTCCCCTTCGAGGTGGTCCCCGGCGTCACCTCCGCGATCGCCGGCCCCGCGGTCGCGGGCATCCCCGCGACCCACCGCGAGTACGCCTCTTCGGTCTCGTTCGTCACCGGGCACGAGGACCCGACGAAGGAGGATTCGGCCGTCGACTGGGCGGCGCTCGCCGCGACGGGCGGGACCATCGTCGTCCTGATGGGCGTCGGGAGACTCCCCGAGTACACCGCCGCGCTTCGCGAGGCGGGAATGGACCCCGACACGCCCGTCGCACTCGTCGAACGGGCCACCTGGCCCGACCAGCGGGTCGCGACGGGGACGCTGGACACCATCGTCGACGCCCGCGACGCGGCCGGTATCTCGCCGCCGGCGGTCACCGTCGTCGGCGACGTCGCCGGCGAGCGCGAGCGCCTCGCGGCGTTCCTTCGCGGGTACGGACCGGACGCGGACGACGCGGACGACGCGGACGCCAGCGGCGGAACGGACGGCGGGGAGGCCGAGGAGTGATCCGCGGATGAGCGCCGCCGACCGCCCGCGGATCGCCGTCTTTCGTCCGCCCGACGAGCGCCTCGACGCGGCCGTCGAACTGCTCGAGTCGCTGGACGCAGATCCCGTCACCGACCCGCTGCTGACCGTCGATCCGACGGGCGCTTCGCCGAGGACCGACGCCGACTACGCGGTGTTCACCAGCAAGACCGGGGTCGAACTCGTCGCCGGCGAGCGCGCCGCCGCGGGCGGACCCGCAGAACGCTGGGAACCGGGCGCGGCGACGGTCTGCGCCATCGGCGAGTCGACCGCCGACGCCCTCCGGGAGCACGGCTACGCCGTCGACCGCGTCCCCGCGGAGTTCTCCTCGGCGGGACTGGTCGAGGCACTCGAAGCGGAGGTGGCCGGCGCCCGCGTCGAGGTGGCCCGCAGCGACCACGGTTCGGCGGTCCTGCTCACCGGGCTGACGGGGGCCGGCGCGTACGTCCACGAGACCGTCATCTACCGGCTGCATCGGCCCGACGGTGCGGGCGAGTCGGCCGAACTGGCCGCCGCCGGCGAACTCGACGGCGCCGTGTTCACCTCCTCGCTCACCGTCCGAAACTTCCTCGCGTCCGCCGACGAGCGGGGCGTCCGCTCCGAGGCGATCGACGGGCTGGCCGACGCCACCGTGGGCGTCATCGGCGATCCCACGGCGGAGACGGCCGCCGACGTCGGTATCGCCGTCGACGTGATCCCCGAGGTGGCCGACTTCGAGGCGCTGGCACGGGCGGTCGTCGACGAGTCGAGCGACGGCGCGTAGGGACCCGGCGGTCAGTTGCCGCGTCCGTTGCGGTTCCCGTTGTTCCCGTCGGTTCCGTTCCCGCCGTCCCCGTCGCCGTCCGCCTCCTCGACGGCGCTCACGACGTCGAGGTAACCCCCGCCGTAGTACGGCTTCTCGTAGTCCTCGGGGACGTCGGCGGTCCGTTTCAGGAGCGACTCGACCTGGTCGGGGTTCATCTCGGGGACGACCGACTTCACCAGGGCGACGGCGCCGGTCACCTGCGGGGCGGCCATCGACGTGCCCGCCTTCCAGCCGTAGCCCGGGACCTGCGTGTCGGGTTCGTCGTCACCGTCGGTGTCCTCGTAGGTGAACACCGTGTTGAACACCAGGTCGTAGAACCAGTTGTCGGGGACGGGTTCGTCGTTGTCGGGATCGTCGTCCTCGTTCGCGGCCATCTGTTCGATGACCGTCTGCGACGCGTCGCCGCCCGGCGCCCCGAGCGTGAGAGCGTTCGTCCCGTAGTTCGTGTAGAACGCCGGCGACTGCGGCGGTGCGGGGCCGCCCCAGTCGGCGGCGTCCCACCCGTAGCCGACCGGACCGGTCGCCGACACCGCGAGCCCCTGGGCACCCTCCGCGGGCAGCGAGACGAGGTTCCTGTCGCGCTGGAGGTCGGCCGGGTCGTTGCCGGCGGCGATCACCAGTAGCGTCCCCTCCGCGTTCGCGTAGGTCATCACGGAGTTGAGTACATTCCCGTAGAACGATCCCAGTTCCTGACGGGGCACGGGATAGGCGCCCAGCGAGAGGTTCGCGGCGTCGGCGTCGATCGCGACGCTGTAGACGATCGCCGCGAGGATGTCGCCGAACGCGGCGCCGCCCTCGGCGGAGAACACGCGACAGGCGACCAGATCCGTCTCCGGCGCCGTCCCGTTCACGCCGAGTCCGGCCTCGTTGTTGGCGGCGACGATCCCCGCGACGTGAGTCCCGTGGTCGTCGCCGCCGACCGGGTTGAAGTCCCCGCCGTCGTCCGTGAAGTTCCGCGAGAGGCCCTCGTTCACGTCGAGGTCCGGGTGCCCGGATAGGATCCCCGAATCGATGATCGTGACGCGCGATCCCTCCCCCTCGGTTACCTCGAGCGCCTCGGAAACGTTCAGGTCGTCTTTGTCCCACTGGAGAGAGTCACCGGGCTGACCCTCGTACTCGTCGGCGTCGAACGCAGGCACCTCGGCGTTGGGCTCGGGGTCGTTCAGCACCATCTCCGTGTCGACCGCGTAGTCTTTGACCGCCTTCGAGTCCTCGAGTTCGTCTTCCTCCGCGCGGACGACGGCGAACTTCACGCCGGGCAGTTCGTGCACGACGTCGACGTCGTCGAGCGACCGGTTCCCCCTGGTCTGGACGATGTATCGGTCGGTTCGCGCAGCGGCAGTCACCTGCGTTCCGACGGCGATTCCCCCCACGAGCGCCCCGCTGCGTCGCAGGACGCCACGTCTCGTCATCTCTGACATGACGGCGAGACGTACATATCCGGATACAATAAGTCCCGGGGTACTTTCACCCACACGGCGGATTAGGTGGCGCCTACGCGGGCGAATCCGGCGATGGCGGGACCGCGGCGACGGTGGCCCCACGGCCGACCGCGTGGGTCGGCTGCCGGGCGGCCCCACCGCCGACCCGGAGAGTTAAACCCGGAGCCGCGATACAGATTCCACCATGAGTACGACCGGGCCGGTCCCCGACCTCGCCGATCGCGCGGGCGCCTGCGCCGACAGACTGCTGGACGCGGAGAGGGTGTTGCTCGCCTCGCACATCGACGCCGACGGGCTGACCAGCGCCGCCGTCGCGTCGACCGCGCTACAGCGGGCCGGCCTGGAGTTCGAGACCGTCTTCAAGAAGCAGCTCGACGAGACCGAGATCGCCTCCATCGCCGCCCGCGAGTACGACACCGTCCTGTTCACCGACTTCGGCAGCGGGCAACTGGACGCCATCGCGGCCCACGAGCGAGCGGGCGACTTCGAGCCGGTGATCGCCGACCACCACCAGCCCGCCGACGCGGCGACCGAATACCACCTCAACCCGCTGCTGGAGGGGATAAACGGGGCGTCCGAACTCTCGGGCGCCGGCGCCGCCTACGTCCTCGCCCGCGCGCTGGCCGACCGGAGCGGGCAGTCCGCGGACAACCGCGACCTGGCCGCGCTCGCGGTGGTGGGGGCGGTCGGCGACATGCAGGCCGTCGGCGGCGAGCTCGTCGGCGCCAACGAGGGGATCGTCGCGGAGGGCGTCGACGCGGGCGTCCTCGTCGAGGGCACCGACCTCTCGCTGTACGGGAAACAGACCCGGCCGCTCCCGAAACTGTTCGAGTACGCGACCGAGGTCCAGATCCCCGGCGTCTCCGGCGACGAGGCGGGGTCGATCCGCTTTCTCGAGGGGCTGGACCTGGACCTGAAGTCCGCGGGCGAGTGGCGCACGTGGGTCGATCTGGCCGACGACGAGCGCCAGACGGTCGCGAGCGCGCTCGTCAGACACGCCGTCCAGCGGGGCGTCCCGGCCGCGAAGATCAACACGCTCGTCGGAACCACCTACGAACTCGTCGACGAGCTCCGGGGGACCGAACTCAGAGACGCCAGCGAGTTCTCCACGCTGCTCAACGCCACGGCGCGATACGAGCGCGCCGACGTGGGCCTGGGCGTCTGCCTGGGTAACCGCGACGGTGCGCTCGACCGCGCCCAGACGCTCCTCGCGAACCACCGCCGGAACCTCTCCGAGGGCCTGGAGTACGTCCGCCGGGAGGGGGTCACCCACGAGGACCACCTCCAGTGGTTCGACGCCGGCGACGCCGTCCGCGAGACCATCGTCGGCATCGTCGCCGGGATGGCCCTCGGGACGGATGGCGTCTCCGCGGACAAACCGATCGTCGCCTTCGCCCGCAAGAACGAGACGGAGACGAAGGTCTCGGCCCGCGGGACGGGACGGCTCGTCCGCGAGGGGCTCGACCTCTCTGCGGTGATGGGCGGGGCCGCCCGCTCGGTCGGCGGCGACGGCGGCGGCCACGACATCGCCGCCGGCGCCACCGTCCCCGCCGGGAACGAACAGGCGTTCGTCGACGCCGCCGACGACATCGTCGCCGACCAGACCGGGTGAGCCGCGGCTCCGACCCGAGCGGATCCCCGAGACGATCCGCGAACTGACCCCGGTTGTTCGGCCTCGATACGACTGATAGATTTCGTACGATATTTTCGACCCAACAGCCACCTTATACGTTGTTCTCGGATCCGTCGACCCGGATCGCATCCGCCGATCGGGCCGTCTCACGAGTGGCCGATCGGTCGCTCGCCAGACCGTCGAATCTGCGGCCCATTTCCAATCTCGACCGCGGACTCCGACTCGACCGCGTCACGACGACGCTCAGATATCGCGACGCAGATAACGTCTCTTTAGCCACGTTCGACCGCGAGATAGCCGTTTTTCGTTCGAGATGCGACTCGCCGTCGGGCCCGAGCCGGATTCCCCGTCTGTCGGGGCGAGTCGCCCCGTATCGAGACGGACGAGAGACGAACAAACCAGACGAATAGTATAAATTGATATCGTATACGTTCGATTCAGAGGCGGTCGATGGCCTCGACGCACTCGAGCAGCGCGCGGCCGTTGTGGTAGGCGGCCTTGTAGACGGCGCCCTTGCGGCCGACGGGTTCGAGGTCGTCGGTGACGCCGGAGTGCCACTCGCCGCGCTCGCGGTCGATCTGGTGTTCGTCGAGGAAGTCCCAGGTATCGGCGAAGACGTCGAGGTAGCGTTCCTCGCCGGTGTGTTCGTACATCCGGAGCGCGCTCGTGATGCACTCGGCCTGGACCCACCACGCCTTGACCCTGAAACTGGCCGGTTCGTCGAACCCGCCGTAGAAGTAGAAGCCGCCCCGCTCCTCGTCGTAACCGTACTCGAGCGAGTAGTCCCACAGCGTCTCGAACAGTTCGGTGTACAGATCGGTCGACAGGCCGAGCGCCTCGGCGGCCTCCATGGCGAGCCACACCCCCTCCAGGTCGTGGCCGTAGGAGACGATCCGGAACGCCTCGTCGTCGAGTTTGGGCGTCCAGTCCGGGTCGTACTTGTCGGTGCAGAACTGCCGACCCTTCCGGTAGACCGTGTTCGTGACGACGTCGAACAGTTCGTGGAGTCGCTCGCGGCCCCGATCCGTCTCGAAGACCTCGTAGTAGGTGGTAAACGCCTCCATCAGGTGGAGGTGGGTGTTGGTGAGCTTCAGCGTCGGGTCGAGGACGCTGTTGCCCGACTCCTTGGGCGACCAGTCCGGTTCGATGTTCTCGAGGTAGGTCTGTCCCTCGGTGACCGGCTCCCAGTCGGGCGTGAAGTACTCGACGTACCCTCCGTGGGCGTCGTCCTTCGCGTGCTCGTCGAGCAGGTCGACCAGCTCCCGGGCGTACTGGCCGGGCCGGTCGTCGTCGGAGACTCGCGCGAGTTCCGACAGCGCGTAGATGCCGAACGCCTGTCCGTAGAGGTGTTTGTTCGGTTTGCTCGTCGTCCCGTCGCGCTCGACCTCCCAGTAGAATCCCCCGCGGTCGTCGTCCCACATCGCGTCGACCAGGAACTCGAAGCCGTCCTCGGCGATGGCGAGATACTCGTCCGTTTCGTCGCCGTTCTCGTCTCCGAGTTCGTCTCCGAATCCCGCGCGGGCGAGGCGGGCGGTCAGCCACACCATGCGCGCCTGCGTGACCACCTGTTTGTGCCCGTTCCCCGCGAACTCCCCGTCGCGGTCGTAACTGGTGAGGAACCCGCCGTGCTCGTCGTCGATCGACCGCGGGAACCAGAACTCGAGGACGTTGTCGGCCAGCGTCTCCTCGAGCGCCGATCGGTACTCGGCCAGGGACGTGACTCCGTCTGACATACAGGCTCAGCGTGGACCGAGCGGCGTATAACGCTGCCGGAAGCGGGGTCGCCTCGCGTCTCGACCGGCGACCGGCGGGCCGGCGTCGCCCGGTTCAGT
Source organism: Halosimplex sp. (assembly GCA_042217395.1). Lineage (GTDB taxonomy): Archaea > Halobacteriota > Halobacteria > Halobacteriales > Haloarculaceae > Halosimplex. The sequence goes on from JBDGSU010000051.1 coordinate 17,406, forward strand.
ACGTCTCGCGCAGGTGGCGCACCGACAGGTCGTCCGCGAGGTGGGCCTCGACGAGCGCGTCGCGGCGGTCGTCGTAGGCGTCGAACGCGACCGTCCGCTCCTCGCCGGCCGCGAGGTGGACGTAGTTGTCCGAGAACGCGCCGGGCATCCGGCCGGGGTCGAGTTCGACGAACAGCGCGGCCGCGTCGGCCGCGACGGTCACCTCGCTGCCGTCTATCTCGACCGAGAGATCCGCCTCGGGAAGGGCGAGGCGCTTGTAGTCCGCGAAGAAGGCCGTCGCGGGATACGACTCGGGCGTCGAGCCCTCGCCGGCGGCGCGGTCGTCGCTCGCGTCGGCGCGGTCACCGGTCACGCTATCGCCGGCATCGACGGCCTCGAACTCGGCGCGGACCATGACCTCCTCGGGCGCGACGTCCTCGGGGAGGGCGTCCCGTTCGACGGTCGTCAGCGCGGTGCTCTCGTGGGCCGGGAGGTCGACGGCGAGGGTCTCGTCGTGGACGGTCTCGCCGTCGACGGTGACGACCGTCAGCGAGACCTCGCCCGACAGCGGCTCGGTCCGGTCGCTGGTGACCCAGAGGGTCTGGGCGGTCACGTCGCCCCAGTCGACGTCCTCGGGGTCTTCGGCCTGCGCGTTGTCGACGCCGTCGCGGCCCTCGAAGGAAGGGTGAAAGGAGCACAAGAGCGGCGCGAACTGGCGGCGGGCGGCGTACTGCTGGGCCTTCCACTTGCCGTCGTACTCGATCGACGACCAGGAGGCGACCGGCCAGAGGTCGTTGAGCTGCCAGTACAGCGCGCCCATCGTAGTGGGCTTGCGCCGGCGCCAGTACTCGATCGCCGTCGACATCGCCTCGGCCTGGAGCAGCTGCGAGAGGTAGACGAAATCGGAGAAGTCGAAGGGCATTCGGAAGTAATCGGCCATCCGGCGGAGGATGGTGGTGTTTCCCCCTGGGTTGCGCTGGTGGTGTTCCATCAGCGGCGAGGTGGGGTTGAGGTCCTCGGGGTCGAGGACGGTCCGCAGCGAGTCGAGCGAGGGGAACGACTGGTAGCCGAACTCGGAGACGAACCGCGGCGTCGTCGTGAGGTAGTCCTCGAAGGGCTCGCCCTGGTGCCAGACGTCCCAGTAGTGGATGTCGCCCTTCTCGAAGACGTACGGCTCGAGTTCGTCCGGGCCGCTCGAGGGCGATCCCGGCCAGTAGGTGCGCGAGGGGTCCTCCTCGCGACAGGCCGGTCCGACGGTCTCCTCGTAGAGCGCGCGGTAGTCCTCGAGGTGCTCGGCGTGGTGGGGGTGGTCGACGAACCAGTTCTGGGCGGCCTCCTCGTTCTCGTTGTTGGCACACCAGACGGCGATCGAGGGGTGGTTCGCGAGCCGGCGCACCTGGTAGCGGACCTCGTCTTCGACGGTGTCGAGGAACTCCTCGTTCGCCGGGTGCAACGAACAGGAGAACATGAAGTCCTGCCAGACGAGGACGCCGTACTCGTCACACAGGTCGTAGAAGGCCTCGTCCTCGTAGTAGCCGCCGCCCCAGACCCGGAGCATGTTCATGTTGGCGTCGGCGGCGCTGCGGACCAGGTGCTCGTAGCGGTCGTCGGTCACGTCGCCGTACAGCGGTGCGGTCGGGATGGTGTTCGCCCCCTTCGCGTAGACGGGTTCGCCGTTGACCTCGAAGTAAAACGAGGTGCCCGCCTCGTCGGGTTCGACGACGAGGTCGACCTCGCGGAAGCCCACGCGGTCGGTGTACTCGTGAGCGTCGCGACCCTCGCCGACGCGGACAGAGATGTCGTAGAGCGGCTGGTCGCCGTAGCCGTTGGGCCACCACAGCTCGACGTCGTCGGCGTCGATCCGAACCGCGAGTTCCACCTCCTGATCGCCCGCATCCAGCGAGCGGGACTCGGTGCGGCGGGTCCCGGCCACGTCGACGGACACGTCGTAGGTGCCCGCCGTCGGCGCGTCGACCCCGGCGCGGACGGTCAGGTCGATGCCGTCGCCGTCGTGGTCCTGTTCGGTCTTGACGTAGCGGACCCGGGGGTCGGAGTAGGCGACGAGCGAGACGTCCCGGTAGATGCCCATCGTCGGCAGGCAGGGGCCCCAGTCCCAGCCGTAGTGACACTGGGCCTTCCGGACGAACGGGCGACCGGGCTGATCGACGGGATACCTGATCGAGGGGACTTCGTAGGGGTACTCCTCAGCTCGCTCCTGTCCGTACGCGACGGGCGAGCGAAAGCGGACGGTGATCTCGTTCTCGCCGGGGTCGAGCGCGTCGGCGACGTCGAACTCGTTGCCGACGTGCATGTTGACCGACTCGCCGACCGGTTCCCCGTCGACGAGGACCGTCGCGACCGTGTCGAGTCCGTCGCACTGCAGGATCACCCGGTCGTGCGCGAGGAGGCGCTCGTCGACGTCGACGGTGCGACGGTACTCCCAGTCGGTCTCGCCCACCCACTGGACGTCGAGTTCGTTGTCGGCGACGAACGGGTCGGGAATCTCCCCCGCGGCCAGCAGATCCGAGTAGACGCCGCCGGGCACCTCGCCGTCGAGCCACGTCTCGTCGCCGAGTTGCCGAAATCGCCAGCGTCCGTTCAGCGACTGTTGTCGCATACGCTCAAAACTCCCCCTCTCGGTCTTAACAGTGTCGCCACCGGCGAGACGCGCTGACGCGCCCGCTCTGTGCACGCTCCGGTTCCGAGCGGTTACTCGCGGGAACTCGACCACCGGACTGTTTGACCGGTGCAAACAGTCTGCGCTATCGTCGCGTTCGTTTCCGACTGGCAAACGGCGGTTGCCACCACCGGGTCCTGCCAGCGGGCGTTCGAGCCCGAATACACTCCCGTACGACGGTGCGGCGGCCGATCCCCGGAGTCACAGGCGGAACGTCGCCTCCTGCGCGTCGGTCCGCCACCGCCGGCTGGCGGTCGCCGGTCGTCGATCCGTCATTGGCGAGAGGGAAACACCGATCTGGCTGCCGCGACGGACCCACCGTCGAACGGACGACGATCCCCCGTGACGCGGACTTTTGCGACGGACCAACGGCGGGTGCTCGTCGGGTCCCGATTCCCTTCCGACCATACGATTGTAAGGAGAGAGCGGCCAACGGAATCGGACCGACTCGATAAATGATAGAATCTCGTTATGAATACGCACAAGTAAGAAGATATATAAATATGCTGCATTTGAGAAGGCGGCGTGTGAATCGCCGATATGTCTACTACCGAGTTCTCTCCGGTAAATTTCCGCCGAGATCCGAAGGTATCGGACGGTAGACTCTCGCCGGTCGGACCCCAGCGTTGACCGAGACAGACGAGATATTACAGCCGATCTTCGAAATAGATAAGAAAGAGTGAGCTCGGAAACTAATTTCGAACTGTATAGAAATGTATCTGATACGCCATCGAACCATCGCGATATTCCGAGGTCGCGCCCGTCGAACGCGGGTCCGGGAAGCGAGGTGGCATCCGGACAGTCGCTATAGCGATATGCGATACACAGCTCACACAGGCACGTGACGAGGGGCGGTGGTCCCGGTTCACCCCGCCGGGCCTGTACTCCTCGCTCGCGACCGAGGTCGGCCCCGCTAGAACTGAAAGACGTGGCTCGGACGATCGTACGATCGCGTCCGATCGACCGCACAAACGCGTTCGCAGCCTACCACAGCTGTCCCGTTATCGGTCGGCGAGCACCGATCGTGGGGCCACCCGGAGCGATGGGTGGATAGATTCGGAGAGCGTCCGCGGGACCGGCCGTGGCAACTATGGCGGTCGAGGTCCAGCGATCGGTCGATGGCGATCGAGGAACGCGACGCGCTCGACCTGGCGCTCGTGGCGGCGGCACTGGCGCTCGTCTACGCGTCGTCGGTCGGGCTCTCGAATTCCGCCTCCGCGGTCGGCGCAACGGTCGCCGCCGTCACGTCGTTGAATCCGATCGCGTACCTCGTCGCGGTCGGGGTCGCCGGGACCCTCTTTGCGGCCTACGCGATGCTGTACCTACCGAGCCAGTACGACCGGTGAACGCCAGTCGACCCGCGATCGCCGCCAGCGACCGCAGGTACCGCGCTCGACGGGAACGGACGTCGGGAGCCATAAATCATATATCGCGATACGGAATCGTGTTCAACGGGGGCCACAGTTTCGGAGGATAGGCCAGTTTTGGAGTAAATCTACGTTGACACACGGTTTTCTCGGCGGTCGACGGTCGATATCGAACCGGTATGGACAGGATTATCGGATAGACGCGAGAAATTGCGTGAATTCTGGCGCTTCTGAATAGTGTCGCCACTCCTGAGCTCCAGACTCAACGGGGACTCAGCCGGTTAGTCGGGTGGGATCAATGCCGAGGCGACGATCTCGACACATTCACCCGCGGTTAACACAGGCGCATACTCCATCTCGCCATCGACACCCGCTTTCAGCAGGAAGTCCGTAAGCCTCCAGATATTGTAGAGGAGTACAGCGAACACGAAGTAGAACAAGCGAACGCGGTAGTCTTTCGAGGAGGTCTTCGCGAGGAAATCTCCCTTGATACTCTTGTACTCGTTCTCGATCTGCCACCGGCGGCTGTAGCGGCGACAGAACGTCTCAGCCTCATCCGGCCCAACCCGAAGATTCGTCGCAAACACAGTCGTCCCCTCACCACTCGACGACGGCACGTACAAGAATCGCATCGGGTGTGAGCCCGCCTCGACGTGCACGGACGCCGATTCTACAGCTACCTCTTGGTCGTCTTCGTCCATCCGCTCTATTACTTCGCGTTCGGAGCTGGTGATGCGCTTCGGGATGAGGTAGTTCACATCCAGGTTCGAGAGGGTCTGGAAGACGCGCATTGAGTCAAACTCCCGGTCACACAGCACGGTCTCGATCGGGACGTGTTCTTTTGCGCGTAGCAGGAGTCGCCTGACGACCCGGTGGATTCGATTGGGCGGATTCTCGTCCCACGACGAACTCTCACGTACTGGCTCAACAGCCAAGATGAGTGGGATGTTCTGCCCGATAATCGACAGCGTCGCGAATTTGAACGCTCGACCCTCGCCGTCCTTAGTCCCACTTACCATCGGCATTTCCTCGACATCCCCGTAGTAGGGAACGGTCGTGATGTCGATGGCGGCAGTTACGGGCCGGCGGAACGACGCTTCGGAGGCGATAACTGAGAGCAAACGATCCGTCGTCTCATTGAAGCCATCCACGAGGGTCTCGGAGTCGAACTGTTTGACAGCGCGGAGGTGAGTGTCGCCATGCGGCCCGTAGCTTTCACCACGCCGATACTGGAAGCGCGCGGCTCCTTGTGCGGTGCCGCACCGAACCATCCCCATGAACGTCTGCAACTCGAAGAACTGGGTATCCTCGTAGGAGGCGTTCGCGGCACGGCCAGACTCGAAGTAGCCGAAGGCGTGATCACGGGCGAGTCGCGTCGTCTGGACGATCTCGTCCTGTGAGAACGAGTCGTCCTTCACTGAGTCCTCCTCTACTGAAGGCTCGTTGACGATCTCCTCCTTGGGGCGCACTTCGGGCGCAGGGATGTCGAAATCGTGGACTTCTTTGACGACGAAGTGAGCCGCGGTTTGCACGTACTCCTGGACAGCGTCGTCAAATCGATTCCGCCAGGCCCCTGAGAACGCCGATGCGTCGGGCACTCGGCTAAAACCGAAGACAGTTGCTATCTCGGGCTGCCGCGTCAGTCGTCGTGCGAAAGCGGCGTAGGAGTCGCCCGTAATCTCCATGAAGATGAACGAAAGGACCATCGCACGAAAGGATAGCGAGGCAGGATGCCAGGTTGGATAACCATCTTCGACTGAATTACGCTCTTGGGTAGAGGATTGTTGGTCGGCTCGGAGCAAGAGCTGGAAGTCA
>JBDGSU010000203.1:0-22240 GCA_042217395.1 Halosimplex sp.
GCTACTGGTTGACGTTAGATAGCTTATGACCGACCCTTTCTACGGTGCCGTCAACGCCTGCATCCGCAACGAGATGATCCGGATGGGCGAGTTCGCCGAGATGCTCACCCACTCGGCCAGCGTCAACCACGGCGGCGGCCTCCAGAAGTCCGGCGAGCGCGTCTGGGCCGATCCGTGTCACTACGGACGCGCGCTGACGACGGCGCTCGCGGGCGACACGCCCGTCGGCGTCGACGTCGAGTGTGGGACTATCTCGACGGACAGCACGTTCCGCGAGATCAGCCCCGTCGAGGACGTCCCCGCGGTCGACGTGATGGCGACAGAGGGCGAGGATGCCCTGCGGGTCGTCCTCGTCAACCGGACGAGCCACGAGGAGCCCATCGACGTGTCGGTCGATCTGGGCGGCTTCGACGCCGGCGACGAGGCCGAGGTCGCGACGCTCGGCGCCGACACGTGGCACGCACAGAACTCCCGGGAGAACCCCGAACACGTCACGCCCGAGTACTCCGACGCGACGGTCGACGACGGCGCCGTCGACCTCACGCTCGATCCCTACTCGATGGTCCGGCTGACCGTCCCGTCGGCCTGAGAGCCGTTCCGAGGGGACGCCGCCCCTCGACCGCTATTCTCCGCGCCCAACCTGTTCCAGGTAGTCCTCGTAGCTCTCGACACCGCGGCCGTTGGGGACGACGCCGACGCGCTCGGCCCACGTCCACCACGCCTCGCGGAGCCGTTCGACCCGGTCGGGGTGGTCGGCCGACAGGTCCGTCGACTCCGTCCGGTCGGTCGCCATGTCGAACAGCTCCCAGTTGTCGGGGCCGCCGTAGTCCGCTTCCTCGCCCGCCGAGACGAGCTTCCACCGCCCGTCGCGGACGAAGCGGTTCCCCTCGTGTTCCATGAACAGCGGCTCGTCGCGGTCGAGCGAGTCGCCGTCGAACGCGGGCAGGAGGCTCGTCCCCTCCATCGGCGGGACGTCGACGCCGTCGCGCGAGTCGGGGTACTCGGCCCCGGCCACGTCGACGACCGTCGCCATGACGTCGGGCAGATACGCGGGCTGGCGGCGCCAGTCGCCGTCCGGGTCGTCCAGCCCGTCCGGCCAGTGGACGACGAACGGCGTGGCGGCGCCGCCCTCGTGGACCCAGTGCTTGTACTTGCGAAACGGCGTGTTCGAGGCGTGGGCCCACGCCTCCCCGTAGCTCAGGACGAGCGGCGAACCCGCCTCGTTGAGCTCCTCGGCCGGGCCGCTCCCGAGCACGTCGAACTCGGCGCAGGCGCCGTTGTCCGAGAGGAACAGGAACAGCGTCTCGTCGAGCTCGCCACGCGCTTCGAGGGCGTCGACGAGCCGTCCGACGCTCCGGTCGACGATGTCGACCTGGGCGGCGTAGATCGCCATCCGCTCGGCCATCTCCGCGCGTTTCCCCTCCGAAAGATCGTCCCACTCGGGGCCGACGCGCTCCGAGAGCGGCGCCCGTTCCTCGTCGAACAGCCCCATCTCGAGCTGGCGCTCGTAGCGCTCCTCCCGTAGCGCGTCCCAGCCGTCCGCGTACTCGCCGCGATACTCCTCGACGACGTCTTCGTGGGCGTGGAGCGGCCAGTGGGGTGCGTTGTACGGCAGATAGAGGAAGAAGGGGTCGTCGCCGGCGTCGGTCGCGTCCGCGACGAAGTCGACGGCGCGGTCGGTGAACGCGTCCGTTGTGTAGTATCGCCGGTCTGTGGTGCTCTCGGGGTCGACGCTACCGGGGTCCCCGTTCCCCCTCGAGAGCCCCCGCTCGCCGGACGGATCGAAGTAGTTCGCGGCGCCGGAGAGGTGACCGTAGTAGCGGTCGAACCCGCGCTCGGGCGGGCGGTCGCCCTCGTGATGCTGCCCGAGGTGCCACTTGCCGCTGGCCATCGTACGATAGCCGGCGTCGCCCAGAACCTCGGCTATCGTGACGCACCGCTCGTTCAGATGGCCCTGATAACTCGGAACGCCCCGGTCGTTCCCGTCCGGGTCGCCGGCCGGGTTCGTCATGTGACCGATCCCCGTCTGGTGGGGGTGCAGTCCGGTGAGCAGCGACGCGCGCGTCGGGCAGCACCGCGCGTAGTTGTAGAACTGGGTGAACCGGAGCCCGTCGTCCGCCAGCGACCGGAGGTTCGGGGTGTCGATCTCGCCGCCGTACGGGCCGATATCGGCGTACCCCATGTCGTCGACCATCACCAGAACGACGTTCGGACGGCTCGCTGCGCGGCTGTCAGCGGCGTCGCGTGACATGATACGACAGGACACGGGGGCGGAACATGGGTCTTCGGGTGACGGAACCGCCCCCGGGCGACCGGAGGCGGAGCGGCGAGCCGCCCGCCTCGACGGCGCGGAAACACTTACGCTCCTGTCGCGCGTACTCGCGACGATGCGCGTCCTCATCACCGGCGCCGGGGGCAGCCTCGGCACCGCGCTCGCCCCGGTACTGGCCGACGACCACGACCTGCGGCTCTCGGACGTCGAGGAACCGGGCGCCGACCGACCGGACGCCGAGTTCGCGCGAGTCGACGTACGCGACCCCGAGCAGGTCGACGAGGCCGCTCGCGGCGTCGACGCCATCGTCCACACGCCGGCGTGGCACGGCGTCCACACGGACACGCGGACGGAACGGGAGTACTGGGACCTGAACGTGAACGGGACCTACAACGTCTTCGAGGCCGCCGTCGAACACGGCGTCTCGACGGTCGTCTTCCTCTCGAGCCAGGCCGCGCTCGCCGGCGTCGGCGGCAAGTACGCGTTCTCGAAGACGGTCGGCGAGACGACGAGCGAGTACTTCGCTGCGAACCACGACCTGCGCGCGATCGCGGTGCGGCCGGCGGCGTTCGCGATCCACACCGGCGACCGGAAGACGTACGGCGAGCGGCTGCTGCGCAACGCCGTCGACCGGCGGGACGTGGTCGGCGTCACGAAGGCCGCACTCGAGAACGAGTCGATCGAGTGGGGCGCGTACTCGGCGATCCGCGACGACCCGTACACGCCGGACGAACTGGAGCGGTGGTCCGACGACCCGGTCGGCGTGCTGGAGGAGTACGTTCCGGAGGCCGGGCGTCTCGTCGAGACGTACGACCTCGACCTGCCCGAGGCGATCAACTACTGCGGCGGCTTCGAGGAGTCGACGATGGACGAGACCCGGGCCGATCTGGGGCACGAGGGGCGATACACGTTCGTCACGTTCCTCGAGGACCTGCGCGAGCGCGACGAGCGGGGCGACGCCGACGCGTGGCTCCGCGGCGAGGCCTGACCCAGCACCGAAGCGGCTCTCGTCGCACCTCTCGCCCCGAGGCCCGTCCGGGGTCGACACCGCGGTCCGGACCGGCGTCGGTCTCGAACGCGCCCGACCCCTCTCGAACGGCGAACCACCACAAATTATTATTACTCTGCCTCTGTTCGTTGACCTGTCGCACGGATCGCGCAAGTAGCTCGCCGTCTCGGATCCAGAGTGGCACACACGGGCGCAGACGGCGGTGAGCGGTGCGTGCGTTCGCCGCACGGAGAGGCACTCATGTCCGACCGAAACGACGCAGACGACGCGACCGAGAACAGGCAGACGCGACCAGCTGGGGGAGACCGAACGGGGGAACGCGATCGGGCGGACGGCGTGGACCGGCGGTCGTTCCTGAACGGACTGGCCGCGGCGGGGGCGCTGGGCGCCGGGGGCGCCCGCGACCTCGTCGGCGGCGCGGCCGCCGAACCGACCCGGTCGGGGGAGTGGGACCGGAAACCGGTCCAGCTCGAGACGCCGTGGACCGACGACGTCGGGCCGGACAACGCCCGTCCCGAGTATCCGCGGCCCCAGCTCCGCCGCGAGCAGTGGAAGAACCTCAACGGCGTCTGGCAGTTCGCCGGCGCCGCGAGCGACGAGTCCCCGCCCGTCGGCGAGGACCTCGACGAGCGCATCCTGGTCCCGTATCCCGTCGAGTCCGGCCTCTCGGGCGTCAAGCGCCACGAGACCTGGATGTGATACCGCCGGCAGTTCGAGGTCGACGACGAGTGGGTCCTCCCGACGGCCGATCCCGACGACGGCGAGAACAACCCGAACGCCCAGCGACTCCTCCTGCACTTCGAACGCGTCGACTGGGAGGCCACCGTCTACGTCAACGGCGAGGAGGTGACCAGTCACCGGGGCGGCTACGACCACTTCGTCGCCGACGTGACCGACGCCCTCGTCGAGGGCGGGCCGCAGGAACTCGTCGTCGGCGTCTACGATCCCACGGGCGTCAACACCGAACCGATCGGCACCCAGCCCAAAGGCCGCCAGGGCGTCGGTACGGGGTACGAGGGCGAGAACACCCTCGAGATGACCCCCTCGTCGGGCATCTGGGGGACGGTGTGGCTCGAACCCGTGCCCGACCCGCACGTCGCGGACCTCGAGCTGACCCCCGACCTCGACGAGGACGTACTCAGACTCACCGTCGACGCGGCGACCGCAGACGAGGACGCCCCCGACGCGACGGTCGTCGCGACGGCCTACGACGACGCCGACGAGAAGGTCGGTCGCGTAACCGGGTCGCCGGGCGAGGAACTCGCACTCCCCGTCGAGGACCCGCACCGCTGGTCGCCCGAGGACCCGTATCTGTACGACCTGCGGGTCGACCTGCGGGAACGGGGCTCGGGGGGCGGTTCGTCGAGCGGCGGGAAGCTCCTCGATAGCGTCGAGAGCTACTTCGGGATGCGCTCGCTCGGCAAGCGCGAGGTCGCCGGGACGGCACGCCCCACGCTCAACGGCGAGACGGTCTGGCACCTCGGCTCGCTGGAGAGCGGCCACTGGCCCGACGGGCTCTACACCGCGCCCACCGACGAGGCGCTGCGGGCCAACCTCGAGTACCAGAAGGAGCTCGGGTACAACATGGTCCGCAAGCACGTCAAGGTCGAACCCAGGCGCTGGTTCTATCACGCGGACCAGCTGGGTCTGCTCGTCTGGCAGGACATGCCGAACATGCACGAGGCCTTCGACACGCCGCCCCGCGACGAGGCGGCCCTCGAGAACTTCGAGCGGGAGCTCCGCGAGGTCGTCACCGAGCACGACACCCATCCCTCGATGGCAGTCTGGATACCGATCAACGAGGGCTGGGGCATCAACAACGACAACCTCGACTACGTCCGCGAACTGGCCGAGACGGTGGCCGACCTCGATCCCGAGCGGCTGGTCGACGCCCACAGCGGCTACGACGTGGGGACGAACCGCGACCCCGGCGTCGGCGACTTCAAGGACGTCCACCAGTACGGGACGCCCTGGTACCAGATCCCCGAGTCCGAGCCCGACCGCGTCTCGGCGCTCGGGGAGTACACCTCGCCGTCGCTCGTCCTCCCGGAGCACAAGTGGGGCGAGTGCGGCAGCGACGCCAGCGCCGAGACGTACCTCGACACGTACGTCGACCGCGTCGAGGAACTCGCCGACTTCATGGTCGGCGAGCGGCTCAGCGCCTCGGTGTACACGGCCACGACCGACCTCGAGAACGTCTGCAACGGGATGATCACCTACGACCGGGAGGTGCTCAAGCCGACGGCCGTCGACGGCGGGCTCGAGCGCGTCCGCGAGGCCCACGAGTCGCTCATCGAGCAGTCCCGGCGGGTGATGGGGAACCTCGTGATCGACGTCGAGACCCCGCCGTCGTACGTCTCGGGCGGCCTCCTCGGCAACGCCAAGCCGTTCGAGGTGACCGTCACCGTCTCCAACCCCGAGAGCGCCGAGGCGGAGGCGATGCCCGTCGAGAACGTCACGACCTCGGTCTCCGGCGGGTTGCCCGACGACTGGACCGTCGAGTCGCCCGGCGAGACGTCGTTCGACACCGTCGCGGATGGCGAGTCCGCGACCGCGACCTGGGAGGTCACGCCCGACTCGGTCGCCGACGGCGACGTCACCTTCGACGTGACCGTCGAGTACGAGATCGACGGCGAGCGCTACGAGTACGACGAGTCGCGCTCGGTGAGCGCGGCCCTGCTCGGTTACTGGCGCCTCGAGAACAGCTCCGAGGACGCCTCTAGCTACGGCGCGACGCTGTCGCTGCAGAACGGCGCGCACTTCGACGACGAGGCGGCCGTCGAGGCCGACTACTCGATGCGTCTCGACGGCGCGGACGACTACGCGCAGATCTCCGGGTTCGGCTCGGGCATCCTCCACGACGCGTTCACCGAGCGGACGGTGGCGACGTGGATCCGGCCCGACTCGACGAGCGGCGACCAGATGCTCTACGCCGAGGGCGGAACGATCAGCGGCGCGGGCGTCCGGATCCGCGACGGAACCCTCGAGGCCATCGTCGCACGCAATCAGGAGACGGCGACGGTCTCGACGGCGTTCGACCGGACGGAGTGGACCCACGTCGCGTTCGTCTTCGACCGCGGGACGCTCCGGCTCTACGTCGACGGCGAGGAGGCCGCGACGGCCGAGGCCGGGTTCGACACGGTCCCGAGCCACGTTGCCGGGAGCGAACTCAGCGCGAACACGACGACGTCGCCGTGGGGCGAGGAAGATCAGTTCTTCGGCGGTAACGTCGACGCGACGGCGGTCTACAACCTCGCGCTCTCCGACGACGACGTCGAGGCGATCGCGACCCGGAGCTTCGCCGTCGACGCGCCCTCGCTGTACGCCGCGGGGAGCGACCCGGACCCCTTCACGGTCAGCGCCACGTTCTCCGACCTGCGGGCCGACGACGGCGCCACCTTCGAGAACCTCGCGATGGAACTGACCGACCTTCCCGATGGCTGGAGCGTTAGCGCCGCGACCGAGACGACCTTCGACGCGGTCCCCGACGGCGAGTCGGTGAGCGCGTCGTGGGAGGTCACGCCCGCGGCGGACGCCAGCGGGAGCGTCGAACTCGAGGCGGCCGTCGACTACGAGAGCGACGGGGAGCGGCGCCGACTCGTCGACGGAGCGACGCTGGACACGCTCAACTCCGCGGCGGAGGCCCTGTGGACGTTCGACGGGACGACCGCGGACAGCACGGGCAACGGCCACACGGCGACCCTCGAGAACGGCGCGAGCTTCGACGACGAGACGGTCGTCGAGGGCAGCCACTCCGTCGCCCTGGACGGCACGGACGACTTCGTCGACCTGGCCGGACCGCAGGAGTTCCTCTCCGAGGCCTTCAGCGCCCGGACCGTGACGACGTGGATCAAGCCGTCCGACACCGCGGGCAGCCAGGTCCTCTACAACCAGGGCGCCGCGGTCAACGGGATGGCCGTGCGGATCGAGGACGGGACGCTACAGGCCGCCACGGTGAACGGCGGGGATCAGGCGACGGTCTCGACGCCGTTCGACCGGACGGAGTGGACCCACGTCGCCGTCGTCTTCGACTACGGGGCGCTGCGACTCTACGTGGACGGCGACGAAGTCGCCGCGAACGAGGACGTCGGCTACGACACCGTCAGCGGGGCCTACTGGGGCGGTGAACTCGGGACCGCCCAGCAGAGCTTCTGGAGCGGGCACTTCGGCGGCAACGTCGACCTGTCGTCCACCTTCGCGTTCGCGCTCGCTCCCGAACAGGTCGCGGCGCTGGCCAGCGCCCACTGAGCGCCGGGGCGGAAGACCGCTCTCGCGTCGGTCGCGGCCGGTCCGGCGAACCGGACCTTCCGATTCGCCGGGCGCTGTCGGTGCGAGCCGGCGTCGACCGCTCCGACGCTCCGTCCGGGCCGCCGTCAGCGCTGCCCAGGCGGTCCGTCGAACGCCGCCGGGAGGTCGTCGACGGGATAGACCTCCGGGAGCGTGTCGCGGACCCGAAGCGACCACGACGCGAACTCGGCCAGCAGGTCCCGCAAGACGTCGCCGTGCTCGGGGTCGTCGCTCAGGTCCGTCGCCTCGGCGGGGTCGGTCTCGAGGTCGTAGAGCTTCGGGCCGTCCTCCGCGTCGACGACGAGCTTCCAGTGGTCACGGCGGACCATCGCAGTCCGTCCGGTCTGGGTGTGCTCGTTCAGTTCGTTCTTCGACGCCTCCGCGAGCGGCGGGACGTCCGCGGGCGTCGAGTGGCGCCCGCCGTAGCCGCACTCGGCGTAGACGCTCGAGAACGCCTCGTTCGCGTCGACCTCCCCCTCGCCGGTCAGGAGCGGCCAGAGGCTGCGTCCCTGGACGCCCGCCGGCACGTCCGCGCCGACGGCCTCGCAGAGCGTCGGGAAGACGTCGACCAGCGAAACGTGGGCGTCGCTCGGCTCGGGGTCGGCCTCCACGCCCGGACCCTCGAACAACAGCGGGACGCGCGCCGTCGCCTCGGGCAGGTCGACTCCTTTGCGCATCAGGCCGTACTGGCCGACGAAGTCGCCGTGGTCCGAACAGCAGACGAGCAGCGTCTCCTCGCGCAACCCCGCGTCGTCGAGGAACTCGACGAACCGGCGGACCTGGTCGTCGACCATCCGGAGCATCCCGTAGTAGAGCGACCGCAGGCGTGGCAGGACCTCGTCGTCGTAGTCGGCGTCGGGCGCCTCCCGGAGCGCCCGCGCGACGCCGATCTCGCGGAGCCAGCGCCACTTGAACCGCTTGTCGTCGAGCCCCTCCGGACCGGCTTCGACCGGGGGCAGCTCCTCGGGCGGGAACAGCGAGAAGTGCGGCTCGGGCACCTGATAGGGGTTGTGCGGTTCGGGCAGCGATAGCCAGGTGAAAAACGACCGGTCGTCGTCCAGCGACTCGATCCACTCCCGCGCATGCGAGACACAGCGATGTGCACACTGGGTCTCCACGGGGGTCGGCGTCGGCTCGTTGCTCCACCCGCCGCCGCCGTCGAACAGCGACAGCTCCCCCATCCACTCTTCCCACTCCTCGTCGGCCTCGGTCATCGTCGCTTCGGCGGTCTCGTTCTGGGCGCCCCAGTGACCGTACTGGTCCCGGTGGTCGGCCTTTTCCGGATCGAGGTAGCTGTGGTTCTTGCCGACCAGCGCCGTCGCGAACCCCTCGTCGTTCATCACGTCGAACAGATCGCGCTCGTACCGGGCGGCCTCGTGTTGCTCGTTGAGCCAGACGTTCGTAGCGGTCGGGAAGCGGCCGGTCAGAAAGCTTGTCCGCGCCGGGGCGCAAACCGGCGTCGACGTGTACGCGCGGTCGAACCACGTCCCGTCGCGGGCGAGTTCGTCGAGGAAGGGGGTCGTGTCGAGCGGGAACCCCTCGCGGGCGCAGGCGTCCGCCCGCTGCTGGTCGGTCATGATCACGACGACGTTCTGCACGTCGGGCATATCGGTGCGGTCGGCTCGACGCCAGTTAAGGCTGCTCCCCGGACCGTTACCGGAAGTCCTCGGCCCAGTCGGCCGTCTGGACGCCGCTGCGGATGCGCCAGGTCAGCAGCCGGTCCATCAGTTCGCGCTTTTTCTCCTGGGCGTCGGGGTCGTCCCACCGGTCGTCCATCTCCTCGGGGTCCTCGTTCAGGTCGAACAGCTGGCCGTCGTCGCTGTCGACGAAGTGGACGAGCTTCCAGTCGTCGCTGCGGACCATCGTCATGAACTCCGTCCCCTGGAGGATACCGTCTTGCGCGTGCTCGGCGTAGACGTACTCGCGACCGGACCACTCGTCGTCGCCCTCCAGCGCCGGGACGAGCGATTCGGCCTCCATCGAGTCGTCGACCGGGACGTCGGCGAGTTCGAGCATCGTCGGCCCGAGGTCGAACAGCGAGACGAGGTCGTCGACGGTGTCGGCCTCGAAGCGACCGGGCGACCACACCATCGTCGGGACGTTCGTCACCTCGTCGTACATGGTCCACTTCTGGATGTGGCCGTGGTCGCCGAGCATCTCGCCGTGGTCCGAGGTGAAGACGACGACGGTGTCCTCGTAGCCGTTAGCCTCCAGCGCGTCCATGATCTGGCCGACCTGCTCGTCGATCATCGCGACGTTCGCGTAGTAGTAGGCGCGCTGGCGGTGGCGCTGTTCCTCGCTCGCCTCGACGTCGTGGGTGACCGAGTCGTGGTCGACCCCCTGGTGGTGCTGGCGGAGCGCCTGCATCGCCTCGGGCTGGTTCTCGAGGTCCGATTCGGTGGCCGTCGGCATCGGCAGATCCCGATCCATGTACTCCTCGGCGTACTCCGGGATGGGGTCGAACGGCGGGTGCGGGCCGGGGAAGCCGATCTCCATGAACAGCGGCCGGTCCATGCTCGGCATGTGGTCGAGCCACCGCGTCGCGAAGTTGCCGACGAACATGTCGGGGTGGGTGTCCCGGTCGAGTTCCCACTCGAAGGCGCCCAGGCGCTCCTCGTAGTCGTCCCACTGGCGGTAGAACTCCCGCTGTTGCTTGAGCACGCCCCGCGCCTGCATCGCCCGGTCCCACTCGTCGAGGTAGAACTTCTCGCCGGGCAGCGGCGGCTCGCCGGCCGGCATCGATCCCAGGTACCGATCCTTGTTCTCGACGGGGTATCGTTCGTCGAAGCCCATCGGCGTGTCGTACGGCGCGGTGTGCATCTTCCCGACGTTGACCGTGTAGTAGCCGCTCTCGGAGAGGTCCTCGACCCAGGAGTGCGTCCACCGGTCGCCGTTCCGGTAGATGCCCGTGGTGTGGGGGTAATACCCCGTGAAGAGGCTCGCCCGCGAGGGCGCACACGAGGGCGCCGTGATGTGACAGTCGGTGAACGTCACCCCCTCCTCGACCAGCCTGTCGAGGTTCGGCGTGTCCATGTGGTCCGCTCCGAGCGCCCGGATGGTGTCCATCCGCTGCTGATCCGTGTTGATAAAGATGATATTCGGCCGGTCGCCAGGCATGTCGGATCCCTGGATTCCCACTCTCAAAATGTTTGCCCATCGCCGCACGTGTGAGGTGTGACGACAGGGCGACGTTCACCCGGCGGTGTCACGGCTCCCTCGGCGCGGAGC
This sequence comes from Halosimplex sp., assembly GCA_042217395.1. Taxonomy (GTDB): domain Archaea; phylum Halobacteriota; class Halobacteria; order Halobacteriales; family Haloarculaceae; genus Halosimplex. Next base: position 10,797 of record JBDGSU010000203.1, read on the forward strand.
GGCGGTCACCACGGCGTCTGCCGTTCCGGAAGCGGGTCGGCCGTCTCGGCCATCCGGTCGGACAGCGTCGCCAGCAGCTCCGAGCGCACGTCGTCGTAGTCGGGGTCGTCCCAGCGGTTCGTCCGCTCGTCGGGGTCGGCGTTCAGGTCGTAGAGTTCACCGGTCTCGGCCCGGTGGTGGCGGACGAGTTTGTACTCGTCCGTTCGGACCATCGTCGAGTAGTCGGTCGGTTCCTGCCAGTGGACGGCGTCGTACGCCTCGGCGTAGACGGAGTCGCGGTGGCGCTCGGCGTCGGTCTCGCCGGTCAGCAGCGGCCACAGCGACTCGCCCTGCATCGCTCGCGGCACCGGCTCGCCCGCGGCCTCCATCAGCGTCGGCGCCAGGTCGACGAGTTCCACGAGCGCGTCGGTCTCGACGCCCGACTCCACCCCGGGTCCGTCCACGACGAGCGGCACTCGCAGCGACTCCTCGTAGAAGAACGCGCCCTTGAGGTAGACGCCGTGGTCGCCGAGCAGTTCCCCGTGATCCGAGGTGAAGATCACGATAGTGTCCTCGCGCTGGCCCGTCCGCTCGAGCGCGTCGAGCAGGCGACCGACCGCGTCGTCGATCAGGTCGCACATCGCCCAGTAGGCGGCCGTGACGAGTCGGTGGTCGCGCTCGTCCATCTCGGCGTAGGGGAAGAGATCCGGGTTGGCGTAGGCCCCCTCGTGGCACTCGCGGTACCACGGCGGCTTGTCGTCGAGTTCGCCCGGTTCGTAGTCGGGGAGCGGGATCTCCTCGAGGCGGTCGAGGTAGCGCTGGAGGTACCCGTCGGGCGCGACGAAGGCGTGGTGGGGGTCGAAGGGGTTCACCGAGTACAGCCACGGCTCGTCGCCCTCGGCCGCGCGCTCGACGAACGACTCGGCCTTCCGGGCGCACCACGTCGTCTGGTGATACTCCGGAGGCATCCCGACGGTCACGTGCTCGCAGCCCTCGACCGGCCGCTCCTCGTACTCGACGCCCTCTTCGGCGAGCCAGCGCTGGTACTCGTTGGCCGGCGAGGGGTGAGTCGTGCCGTGGGACCACTGGAAGTCGGCGTAGCCGTCGTCGATACGCCGCTCGCCCATCGGCAGGTCCACGCTGTCGGGATGGGCGGGGCCGACGTGCAACTTCCCGGAGAGTCCACAGACGTACCCCTCGTCGGCGAGCCGTCGCGTGACGAGCGTCTCCGATTCGGGGATGGGCTGGCCGTTACCGCGGACGCCGGTCGTCCGAGGATAGCGGCCGGTGAGGAAGCTCGCGCGGCTGGGCGTACAGACCGGGCTCTGGGCGTACGCGCGTTCGAACCTGACCCCGTCGGCGGCCAGATCGTCGACGTTCGGCGTCTCGACGAAGTCGTTCCCGTAACACCCGAGCGTGTCGAACCGCTGCTGGTCCGTGCAGATCCAGAGGACGTTCGGCCGGTCCGGCATCGTCGTCTCAGTCATAGCGGTGTTTCCAGCTGTCGATGGGGACCTGCCCGCCGTCGACGCGGAGCTCGTGGCCGTTCACGTAGTCGCTGGCGGGCGCGCACAGGAAGGCGATGGCTCGGGCGACGTCCTCGGGTTCGGCGAACCGACCGAGCGGGTTCTGGTCGACGATCTGCTGGCGGGTCGCCGGGTCGAATCCCTCGGTCATGCGGGTGTTGACCCAGCCCGGGGCGACGGCGTTGACTCTGATGCCCTCCCGGCCGAGTTCGAGCGCGAGCGACTTGGTGAGCCCGAGGAGACCGAACTTCGCGACGTCGTACTGCGGGGACATCCCGACGCCGTTCTTCGTGTGGATCGAGGTGAGGTTGACGACCTTCCCGTATCCCTGCTCGACCATCCCGTCGAGCGCGGCCCGCGTGCAGTTGATCGCCCCGAAGAGGTGGATCTCGAGGTTCAGCCGGAAGTCCGACCCGTCGGGCTCGTTCGCGAACCGGTCGCCCTGTCCGATCCCCGCGTTGTTGACGAGGACGTCGACGGTGCCGAACTCCTCGGTCGCCGCCTCGAACATCGCCTCGACGGCGGCCTCGTCGCTCACGTCGGCCTCGACGCCCACGGCGTCGCCGCCCTCGGCGCGGATCTCCTCGGCGACCTCCTCGGCCGCGTCGCCCTCGACGTCGTTGACGACGACGCTCGCGCCGTCGTCCGCGAGGAGTTTCGCCGTCTGTCGGCCGTTCCCGCGCCCCGCTCCCGTAACCACGGCAGTCCTGTCCGTCAGGTCGTACGGCATGTCTCGCGAGTCGACGCCCGCATGGTTAGGCGTTTCGACGGCCCGACGACCGGACCGATTCTGTCGCCTTCCGCCCGGATCGCCTCGGCCCGTCTCGGAAACGCGTTCCCGGACCCTCGAGAGGCCCATTTGAGAATATCGAATACGATCTGTGGAACAGGATCGCCGTATCACCTCTACACGCGAAACGTGAGCGGTACAATCAGGTGGGGTATGGAATTCTGCCCTCAGAACGCCCTGCGAGCACGATCATCGGGGGGCAAACATCATCCGGATATATCGAACACATATCTCATGGACGACCGTGAAGGAATCCGGCGCTTCGGGCCGGGGTCGTGCGTTCGAAGCGGGATCGGTTTCGGGGCGGGGGAGTCGGTTACTCGACGAGAAGTCACTCCCCGTTCGAACGAGTGACGAGCACTTCGCGGAAGCGTCCCGAGGACGGCCAGTCCTCGTTGCCCTCGATCTCCCGTGACATCTCCCGAGAGCCACAGGCCGGCGGGAGGATTCGCCGTCTCGAAGCACTCCGGTCTCCGACTACGGTCCGATCCGGGAGCGGGGCTCGGCTGCCTTTGAGAAATCCGAACACGTTCGCTGGTGTAACTCCGACCCGCCTGCGGGAGTCATATCGCCGGAGACACGGAGAATTACAAGCTTAAGACTGTAATTAAGTCGACGCACCTGAATTACAACAGTAGGATCGTAATACCGATGCCACGGTCACCACGAGGTTTGTTCACACGGTTCTGAACCGGGACAAGACCTAACTGCGTGCGTTCGATACTATCGAATATGAACTCGGGCTCCGGTCGCCGGATCAAATCGGCGGAGAACTCGTTTCGCGTCGTCGACTTCCTCCACGAACGGCAGCGGGCGACGCTGGGCGAGATCGCCGACCACCTCGACCTCTCGAAGAGCACTACCCACAGCTATCTCGAGACGCTCGTACACCTCGAACTCGTTCGCAAGGTCGACGACGAATACGAGCTCGGGCTGAAGTTCCTCGACTACGGCGGCAGGGCGCGGACCCGAAGCGACCTCTTCATGGCGGCGAAGCCCCAACTGCGGACCCTCCACAGCGAGACCGAACAGACGGTTCACCTCGCCGTCGAGGAGTACGAGGACCTCGTCCTGCTCGAGCGGATCAATCCAGACGAGAGCGTCGGCTTCGGCGCGCACGCGGGTCATCGGGACCACTTTCACACCCCCGCGCTCGGCAAGGCCATCCTCGCGTACCTCCCGGAGGAGAAGGTCGATTCGATATTGTCGAAACACGGGATGTCGGGGATGACCGACCGGTCGATCACGAGCCGGGAGGAACTCGAAGACGAACTGGAACGGATCCGCGAGCAGGGGTTCGCGGTCAACGACGAAGAGGAACACCGGAACTACAAGGGGATCGCGCGACCGCTGCTGGTCGAGGAGGAGATCCGGGGGGCGATCAGCGTCGCCGGCCCGAAGACCGAGATCGAGATGAACGAGGACGAGATCCACGACCTGTTACGGTCGGCGGCCGACCGCATCGAGATCAAGCTACAGTACGACTGAACTCCGGCGTCGGAGGGGCTCGGAGTCGAATCCGGCCGAACGGGGCGGGATCGTCGTCTCGGCCGCCACCCGTCCGTCTCGGGCAGGTCGGGGAAGTCGGCGTGAGGTTCGCGCTGGTATCAGTAGGACGTCGTCGCGATGTCGTCCGAGCGTTCGAACCGTTCGCCGCGGTGGCCGATGTCCTGCACCGTGACGCGCGGGTCCTCACGGAAGCGGATCGGGTCGGGGACGTGCCAGCGATACATCCCGTGCAGAGGGACCCGATCCTCGCCGTCCTCGTGTTGGTGATAGCCGAGATACGGCACGCTGACCGTCTCGTTGCCGCCGCATCCCCACGCGCCGCAGACGTAGTCCTCGGTGCCTGTCCCGCAGGTCGTCGGGTACTCCTCGTCGCCGTCGAGTAAAACGGCGGGCGGCGAACCCTCTTTTATGTCGCGGCCGTCGTTCGACCGTGACTAGAGTCATCGGCCACCGAGGTGCGGCAGGGATCGCGCCGGAGAACACGCTGAGCGGCTTCGAGACCGCCCTCGAACACGACGTCGACGCGGTGGAGTTCGACGTGCGCCGCGCGGCCGACGGGGCGTTGGTCGTCTGTCACGACGAGACGGTCGACCGGACGACGGACGGGGCGGGCGCGGTCGGCGACCACACGGCCGCGGAGCTGGCGTCGCTGGACGCCGGGAACGGCGAGGGGATCCCGACGGTCGCCGACGTCCTCGAGGCGCTCGCGTCGACCGACGTCGCCCTGCAGATCGAACTGAAAGAGTCCGGCGTCGCCGAGGACCTGCTCGCCCTCCTCGCCGAGCGGGACCTCCGGGACAGAGCGGTCCTCACATCGTTCGACGAGGACATCCTCGAATCGGTCGCGGGGACCGCCTCCGAAACCGCGCTTCTCACCGCCACGGTCGACGCGCGGGCGTTCGAGCGGGCCGAGGCGCTCGCCGTCGAGTACGTCTGCATGGACCTCGAGAACCTGGACGCCTCGACGGTTCGACGGGCCCACGACCGCGAGCTGCAGATCGGCTTCTGGAGCGTAAACGACCGGGAGGACATCGAGGCGGTGCTGGACTCTGAGGCGGACGTCCTCTCGACCGATCGGCCGGACCGCGTGGCCGAACTCCGCTGACGCCGACTCGCTCGGAGTCACCGGCCGGTCCCGGTCTAGCACCCCATCACACGATCCCGATAGCACTAGTTGAAGACAGAAGTATCCGTAAATTACGCTCGGGTACGTTAACACAGCCGCACAGAGTTGTATCCGGGTTCGATCTTCGGACAGAAACGTACATTTGCGCCAATTGAGCCGCCAATCCGAGAAGCTATTCGAGTCTTGGGACGACTTCAGATGCGAGTGGTCGGAGTAGCTCAACGTAATTGTCTATTGGGATATAGGAGAAACGCCACTGTCGAAATACGTCGTCATTCGGCAATATAATCCTTTTACCTTCTATTCGACGATCCAATTCCAAACAGCAGGTGATTTACTTGATTTGTATTATTGTTACGTACGATATTTTCTGTCTCGATCCGTTTCGAATCGGGATTTGAGTCGGGACTCGACATCACTATCGCCGAGTCCGACCGGTCGTTCATCGACGCGGGCCTGGTTCTCGAAGTCCGGGGTGGTCGTCGTGTCCCCGGACCAGTCGCATCCGCGACCGGACGTCGGCGGGCGCAGCCGGGACGGCGGACTCGTCGACGTCTTCGCCGGGCGGACGGGGGAAGAGACGGAGGTCCTTGTGGATGGCCATCCCCGCTTTCGCGCCGTCACCCATCGCGACGACAGTCTGGTTCTGTCCGTGAGTCAGGTCGCCGACCGCGTAGAGACCGTCGACGCTCGTCTCGAAGCGCTCGTCGACGGCGACTGCGCCGTCGTCGGCCAGCGAACACCCGAGGTCCTCCGCGAGGGCGGTGTTGTACTCCTTGCCGTACATCGCGAACCCCCCGCGGTACTCCCGGTCGGTCCCGTCGGCGAATTCGAGACCGCCGAGCCACGGCTCGCTCCGCTCTCCGGCGCGCTCGCCCCCGTCTTCGCCGTCGGCGAACGCCCCGACGACTTCGGTGTCGACGCGGTCGACGGGATGAGCCCGGAGCTGACGTTCGGTGGCGTCGCTCCAGACGGGATCGCGGTCGTCCAGCAAGAGGTCGATGTCGTCGGTGAAATTGAGGAGGATCATCGCGACGCGTGCCGCGTGGTCGCCGTGACCGAGGACGTACGCGGGGCTGTCGCCGAGGCCGTAGCCGTCGCAGTGCAGACAGTAGTGCAGGCCCCGGCCGGTGAACTCGCGGAGGTCGGGCACGGACGGTTCCCGGTCCGTGAATCCCGTCGCGAGGACGACCCGCTCGGCCGTCACCGTCGTCTGTTCGGCCTCGACGGTGAACCGTGCATCGGCGGTGTCGGTCCCCTCCTGCAGCAGTGCCGTCACCGGGTCGAGGTAGTAGTCGGCGCCGTACTCCTCGAGCTGGGCGACGGCGTGGGCGGAGAGTTCCCGCCCCGACACGTCCTCGGAGACGCCGTAGAGGTTGTGCACGTGGCTCACTGCGGCGTGGCGTCCGCCCTCCTTCTCGAAGAGCGCCGTCCGGTGTCCGAGTCGCGTCGCGTACAGCGCGGCGGTCGTGCCAGCGGGCCCCCCGCCCACGACCACTACGTCGTAGGACAGTCGATCGTCCATCGGTGCCGCTAGGGACGACACCGTTGTAGGCGCGCGGCCTTCTGTCGCCGGGACGGCGAACCGACGCATACGGATCCGGCGCAGGAGAGTTCGGCATCGACCGCACGCGGTCGTGGGGTCGACCCGGGACACGCGTGCTCCGGATCCGTCTCAGCGCCGGAAGTCAGGAACGATCCGCGCAAGCACGTCCTCGAGCCGGTCGATCGCGTCGGCGAGTTCCGTCCGCGATTCCGTCCGGTCGGCCGCCGTCCCGGTATCGACCGGCGTCGAAGCTCCGTCGGTCGGCTCGGCCGTCTCGTTCCCCGAGTCAGTCGCCTCGTCGTCGCGTTCGTCGTCACCGCTCCCGTCCGACCCGTCGTCGTCGGAGTCGTCGTCTGTCCACTCCCCGTCTGCGGGACCCGCCGTGGACTCGCACTCCACGGAGATGTTCATCTCGCCCTCGCAGGGGCCACAGGTGGACCCGTCGAGCTCGCTGCGGATCTGCCTGGCGTCCTCGTAGTGCTCCTCGGCGCACGCGTTGGGGTTGACGCAGAGCCAGCAGCCCTTGTTCGTCCGCTCGTCGCCCTGGATCTGGTCTTCGGCGAGGTAGCCGACGACCGCTTCCCCCTCGCCCGCGACGTAACAGTGGGCGTCCCAGTCCCAGGGGACGTCCTCGTCGCGGCCGCGGTTCTCCAGCAGGCGACACTCGTAGCCGTCGTCGACGCTGACGACGGCGTAGTCGCCGTCGGTCCCGCTACAGACCCGCTCGCAGCCGAAGAACTTCGACTGGTGGGCGCTGGCCGTGCCAGACAGCGCGGTGACGGCCACGGCCGTCCCGCCCGCCATCTTCAGGACGGTCCGCCGATCGACCGTCCCGGTCGACTCCCCGCTCGTCTCCGCCTGAGTATCGGTTGTCATCGGTTGCGTACTCGTTCCTCGTACCCTGGCTATCGGTCACCGACGGGATTGTTATTCCGCGTTTGCGGTTCCGTCATGCGCGGCTTACCGGAGTTCCTGGCGGCTGAAGCTGCCGTTCTGGGTCTTGCGGCGACCGCCGACGTAACTGGGGACCGCTACGCTCGTTGGACCCACTCGCCGCCCTCGTACTCGAAGACGGTGCCGAACAGTTCGATCAGTTTCGCAGTCGTCTGTTCGTCGTGGGCGCGCGGGTCGAGGTGGTAGTGGGCGAGCGCGTCCGTCGCCGCGCATTGCTCGGTGACCACGTTGAGGAACTTCAACACCTGCTGGAGCTCGACGTACTGCAGCAACGTCGAGATCGACTGGAAACAGACGGCGACCTGAACGTCGGGAGTGGTCTCCGCCCAGTCGTCGAGACAGTCGGTGATCCTGACGCCGAGCTTCGTGAGGTTCTGCGGCGAGTTGATTCGTTCGACGTCCTGTCCCGCGACATCGTGTTCGATGTTCGCCTTCGACCGCGCGTCCGCGTCGACGCTGACGATGTGACTCCGCGCCGGCAGGGTGCCGACACACCGCTCCCAGTCGTCGAGGTGGTCTCCGGGCGAGTCAGTGAACAGGACCGAGAGCGCGTTCACCTCCGACGGCGGGACCGGAGTCAACAGATCCGGGCACGCGTCGCACTCGCCCCCCGCGAACGACGGGCACATCACGAGCACGTTATCTCCCGGTCGGATCGACGCTTCGACCTCATCCGTGATCGAGTCCATGACGGGATGGTAACAGTTGGTTCTGCTTTCGTGTTAATAAACGTATGTGTGTGGGAACAAGTGACGGGGAACGGGTTCGGCGACTGCGCACACGATGTCTCGCGTCGATACCGATTTGACGACCCACCTGTGGGATATCGACGGGAACCGTCGCGAAGCGACGTGAGTCCAGCCGACCGTCCGGACCGCAGTAGATCGTGAACGCGTTTGGACGGCCGATCGCACGACTGCGGGCGATCGTCCGAGCCGTGTCTTTCCAATTCGATCACGTGGTGTGGGAGCCAGGCGAATCGAGTCTCTGCAGGCACGCGAGGCAAGTGCCTCGGGGTCGTCCGAGGAGCTTCGATTCCGGAGATGAGCGTGAGACTCTGGGAGTCCCACGAATCTGCGAACGGCGCTGCGGCCCGTGAGCAGATACCGAGAGAGCGACGCTCTCTCGAACCGCTTGAGCCGAGGCGGTTCACTTTTTCTGTCGGCGGATATATCTGATCCGGTGTTTCCGTCCGCTTACCGCTCTACAGGGCGTTTGTACTGAAGTATCAGCCGTCAATACATCGAGTGACGTCTTGATCGAACCGATGACGGGTCGAATTGGCTGGGGTCGCCATCGGTCGGGCCCCGCCCGGCACTACGCGCATGGATGAATCCGATGATCGGAACCGAGACGCAGAAGCGTCACAGAGGAGCGCGCTCCCGGATCCCAACGCGGAGAGCACCGTCGTGCCGAGCGGCCTCAGGCGCGACGTTATTTCGGTCGCTGCCCTCTGGTTTGCAGGCAAAGTCGCGCCGTCGCTGTTGGAGCAGCCGGAGTCCGGACGGGCCGATTCGCCGCGTCGCGACCACGATGGGGGATCGATGAGCGACCACCTGTCGACACCCACTGGACCGACCGACGATCCGGACCAGTCTTCGCCGACGTGGACCGTTCCGCCGGGCCAGGTACAGGCCGCGCTCGATCGGGCGGCCGATGACTCGCAGTCGCAGGTGTTTCTCCGACCCGGGACGACGTACAGTCCGAGTGAGACGTGGACTGTTCCCTCCGGAATCACGCTCGACTACAACGGAGCGAGCGTCGAGTTGCGCGCTGACATCGACGTCCACGAGATCGGTCCGGGCGGGTGCGTCGAGCGACCCGTCGTGGATCTCCGGTCCGTCTCCGGTGGGTTCTCCTCGAGCGTGTTCCGGTTCGATAGCGCCCGATTCGGGTTCTACGGCGATAATTCGCCGTGGCACGTTCGAGGTGGGCTGACCCGGGGAACGAACGGAAACGGAACGCTCTTCGAGTTCGCCCAGGGCGGCGACAGTGCGATCTACTTCGTCCACGCGGATCACGCGGTACGGGGTATCGGAACCGTAGTCGACATGCACCGCCGCGGTCAGTTCGGGATCAACGGAGTCCGGATATACGGGGTCTGGTACGGGTTCGAAACCGGTATCCGAATGCGTAGCCGTGATTCGCTCTCCGAGGCTGTCGACAATATCTCGGGAAACCACTTCGACGTCATCGCGCAACCCGAAGACAGTTCGATCCTGTGGGATCTGGAAGCCGGGAGGTTCAACGTTCTCAGGGGCCGTCTCTGGGACTACAGCGGGTACAGCGACGTAATGTGGCGGATCCATGCCGACGGTGCGGAGAAGCGAATCGGGAACTTGCTACACTGGTTCCCCGTCGGGAGCTTCGAAGAGCAACTGATCGACCAGATCGGTCCGAGGGTGTTCGACGACCGACTCGGCGACCCGCGTAATCGGATCATTATCCCGTGGTTACAGGGGCGCCCTATCGGAGACTTCTCCGACTAACCGTTCGAAACAGCCTCCCTATTCCCGTTCGCTCGCAACTACCGATCGGAGAGAATTCGCGAATTATGACAGTATTTTGGTGATTGGTGAATACTATTCCCGTCACCAGCGGAACGAACGGGCGATGGCGACCGTCGATCTGCTCGTTGTCGGGCCGGCGAATCGAACGACCGGCGGGATCGCTCGCTTTCTCTCCGAACAGCGGCGTCGCTTGTCCGACGACGTCGACGTTCGCGTGTACGACGGCGGGACGACCGACGGGGAACTCGCCGGTGGGATGGTACTGACGGCGCTGATCACGGCGTGGGCGATACTGCGGTTCCCGTTTCGCCGACGACCCGACGTGGTCCACGTCCACACCTCCGACGGCCTGGCGTTCTACCGGGCGTCGTGGTACGTGCTCGTGGCCGGCCTGCTCTGGCGGCGGCCGGTCGTCGTCCACGTCCACGGGTCGTCGTTCGACGACTTCGTGCGGACGGACTCGCCCGTGTCGGCCGGCGTCCAGGACCTGACGTTCGGCGTCGCCGACCGCGTCGTCTCCCTGTCGGATCACTGGCGAAGCGTGCTCTCGGACCGCGTCCCGGCGTCGAAACTCGTCGTCGTTCCGAACGCGGTCGATCCCGGCGAATACGACCCCTCGTACGACGCGGACCCGCCGGTCGTTGTCTTCGTCTCGAACCACATCGAGCGGAAGGGGATCCGCGAGTTCACCGCCGCCGTCGAGCGGGCGACGGACGCGGACATTCGCGTCCGAATCGCGGGGTCCGGTCCGCTCGCCGATCTGTCGGCGGACCTCGCCGCCGACTCGCCGACGGTCGAGTACCTCGGGTACGTCTCCGAGGCGGAGAAACGGCGAGTGATCGAGACGGCCACTGCGTACGTGCTCCCGACGTACGCCGAGGGACTCCCCATCGCGTTGCTCGAGGGGATGGCCGGTGGCAACGCGGTGATAACGACCGACGTGGACGCGATCCCCGAGGTCGTCGACGACGGGTCGGGCTGGGTTGTCGAACCGGGCGATGTCGACGCGCTGACCGATGCCCTCCGGGCGGTCGCCGAGGATCCGGACGCGGCGGCGGCGATGGGCAGACACAACCGGGCTATCATCGAGGAGCGGTTCGCCTGGCCCACGGTCGTCGACCGACTGACCGACGTCTATCGGTCTCTCGCGTCGACCGCATAGCCCGCTGCCTTGCGGGACGGTCCCGCTAGACCCGCTACGGTTGTACTCACTTGTACCCGAGCGCGTCCAGCCGGTTCTCGACCGCGGCCGAGACGTCGTCCCGGGGATGTTCACGGATCCCGTCGCGGATCCCGTCTTCGTCGAGGAACGCGTCGAGTCGCTCACTCAGCCGGGAGACGTCGCGCTCGTTCGAGACGTCCGTCCGTTCGGCGGGGTCGGTCGACAGGTCGTAGGCTTCCCGGTCCAGCCTCCGGCCGGTCTCGGCGTCCATCGTCCGCACGAGTTTCCATCCTCTGTTGATCGCAAGACAGCGACAGTATTATTTTGATTACATCCAAAATT
>JBDGSU010000209.1:0-22028 GCA_042217395.1 Halosimplex sp.
CGGTCTTGCCCAGCACTTGTTCCTGTACCACCTTACGGTACAGAAAAGCGAGGACTGTATGCCCTCGCACTCGGAGTCCCCCTATCGCACTGTCGTGCAGTGTAAAGGTTTCGCGCCTGCTGCGCCCCGTAGGGCCCGGAATCTTGTCTCAGATTCCGTCTCCAGGCTCTTGCTCTCACAACCTGTACCGATTATCGGCACGGTGGGCCGTTACCCCACCGTCTACCTAATCGGCCGCAGCCACATCCTGTGGCGCCGGAGCGTTTCCAGCTCGCTGCACTCCAGCATGCGAGCTGTATCAGGGATTAGCCTCAGTTTCCCGAGGTTATCCCTGTCCACAGGGTAGTTTGGCCACGTGTTACTGAGCTATTTGCCACGGGTCTGAACCCGTGCGACTAGCATGGCTAAGTCGAACTCCGATAGCAATGGCCTCCGGCAGGATCAACCGGAATGTTTCCCGGCTCGAGGCCGGGATCTGGCGGAGACACGCTATCAACGTGTAGCACACGCGTCAACGTGTGCGTGTATGTCTGGTCCGTCAGTCGGCGACACCGACGGCCGCACCGAGTCGGGTATCACCGAACTGTCAGGGCTCACATCAGATCCCATCTGTACGGCGGACCGCAGGGGTGGAATCCTCATGGGTCGGCGACGGTGCGTCGTCCGCGTCCCGTCGCCCCGCGTTGGGATTTCATCGTAGTGGGTTACCCCACTTAATGGTTGCGAAGTCGACCTCGGATGTGTGCCGAGAACACACGAAGCGACCGATCGGCGTTCGAAACCGTGGCCTTTTTACGTGTGCGCTCAGCGCCGGTCCGAGGCGCGTCGCAACCGTGTGGTCGAGGACGACGGACCACGGGACCGACCCCGCTTCCGGCCGCCCTCGAGCGTAATTACTCGTACTGGAGGGTATTAATTAAACCTGCCGAAAAGCGGCCGTCGATGTGAGCGAAAACCACACGAGGGCGAAGGAGTTTCCCGAACAGACGCTGGACATTTTAAATACTTGCGTCTTGCCGGCGAAGTGGGATCAGTTCCCGTGTGACACGATCGACTCTCGCTGCGGTCGGCCGAGCTGGCCGCGACCCGCACCTCCGCGCGCGACCTCGCCCGCCCGACGACCGCCGCCGGATCGTCGCCCCGGACGCCGCTCCGCCAGTCGAACGCCCCACTATGCGAACCGCTCGACTCGAGCATTTTTCGTAATATTCCCGAACTATAGTCGAACGTAGAACTATTTCGTCTCGTTCGCCCTCAATCCCCGACGTAGTTCGACGACGGACACGCGTTCGCCCCGTATTCCGGCTGTAGGAGCGGAATTCGTCGATCGAATCCCGAGCAGTGATTCGCGAGAGCCGATATCAAACGGATAGTCCGCTGAAGAGGGCGTCCACGACGAGATTCCGATTCACAGGCCCTCGTAAACCCGAATTCACCACCGACCACGGTTCGTTCTGTGGGCGCCCGACTCGTAGGTGTGCCGCGTACTCTCGGAGATATATCGTACGGAATTGTATAGAATTTTTCCGTCAGTTGTGTCGTCGATCGCGGAGACGACGGAAAGGGCCGCGGTGCAATCGCAGCGGATCGGCTTCGTGGCGGAGATAGGCGGAGACGGGAGAACGACGAGACGGGCTCGACGCGCCGGACCGATTCACGCGCGGAGGCGGTCCAGAAGGGGATCGAAGTGACCGAGGCCGACGACGGCGACCACGTTCCCGCGCGTGCGGAGATCACGGAGCCGGCCGGCCATGTGGGCCTCCCGCGTCTCCGAGCGGAGCCGCGAGGCCGGCGGTTTCTCGAAGGCGTCGAGGACGGCCGTCGCCGTCCGTATCTGACGCGCCTCGCTGGCCGCCTGTTCGTCGGGCGCGTCGGTTCGGCTCACGTCGTGGCTCGTCGGGTCGCCGACGGCGATCCGGAGTCCGGTGCGCTCGGTCAGCGCGGCCGCGAAGCGACAGGCCGCCGCGGTCTTGCTCACCGAGGCGACCCCGCGGACCGAGCGCGCGACCGTCTCGACCGACGCGCGCTCGGCCACCAGCGTCCGCGCGAGGCGACGGCAGAACGCCCTCGATGGGCCGTCGATACCGACCACGTCGTCCGTCTCGGCGGCCTGGGCGGCCGCGCTCATCTCGCCGCCGAACGACGGCGGCACCTCGCCGACCGCCGCGTGTGCCTCGTAGAGCGGGACCGCGAGCGGCGGGAGCTCGAGGGCGAGGACGTCGGGCGCGCGCCGCCCGACGACGCGTCGGACGCGATAGACACTCGATGGGTGGTCGTGGACGACGCCGACGAGCGTCACCGCACCGCCGTCGACCCCGCCGACCGTCTCGACGTATTCGGACTCCATTCGCGGGTCGGTAGGTGATTCGCCTGGCATACTCTCGGATCCGTTCGAGTAACGTCGACGTACTATCGACAGGACGAACGTAATAACCTTCCGCTCGCACCGGAGACGCCGACTCGAACACCCGTTCCGGGCCGATAGCGGCGCCAGTACCGAGAGTTCGGCTCCTCGCGCCGTGACCCTGCCGGGATCGGTGGAGCCTTCGTTCGGACCGACCGTCGCACGAGTGCGTCGTTTTCTCTCTCGTCTGCGCGCACGGAGCGGCGCTACGGTCGAATCGACGACAGCGAGTACCGGACCGGGACGCGGACCGAGTGCGGCCAGTAGATTAGGGGTAATAGCGGATTCGCGAGTAACGGAGTGTTAGAACCGATATCTGCTCAATTACAATGGAGCATCGGACCGTTCTCGGAAGTGAGAGCCTATGATTGGTACGCTCACGATAGCGGGCAGTCGGTTCGTCGCATCGACCGCGGTCCCGATGCAGTTCTTCTCGGGAGACTTCATCACGCTCGCGATCGCCTTCTTCGTGCTGGCGATCGTCGCCGCGTTGCTCGGAGCCCGGGGCGTCGCGGGGTTGAGCATGGAGATAGCCAAGTGGCTCGTGCTCATCTTCCTGGTGCTCGCGATCGTCTCGCTCGTGTTGTGAGGCGACCGCGGGCGGCCGACGGGACGGCGAGGGGCACGGGTACCCGCGCGGAGGGCTCGACCAGTTACTCGAACTCTCCGCAGACGCGCTGGCGCCGGAAGGCGGAGAGATGGTAGTCGGTCACGAGCACCGAGTAAGCGACCGTCAGCGCGGCGATGAGCGCGACGATCCGGATGTTCGTGCCGTGGGCGACGGCGTTGCAGAACTGCGCCGCGCCTACCGCGAGCGGTCCGAACGTGAAAATCCCCGTCCGGACTGGGAACGCTCGACACATCCGCCAGAACGAGGGCCGGTCCTGAGTCGACATTAAGACCGGCTTTCCGATAGACCGTTATAACTCCTTTGGTCGTTCCGTCCTCAGAGCCGCGGGGACTGTTCCCGGACGGTCGTGGCCAGCTTGTCGAGTTCACTGGCGAGCAGGACGAGTGCGTCGTCGAGCGTCACGATCCCCCGGAGCGAGCCCTCGTCGTCGACGACCGGGAGCCGCCGGATCCCCTCGTCGCGCATCAGCTGAAGCGTCTCGAAGATGTCCGTGTCGGCGTCGACGGAGACGAGGTCGCCGTCTATCAGCTCCTCGACCGTTCGGTCGGCGACGTCGGGGTACTCCTCGAGCGCGAGCGCGATCGTCCGGTCGGTGAGGACCCCGACGGGCCTGTCGTCCTCGACGACGACGACCGAGCCGACGTCTCGGTCGGCCAGTTTGGAGACGGCCACGCGGACGGAGTCGCCCGGTTCGACGGTCACGACGTCCTCGGCGACGACGTCGTCGACCGACACCGGCCTGAGCAGCGACCGACCGCGGGGTCGCCGTCCGCTGGCCCCGCCTCGGACGGAGCTCTCCGGGGTTCGCTGCACGGGCGCCCCCTGGGAGGCCTGCGTGCCGCCGATCATCGGAGTCCCCTGCTGGCTCACGGGTTGCTGGCCCGCCTCCTGCTGACCCATCGAACGCCGTCCCGTCGGTTGGCTCGTCGGCTGCTGGGTCGTCGGCTGCTGGGTCGGCGGCTGCTGGGGCGGTGGCTGCTGGGTCGGCGCTTGCTGGTTCATCGACTGTCCGGAGTACGGTGGCTGTCCCGGTATCGACGGCCCGTACTGCGCGGGCGAGCGCGGGGATTGCGACGGCGGCTGTGACGGCTGAGGCTGTGGCCCCTGTCCCGGTGGCGAACCCGTCCGGTACGGCTGCGAGGAGGCGGGCTGCGGACGCCGGGGCGGTTGCTGGTCGGTACTCGGCTGACGTGCCCGCGGGTCAGACGGGTCTCGGCCCTGATTCGGTGTCATGGTAACGGGTCGGCGCGGACGCTCGGCTCGCCGGCCGACGAGCGGACGTTCGCCCCACCGGTCAATAAACCTTGGCGGCGCTCCGATCGCGCCTCGGAACATCCCGTCGAGTCCACCGAGCGAGCGCTCGGCGGGCGGCGATTTCGCCGTCGAAACCACGGGACTGCGACAGGTCACTCCCCTGCCAGGGGAGCCACTTATGCACCGCGCTCACCTAGGGCGGTCGCCCGCTATCGCCGTCGTCCCGACGGGCGACGGCCGGGCCACGAACGCGTGGGAACGAGAAACATGAGCACCCACAACAGCACGCCCAGATCCGTCGCACCGTCCTATCCCGACGCCGAACCGGTCGGCCCCCACCTCGTCGTCGACAAGACCGAGTGGGTCCCCGGTCGGCACCCCGAATCACACCGCGGCTACGCCGACCAGCGCGGCTACCGCGAGTCGTTCTACCGCTGCGTGAAGTGCGGCGCCGAACGCCTCACGAAAGCGGACCTCCCCGAGGAGTGTCCGACGCCCCCGTGAGACGGCGTACGAACCCCCCGCTCCGCCGACGCGCCGCGCGCTGAAGCGCCGTCGGTTCGGTCGGTCCCCCGTGCAGTCGATCAGAGGGGATACTGCACGCGTCTCCCGGGTCGACCCGGGACCGCGTGCGGTCGACCCCGAACTGGCTCGTTCCGGATCCGAACGACTCGCGCTACTCCACGGTACGAGCGCCGACAGCCGAGAGTGCAACGGTCGGGAGGCCCGAAAGCACGGCGAAGTCAGGGGTAAGGAGGAGGAAACGTGCGAATCGTCACCCGTTTTTAAGCCCCGACCTCGGCAACTGTCCGTGTCAGCGCGTCACAGAGCTGGCGGTCCAGCATGACTTCCGACGACAGCGATCGCGGAGACACGGAGCACAGCGAGCGAACAGCCGGCGAGTCCGCCGAGGTGAACGACGGCTCGAACGGACAGCCCCGCGATTCCGAGACCGGACAGTTCCTGCCGAAGAGCGACCGCGGCGGGTCGGATGACGGCGACGCGCGGAGCGCCGAATCGGCGGCCGACGGCGGTGATTCGCCGGGCGAGACGGGGGCGGCTCGCCGGGGTGTGGCGGGCGGGGGACGGACCGACCCGGAGGCCGCACGAGCGACGCGTCCGCCCGGAGGAGCGACGGCGGATCGGACGCCGATGCGGATCACGGTCCCACCGGGCGGTCCGGTTCTGGACCGTCCGAGCGGCGACGGCGGTGCGCGGACGCTCCCGCCCGCGCTCGACCTCGTCCCGATGCAGGTCGGACTGACGGGCGAGCCCGCGATGCGCGGCCGAGAACGGCGAGAAGACGCGTAGCGACTAAGTGGCCGTTGTCACTAGACGAGAGTGATGACGGATCCCGACGCGGTCGACGGCGCCGGCGACGCGGGCTGTTCCTGCAAGGTGGGACGCGCCGTCCGGACCTACGACCTGGGCGCGTTCGACCGGACGCTCGTCGATCGACGGCGCGACGGGGCGAGCCTCCGCGACCTCGAGACCGTCGTCAACGAGGCGATCCTCCGGGCCGCGCTCCGGGAGGCCGACGCGGACGTGATCGGCGACGTCTCGAGCGTCTACGAGAGGCTGACCGGCGACGATGCCAGCGCCGGCGAGCGCGCCGAACTGCGCGGGCGTCTCGAGCGCGCCGGCGTCGACGTCGACGCGCTGTCGGACGACTTCGTCTCCTACGGGACCGTCCGCACGCATCTGCGCGAGTGCCTCGACGTCGAGACCGACCGCCGGACGCCGCTGTCGGTCGAGGACGCCCGCGGCACCGTCGAGTGGGCCCGCTCGCGCAGCGAGGGCATCGTCGAGCGGACGCTCGACCGACTGGGCGCCACCCCCGAGTTCGCGGCGGGCGACCTCTCGGTCACCCACGTCGTCCGCGTGACCTGCGCCGACTGCGGCGCGACCTACCCGGTCGACGAGTTCGTCGACCGCGGCGGCTGCGACTGCGGGGCGAACGGAGACGCGGAGTAGGCTGTCTCGCGAGAATCCGTATCAGCCCGATTCGGCGACGTGGGCTTCGATCACTTGGACGTTGCGCTCGTTGGCCTTCCACGCGGCGTCGAGGAGCGTCCCGAGGACCGGGATCGACCCGACCGCGAGGTCGACGGCGACGCGACCCAGCATGGCGAGGACGCTCCGGGTCGGGACGCCGATCTGGACGCCCTTGAAGACGACGTACAGCGAGACGGCCGCCGCGACGAGGTCACCGGAGACGGGGGCGATTCCGAGGATCGGGTCCAGTCCGAATCGGACGGAGGTGCCGGGCACGCGGAACGCGTCGTCCGTCAGCGTCGCGACCGTCCGGGCGCGCTCCAGCGCCGCCCGGTCCGCTCGCGCCGACGGGTCGATGTCGAACTCGGGCGTCGTGTTCGGGGTCATATCGCTCGTAGGGGCCGACGCGAATTACGTGTTCGGCCGGCGAGCGCTCGCTGACGCGCGGCTGCGCGGAGCGGGCCGGCGCACGGGTTCAGGTGTCGACCTCGTGGCGCATCCGCGGCGAGACGTCGTGATCGCGGCGGTGGATCTTGTGGTAGAGCGCGTTCGTGATGACCGTCTCGTGGGCCCGTCGGAGCCGCTCGGAGAGCGCCTGGTGGGAGACGTCGAAGTGTTCGGCGAGCTCCTCCTGGTTGACCGACCGGGGGACGTCGTAGTAGCCGGCCTCGTAGGCGTTGACCAGCGTGTCGTACTGGCGCTCGGTCAGCCCGAGGTGGCCGTACTCGGCGGCCTCCGAGAGGCGGTTGATCCGCTCGAGCGAGAGGTCGATCCCGTACTCCTCGCAGAACTCGTCGGTCTCGGAGACGCGGTCGTGCTCCGGGAAGAATATCTGGAGGTGCCAGGTGCCGGCGTGGCCCGACGCGTCGAGGATGGTCGCGTCCTCCTCGGCGACGATGGAGACGAGGACGCGCACCCGCGTCTCCCAGCCGACGCGAAAGAGCGCCTCCCCGTCGAAGTCGGCGAGGACGTCGACGCCCTCGGTCGTCGGGTCGTTCGCCAGCGCGTCGCGGAGGCGGTCGGTGTCCTCACAGCCCGCCCAGAGGAACGGCATCACGTGGTCGGCCCCGTGGGCGACCAGCCGCACCATGCGTACCTCCGCCTCGGGGACGGCCGCGAGCGTCTCCGAGAGGGCGAACTGCTCGGCCGGGACGGTGGCCTCGACGATCGTACTCATCGCCCGGGTGTTTGCCGTTGCCGGGGAAAAGAACGTGGTCCCTTCCGCGGGACGCGCGCGGGTAACCCGGGGTGATGCGCTGCGTACGCAAGCGCCGGCCGCCCCCGGCCGACCACCGGCATCGCATAATCCTCGCTTAACAGCGGTGCCATCGTGAAGCGGGCGGTCGGCACGGGGCGGCGACCGATAGCGTCCCGAGCGCGGTCAGACGACAGCTTCGGTCGTCCGGACGCGGTCGAAGCGGTCGGGCAGCGCCCGGGCGTCCTCGGGGAGGAGCGCGACGACGAGGTACGGCGCGTACTCCGCGAAGTACTCAACGAGGTCGGCGATGCGCTCGGCGTCGATCGCCTCCAGGGAGTCCAGCAGGACGAACGGCACCCGCTCGTGGACGTCGTGGACGAGATACCCCGCCAGGGCGACGACGAGCCCGACCACCGCCCGCTCGGACTCCGAGAGGTGGGCGGCGGTGTCGTCGTAGACCGACCCCGCCGGCGTCGAGCGCACGACGTGGAGGTCGAACGCGCTCTCGGGGGCGAGTTCGTCGGCCGCCGCGTCGGTCTTGCGCTCTATCCACACCCGCTCGACGTTGTCGTAGCCGAGCCGCTCGAGCACGGTCGCGGCGTGGTCGTTGAACGTCTCGACCGCCTCGCGCTCGACGTCGGCGATCTTCGAGCGCAGGTCCTCGAGTTCCGCTCGGTGGGCCTCGATCTCCCCTTCGAGGCGGTCGCGTCGGTCGCGCTCGGCCTCGACCGACTCGATCTCCGCCTCGAGCGACTCGACGGCCTCGTCGAGCTGGCCCCGCTCGTACTCCAGTTCCGAGAGGCGCCGGTAGCGCTCGAGGAGGTCGCTGTCCCGCAGGCGCTCGGACTCGGCGGCCTCGGCCTCCAGTTCCTCGATCCGGTCGCGCAGGTCGTCGGCCCGCGCCTCGAGGTCGTCGACGCGGGCGGCGCGGCGCTCTATCTCCGCGTCGATCTCCTCGAGATCCGCCGCGAGCGACTCGTGTTCGCGCACGTCCTCGCGCAGTCCGGACACGTACTCGCGCTGGTCGGCGATCTCGGTACGCAGTTCGTTTCGCTCGCGGCGCTGCTCGTCGATCACCGCTCGCAAGTCGTCGACCCGCTCGGCGACTGCCGACCGCTCGACGGTCGTCCCGCAGGTCCAGCACTTGACGGTCTCGCTCGACGGATCGAGCGCGTCGACGACCGCACCGTCACCGCTCTCCCCACCGGCGGGAGCGCCCTCGCCCGGCAGCGCGCCGGCGGCCTCCTCGACCAGGTCCTCGTTGAACTCGACGATCGAGACGAGGTTGTTGATCCGGTTCTCCAGTTCGCGGCGCCGGCCCTGGAGCGCCTCGAGGTCGTCCGTCGCGTCCTCGAGATCCGCCCGCGGCGCGTCGACCGCCTCGAGCCTGCCCGCGACGGTCTCGCGCTCGTCCTCGAGGGACTCGATCGACGTCCGCTGTGTCTCGAGGCGGTCCGCGACCGCCTCGAACTCCTCGCGGACCGAGCGCAGCTCCTCGACGACCGCCTCGGCGTCCTCGGCGTCGCCGGCGTCGAGGTCGGCCGCCTCGACGGCCTCCCGGACCGATTCGAGCTCCGAGACGACCGAGTCGCGCTCGTCGCGTCTGGCGGCGAGTCGGTCGCGCAGGTCGGGCAGGCGGTCGAGTTCCGCCCCGGCCTCGGCGAGGTCCTCCGAGAGCGCGCGGACCTCACGCTGGCGGCGGTCGATCTCCGCGCGGATCTCCGCCGTGTCGATCGGGGCCATGATCACCTCGCGGAGCGCCGCGCCGTCGCCCCGTTCGACGGCCTCGCGGGCCGGGTTCGTCGCCAGCAGACAGCTGTAGGAGTCGACGAGCGCGGCGTCGTCGGTGTACGGTTCGCCGGTCGTCCGGACGGCGCCGTCGGTCCGTTCCAGCCGGCGCGTGTAGCTCTCCTCGCCCACGGCGAGTTCGACGCGCCCCGCGTCCGCGCCGGCCTTGAGTTCGCCGGCACTCCCGCCCAGGGCGGCGGCGATCGAGCGCAGCAGCGACGTGCGGTTCGTCGCGTTCCGGCCCGTCAGTACCGTCACGCCGGGTTGGAGCGTCACCGACAGCTCGTCGATGCCGCCGAGGTTCTCGACGGAGACGGTCACGGGGTCGTCGGACGTCGTCATCGGATATCAGTACTGTCCGGTGTGGCAGACGTCACTTCAAGCTTTGGACCGTCTTACCGTGAGTATCGGCGCCTTACCCGCTCGACCGGGCGGTCGGTGACCGCCCGAACGCGGTCGAATTCGGTGGATCCGCCGCGGCCACGGGCTCGCACCGGACGGGCGCGCATCGGACCGGCGCGAGCGGTCCGAGGCGACAGGGGCGAGTCCGTCCGGCCGGGGTGGGGCGGACCACTTCCAGACCGGGATCAGGCGTCCGGCGCGATCGATTTGACGCGGCCGGTGACCCCCGATTCGAGCGTCACCTCGATCCCGCGGGGGTGAGTCCGTTCGTCGGTGACGATGGCCTTGATGTCCCCGACGAGCGGTTCGCCGTCGTTGTTCTCCTGTTCCTGTACGACCTCGACCGTCATGCCGCGCCGAAGGTCGTCGCGGCTGGGCAGGTCACTGGACACGGACGTACTACCCGTCGGCGACCGAAAAGTCCCGGCCCGTCGACCGCCGGCCGGACGGGGTCGACCGCGGCGACACCGTCACGCGCCCCGCAGCTCGTCGGTCTCGAAGAGGGTCGCGAACCCGTCGGGTAGCTGCTCGCGCGCCTCGCGGAGCTCGCCGCGGAGCCCCTCGTCGGCGAGCGTCGCCATCACCGCTCTGACGTGGACGAGCGCCGCGTCCGCGTCGACGCCGTCGCCCTCGCGGTCGGCGACGCGCGCGACGAACTCGTCGGCGGAGAACTCCTCGGGCGTCTCGTCGCTGCGGTCGGTGACCGTCTCGGCGAACTCGGAGGGAAGCCCCCCGGCGAGGTCGTCGGCCTCGCCCTCGGAGACGTGCTCGCCGAGCGTCAGCAGCGTCGCGACCGCGGCCCGTTCGGCCGCGTCGTCGTCGGGGAGAGTGGCTCGCGTGGCGATCCCGTCGAGCAGTGTGGCTCGTTCCATGCGTTCCATGAGGTATCCGGCGCCGCGTGACGCCGGTCGGACGGAGGGGCTCCGGACGGGTCACGCTGTCGGCCGGTCCGTCGCGAAGAGATAGTAGAATTTGGCTCAGACACCCAATCGATCCAACAGTTGTCTCGCTGGAATAGCCGTTAGGTAGCTATGCAGAACGACCTTTTTTCGCCTCCGGTGTCCTCGGCCGCGAAGCGGCCTGCGGGCACTGCGTGGCGGCTCCGCCGCCACGTTATACGGTGGCGGGCCGACGGCCCGCCACCCCATCGGCGAAAAAATCTCGGCCAAAAAAAGGCCGGACGGCGCGCTCCCTGCTCGCGGGCTTCGCCCGCTCGCCCTCGAGGCGCTCGGTACACTCGCGCCTCGCCCCGCTCGCTCGCGTCCGGAGAACCGCCTCGCTCACTCCGTTCGCTCGGCGGATGCTCGCGTGAGAAGTCCGTCACTTGTATTTGCCATCCCGGGTGGCGATACCCGTCACGCGGGTACAGCCGACAGTATCGCCCCCACGTCGCCCGGGCGCGACGACGCGCCGGCGTGGCGAGCGCAAGCCAGCGCCCTTTGCCCGGAGCGCCCCAACTGCGCCCGAATGGACATCTCGGAGGCCGTCACGACAGAGTACCGCGAGTTCGACCCGGAGACGGAGGTGTCGGAGCTGCTCGGCGCCTTCCAGACGCACCGCGACTCCGGGGTCCTGATCGGCTCGTCCGAGGGAATTGTCGGCGTCGTCACCCGCAAGGAACTGGTCAGTTCCCGGCACGACCCGAGCGAGAAGGCCCGGTCGGTCATGCGTGAGGACGTGCCCCGGGTCGACCGGCGCGACGACATCCGCGAGGTCTCCCGGCAGATGGTCGAGAGCGAGTACCCGATCCTGCCCGTATACGACGGGGGGGAGTTCGAGGGGGTCGCGACGAGCGAGAGCGTCGCGCGCGCGACTGAACCGTTCCTCGACGCGCTCGACGTGAGCGACGTCTACTCGAGGGACCTGCGGTCGGTCGAGCCCGAGACGACCGTCGGCGAAGTGGTCCACACGCTGCGGGTCGACGGCATCTCGCGCGTGCCGGTCGTCGACGACACCGGCGACGCCGTCGGGATGGTCAGCTACTTCGACCTGCTGGACTTCGCCGTCCGCGCCACCGAGCAGGAGCAGGGCGGCAACGCCGACGGCTTCGGCGACGGGATGCGCACGGGCGAGCTCTCGCGCTCGCACGGCGGGTTCGGCGAGCGGGCCGGGGCGGAGGCCAGGCTGCTCGACCTGCCGGCGCGGGACGTGATGAACGCCCCCGTCGAGACCACCGGCCCGACGGCCGGGCTCGGCGACGCCGTCCACGAGATGCTCGCAGACGACTACTCGTCGCTGGTCGTCGAGCTCCCGAGCGAAGGCGTCGACGGCATCGTCACGCTGACCGACGTGCTCCGGTCGCTGACCTGGACCCCCGACGACGGCACCCGCCTCCAGGTCTTCGGCGCGCGCTACCTCGCGGGCATGGACCGCGAGGCGGTCGCAGACCTCATCGAGGCGGTCGAGGGCAAGTACGAGGAGATGGACGTCATCGAGGCGTACGTGATCCTACACAGACACGAAGAGCGCCAGCGCGGCTCGCCGCTGATCCGGGCGACGATCCGGCTGTTCACCGACCGAGGTCGGTTCGCCGGCACCGGCGAGGAGTACGGCGACGCGGCGGCGATCCGGTCGGCGCGCGACCACCTCGAACGGGCGGTCCTCGACGAGAAGGGCCAGACGGTCGGCGAACGGCGCAGCCAGCGCAGCGACGAAGAGACCGAGCGACTCCTCGGCTGGTGGCTCGAGGCCTGATACGGAGTGTTGCGAGACAGTCCGGGCTCGACCGCACGACTACGTGCGGTCGAGCCGGTAAACGCTTGCAGCACTCCGTATGAGACGGAGTGTTGCGAGACGGTCCGGTGCACCGGGGCGAGAGACGACGCGACGCGGCGCTACGCAGCGCAGTACCCACTCGACACACCATGGTAAAGAACGACCTCTCCGCGATGCGCGGTCTGCACCCGAACAGCGAGATGACAGTGATCGGCTACACCGTCTTTACGTTGCTGTTGGTCGTGATACTGCCGCTCCTGCCGTTTTTCCTCCTCTACTGGGTCGTCGACGCGTTCGTCGGCGACGACGACCGCCGCGTCGCGACCGGCGGCGACGAGGACCGGCGGGCGATGCAGTACGACGACGAGCCCCCGCGGGCGACCGACTGACCGACCGCGTTCGCGACCCGGGGGCCGGGGAACGGACAGCGACTACCCGGGTCGAGACCGGACCGTCGGCGCGACGGCCGAGGCCGTCACTCCCCGTCGGCGATCTCCGCCGCGACCCGCAGGTCCCGTTCGAGCATCGGCTCGACGTCGTCGTCGTAGAACGTCGCCGCGGGGTGGTACGTCGGGAGCACGAGCCGTCCGTCGACCTCGTAGGTCTCGTCGCGCAGCTCTTTGATCGGCTCGTCGCTGTCGAGCACGGCGCCGCTGGCGACCGCACCGAGCGTCACGACGACGGCGGGGTCGACCCGTTCGAGTTCCGCGTCGAGCAGCGGCTTCCAGGCGCGGCGCTCGTCGGCCGTCGGATCGCGGTTCTCCGGCGGGCGCACCTTCACGAGGTTCGTGACGTAGACGGCGTCGCGGTCGATACCCGCCGTCTCGAGGAGGCCGTCGAGCCGGCGCCCCGCCTGCCCGACGAACGGTTCGCCCGCCTCGACCTCGGTCGCGCCGGGCGCCTCGCCGACGAGCGCGACGTCGGCGTCGACCGGTCCGGCGCCGGGGACGAACCGCTCGCGGTCGAACCGTTCGTCGGGGACGGCGTCGAGTTCCTCCGCGAACAGCTCCTCGAAGTCGAATTCGGTCTCTGAGTCGGACACGCGTCCGATTGGGCGCCGACGGCAAACGGCCTTTCGCCGGCCGCGGGTCCGTTCGCGAAGGACCCCCCCGCAGAGGGAGCGCTCGCGTCGGGAACAGGCCTTTCCGACTCGTCGACCTAGTGGTGGCGATGCCCGACGACGGTGATTCGTACGACCCCGATCCGGAGAGCGTCCAGGAGAGCGCGATCGAACGACGCCACGAGCGGACGGAGATCGTCGAGGACGAACTGAACCGCGTGAGCGACATGCTGTCCGAGTCGAAGTACCCGACGACCACGGAGGAGCTGGCCGTCGAGTACGGCGACCAGCAGATCGACCTCGGCAACGAGACGGAGTCGCTCGGGTCGGTGTTCGACCGGCTCGTCGACGAGCGCTTCGAGTCCGCCGAGGAGGCCCGGGAGGCGATCTACCACGAGCTGACCGGCGAGGCCGACGGCCCCGAGGAGTACAACGACGAGCGGGCGATCGGACCGCTCGACGACGACGAGAGAGACGGCGGGACCCGTCGCGAGGACGAGCCCCCGGCGGACCCCCGGTCCGATCCGCCGTCCGACGAGCGGACTCGACGGCGGTGACGTGCGATGGGCGACCGCGTCACCGGCGCCGACGTGGGGAAACCGGTCGTCCGCGACGGCGAGCGCGTCGGCGAGGTCGTCGCCTACGAGAACGGGACGGCGTTCGTCGACCCGAACCCGGGCGTCGCCGAGACCGTCGCGGCGAAGCTCGGCCTCGAAGCGGGCGGGAATCGGGCCCGACCGCTCCAGCCCGAACTGGTCGCGGCGGTCACGGACGGAGCGGTCCGACTGAAGACCGAGCTGTGAGCGGGGCGAACTCGGACCGGTCGCCCCGACGGGCCTCGGGACCCGACCGCGGTCGGCGAGCGTCAGGCCGCCTCGGAGGCGTACTCCTCCTCGACGGTGTCGCGCTCTTCGAGCACGACCGGCCGGTTCTCGTCGACGGTCCCCCCGTCGTCGCGGTAGAGTGCGGCGAGATCCTTCTCTTCGAACTCCTCGGCGAACTGTTCCCAGGAGAGCTCTTTGAGGTCCTCGTCGCGGTCGCGGAAGCCGACGCGGAGCAGACCGCTGTCTCCTTGCCCCTCGCTCTGGGCGACGTGCGCCGGATAGCCGTTCCGCTCCTCGATGACGGTGCGCGCGAGCGTCGGGTCGGTCGTGTGACGGACCGCCGACTCGTCGTTCGTGTCTGACGCCATGCACTCGACACTGACGGGCGAGAGACAGTTAGGTCCACGGCCGGCGACCCCTGGATCGGGTACCGACGAGCGAAGTGCCCGCCCGCGAGGCGATCGCCGCCGGGGCGGTGCTTGCGTGTCCACCGTCAATCTTGATGGGAGAACGCGGCGTCACGCTCTATCGGGGAACCAGACAATGAGCCAGATACAGCAGGATCTCCCGATGCAACAGTCCAATCAGTCGACCGACATCGCCCAGCAGGGGGCGACCCAGGGAGGCGCCGGCGGGCAGTCGGCCCCGATGGCGCCGGTGGGGCAGGTGTTCCCGACGCGGAACTATCTCCCGCAGAACGTCCGGGAGACGAGCATCAGCGCGCTCGTCCAGTGTCTCGCGGACATGACGACGATCAACATGCAGCTCAAGACCGCCCACTGGAACGTGAAGGGGCCGGAGTTCTACCAGCTCCACGAGCTGTTCGAAGACATCGTCGGGGTGTTCGACGAGTACATCGACATGGTCGCCGAACGCGCCAGCGCGCTCGGCGGCCGCCCGCCGGGAACGGTCCACGAGGTCGCCGGGACGACGACGGTCGCGCCGTTCCCGAACGACACCGTCGAGGGGATGGCGCTGGTCTCGGAGCTCGCCGATCGGATGGCGACCCTGGACGCGAACCTCGGCCAGCAGATCGCGACCGCCGACCAGCAGGGCGACCCCGACACGGCCGACCTGCTCAACGAGGTGTCCCGCGAGGTGTCCAAGTCGCTGTGGTTCCTCGAGGCCCACCTCCAGCGCGCGCCGTCGGGCGCGAGCGCCGGCCAGGGAGGGCAGTTCTCCGGCATCTCGACGACCGACTTCCGACCGTCGCCCGACTCGCAGGGCGCGACCCGGTAGCGACCGCCCCGGACCCCAGAGTGACGGCGATCCCTGACTGATCCCGGACCGTCGGGCCCGGCGAACCGACCCGTCTCGAACCGATGCACGCACGTTTTCACACTCCGACGACGCACCGCACGCCAGCCGACCGGCCGCCGGCCCGGAGGTCGTGCCGTGGTTGAACTCGGCTACGCCCTCTCGAGCGAGGAGCACCCGCCCGACGACCTCGTCGACTTCGCCGTCGGCGCCGAAGCGGCCGGCTTCGAGCACGCGCTCATCTCCGACCACTACCACCCCTGGGTCGAGCGGCAGGGCGAGGCGCCCTTCGCCTGGAGCGTCCTCGGCGGGATCGCCCGCGAGACCGACGACCTGCGCGTCGGCACGGGCGTGACCTGCCCGTTCCAGCGCTATCACCCGGCGGTCGTCGCGCAGGCCGCCGCCACGGTCGCCGACATGTTCGACGGCCGCTTCTTCCTCGGCGTCGGCACCGGCGAGAACCTCAACGAGCACGTCACCGGCGAGGGGTGGCCCGCGTTCGACGTCCGCGCCGGGCGACTCGAGGAGAGCGTCGAGGTGATCCGACAGCTCTGGAGCGGCGAGAACGTCACCTACCGCGGCGTCCACGTCACCGTCGAGGACGCGAAGCTGTTCACGCTCCCCGACGACCCCCCGCCGCTCCACGTCTCCGGCACCGGCCCCAAGTCCGCGTCGATGGCCGGCGAGATCGGCGACGGACTGGTCAGCGTCGCCCCGGTCGCCGAGTTCGTCGAGCGCTTCGAGGACCACGGCGACGGTCCGACGTACGGGCAGGTCACGGTCTGTTACGCCGACGACGAGCGGTCGGCCCGAGAGACCGCCCTGGAGTACTGGCCCAACGGCGGGTCTCCGGGGTCGGTCAACTGGGAGCTCCGGACGCCGAAGGACATCGAGGCGGCCACCGAGTACGTCGACGAGGACCGGATCGGCGAGGAGATCGTCTGCAGTCCCGACCCCAACGACCACGTCGAGCAGATACAGCGGTTCGTCGACGCGGGCTTCGACCACGTCTACGTCCACCAGGTCGGCCCCGACCAGGGCGCGTTCTTCGATTTCTACGAGTCCGAAGTGCTCCCCTCGTTCGGGTGAGCGCCGCCGCCCGGCGCGGGTAGACCAAACGGTTTTCCGGCATCCCGCCCAACGTGTCTGGTGCTATGAGCGAGGAGACGCGGGAGGCTATCGTCCGACGGGAGTTCGACACGGACCAGGACGATCCCGCGACCGCGATCGCCGAGACGGTAGCGGAGCTCGAGGGGAAGGCGAGCACGGACCTGACGACGATGTACGAGCACGTCGACCACGTCGTCGACCACATGTTCTCGAACCCGCCGGTGTCCGAAGCGCAGGTCGAGATCACCTTCACCTACGAGGGGTATCGGATCACGCTCGACCAGGACGGGAACGCCCGCTTCGTCGACGTCGCGTGAGACGGATCCCTCCCCCCGATCACCACGACGAGCGCCCGCGTTCGGGCAGTCGACGCGGGACTGACCGAGAGGGATCCGTATGCGCGGGATCGCCCGGACGCCGACAGCAGGAGGGCGGCGGTCGCACTCGCCGGACTCCCCGACCGGTGACGCCGGCGTGACCCGGGACCAGAGTTTTGCGGCCGGAGACCGAACCGAACGGTATGAGCGGGAGAGGCGAGACGCCCGAGGAGGAACCGGAGCGAGAAGCCACCGACGAGGTCGAGTCGCTGTCGTTCGGCCAGACGCTCTACAACGAGGAAGGCGATCCCGTCGGGACCATCCGCGGCATGGAGGAGGGCGGGGTATTCGTCACGACCCGCGACGGCGTCGAGGGGCTCAGCGTCGAGCACGCGCGGTCAGGCCACTCCTTCGGCGCGGCCGAACTGATGTGGCGCTGCACGAACTGCGGCGAGATGGGCGAGATCGAGGACGGCCTCCCCGAGAACTGCCCGAACTGCGGCGTCGAGAAAGAAGACCTGATGTACTGGACGGAGGACTGAGACGGATTCTCGCGAGGCAGTCTGGTTCGACCGCGCGGTCCTGGGTCGACCCGGGAACCGCGTGCAATACTCCGTACGACACGGGCCCCTCTCCGCCGGTCCCGCGTCGACCGCCGGAACGCGGACGGTCGTCGGTAGATACGGGCGACCGATCCGGACGAGAGCGCGGTTCGTTCGGCCGGCGCCGCGTCGCTACCGTCCGCCGGTGTCGTAGGGGTTCTGTCCCGGCGCGCCGGGCTGTTGCTGCATCTGCTGTTGCTGTGCGACCTGTCCGCCGGCGCCTGTCGGCGCGCCCGGCGGCGCCGTTCGACCGCGCTCGGGCGCCGCCTGCTGCCCGCGCGCCCCGAGGAGTTCCTCCGGGAGGACGAACTTGAGTTCGGTGATCGGGACGAAGCCGGTCGCGCGGCGCTCCGTCTCCTCCGCTTCGTCCTCCTCCTCGGAACGGGCGTCTCGCGTCCCCTGCTCCTGGTAGAGGAGGACGCCGGAGTCGATCGCCTCGAAGTCGCTACACTGGATCGTGGTGCCGTCTTTACAGACTACTTGCATCGTGAATCGCCACCGGCGCTTGGCGGCGCGGTCCAATAAGTATCGGCGAACTATCACGGACCTGCGCCGCGGGTACCGTCGGATTACTCGCCAAGACAGCCGACCGACGGTCTCGGTCGCCCGCTGAGATTCGACGTCCCGACGCCCGGTCCTCAGGAGTTGTCGACGGGCGCTTCGGTGGTCGTCTCGCCGTCACCGACGCCGCGTCGCCGGTCCGTTCCCCGGGTGTCCGGCGTCGCCTCGGCGGACTGCAGCCCAGCACCGTTATCCGGCGCCGTCGGCGAACTCGACGGCGGCCGCGGCGGCTGGCTCTGAAGTTCCGCGGGGGTCCGGGTAGTGACGCCCGACTGGAACTGCGGCGGCTCCGCGCGCTGTCCGGGCGTCTCGCTCCCCTGTGATCCCTGCGGTCGCGTCGCCCCCTGGACGGGTCGGGGCTGTTCGGGAGGAGACCGGGACCAGCCCGACTGCTGGGACTGGATCTGGGGGTGGGACTGGACGGGCTGCTGTGACTGGATCGGGAATTGCGACTGGACGGGCTGCTGTGACTGGATCGGGAATTGCGACTGGACGGGCTGCTGTGACTGGGCGGGGATCTGCGACTCGGCGTACGTCGGGGATCGAGCGGACTGCTGGGTCTGAACGGGCTGTTGAGGCGGTATCGTCTGCGGCCCCTGCATCGAAGAGGCGAACTGCTCTCCGGCCGGTTGCTGGATCTCGGAGGGCCGCCCGGCGCCGTACTCTCCCGGCGCCTGGCCGGACTGGGGCCCGAACTGGGGTTGCTGCGCCGCGGTCGTCGGCCCGCCCTGGGCCTCTCGGCGGGACGTCCCGCCCGCTGGCTGGCTCGTCCGGGCGGCGGTCGTTCCGAGCCCGCTCCGCGTCGTCCGGTCGCCGTCACCGAGGAATTCGGTGGCGATGCGCTCCGTGGAGGCGAGCCCCTGCTGGCCGGCGGCGCCGGCGCGTTCGACGCTCTGCTCGGTCAGCTGTGTCGTGTCGCGAGCGGCGTTCTCGACGGTCGTGAGGTAGGTGTCGAGCGCGTTGCGTGTGAGTTCGACGCTCTGGTCGTTCAACCAGTTGCCGACTTCGAGCCCGTCGAGCGTCAACTGGGCGGCGTTACGCTGGAGGTCAACGAGTCCCTGAAGGGGGATCTCGAAGGCCTGTTCCATCGCTCGTTGGCTGTTTTCGAGCGTGTTCCGCTGCATTTCGATCGCTTTGCTGACGAGTTGATTTGGCTGACTCATTGGTGGGAAACCTGCGGCTGCATCCGCGAACGGTGAGCTGACGGTACGTCCCGACCGCGGCCCGTTCGATCGGCCCGGCGGCGCCCGCAGGGACCGACCCGGAGACCGCCGTCGTCGGCACCCGTGCGGACCCGCGGGCGATTGATAAATCGGCCGTACCGTTCAGCCCGCGATCCGACGTTCGCCGGTGCTACCCCGCCGAAGCGGCCGTATTCGAGCGATCTACGAGGCGGTAGTCGCTCGTCACTTGTGGGACTCTCGCAACCGCAGTCTCGTCCGCGGCGGTAAGCGAGACCTGTCCGAACGGCGGCCAGTCCGGGAAACCGGTCGCTCGCGACCGTTGAATAGAGAACCGCGAGGGAAGCGCAATCGCCGGAGGAAGCGCTATCGCTGGGTCCGGTGGCCCCGTCCCGGCCCGCCCGAGCTCTGCGCGTGCTGGCGCGGCGGGACGATCGCGATCTGCCCGTCGCTGTAGACCGTCACCTGATAGCCCCAGATCGTAAACGAGAGGTGTCCGTCGATCCGCTGGGTGCCGTCCGCTTTCGGTTTGAACAACCGGTCGAGCGCCTCCGGGTCGACGTGGTCGTTGAGGGTGAAGCCCGTGTCGGTCACGTCGACGCCGGTCACGTCCGAGATAGCGTGTGCGAGCGTCGTCGTCAGCTCCGCCGACCCCTCGAAGTCGTGTTTGACGTAGTACGTCTGTCGCTTCTGGGGTTCGTGGCTCGACCCCCCACGGCTTCACGCTCCCGTCCCCGACCGTTCGGCCGCGTATCTATAACAGTGGTATCGCTGTTAAGCTCTGCCTGGAACGGGGTCGGTCGCCGCGTCACCGGTCGCTGCGTCACCGGTCGCCGCGTTATCGGTCGACGCTGCCGAGGACGATGTCGAGGCTCCCGACCGCCGCGACAAGGTCCGGGACCAGTTCGCCCTCGGCCAGTTCGGGCAGCGTCGAGAGGTTGTGGAAGCACGGACTGCGGATCTTGAAGCGGGCGGGCGAATCGGTCCCGTCGCTGCGGATGTAGACGCCCATCTCGCCCTTGGCGGACTCGACGGCGCGATAGACTTCGGCGTCCGGCTCGGGGCGCATCGTCCGCGGGACGTTCGCCTGGAGCGTCCGTTCCTCGTCCGGCCAGTCCCGGAGCAGGTCGATGCACTGGGAGACGATGCGGGCGGACTGCTCGACCTCCCGGAGGCGGACGAGGACGCGCGCGTAGTTGTCACAACCCTCCTCGGTGACGACGTCCCAGTCGAGTTCGGGGTAGTAACCGTAGGGGTCGTCCCGGCGCAGGTCGTAGTCGACGCCCGACCCGCGGGCGACCGGTCCCGTCGCGCCGTAGGATTTGGCGGTCTCGGTCGAGAGCACCCCCGTGTCGACGGTCCGGAGCTGGAACAGCTCGTTGTTCGTGAGCAGGTCGTGGTACTCGGCGACCCGCTCGGGCAGGTCGTCGAGGAACTCCCGGACCTTGTCGAACCACTCCCCGCGGGGCGAGGGCACGTCCCACGCGACGCCGCCGACGCGGAGGTAGTAGAACATCATCCGCTGGCCGGTCAGGTCCTCGAGGACGTTCTGGACGACCTCGCGGTCGCGGAAGCCGTACTGGAAGGCGGCGGTGAAGTCGCCGTTGACGTCCAGCGAGAACGTCGCGACCGCGAGGAAGTGGCCGTACATCCGCGCGAGTTCGGTCGCCATCGTCCGCAGCACCTGCGCGTACTCGGGCACATCGACGTCCGCGAGCGACTCGATCGCGCGGGCGACCGCCCACTCGTTCGGCAGGTTCGCCGTGTAGTCCCAGCGGTCGGAGTAGGGGATAATCTGGTGGCGGTAGGTTCCCGACTGGCACATCTGCTCCTCGCAGCGATGCAGGTAGCCGACGTCCGGGTCCACGTCGCTGACCTGCTCCCCGTCGAGGATAGTCTTCAGGTGCAACACCCCGTGGGTCGCCGGGTGGTGCGGGCCGATGTTGATGAACATCGTCCCGGTGTCGACGTCGCCCTCGGCGTCGGTCGCGGGCGAACTCGTCGCGCCCATCGTCGGGTGGGACTCGTTGTAGGGGACGATCTGCGGTTCGGTCTGGTCGTAATCGAGCGAGAGCGGGTGACCCTGCCAGGTCTCGGGCAGGAGGATCCGCCGGAGGTCGGGGTGACCCTCGTACTCGACGCCCACGAGGTCGTAGGCCTCGCGCTCGTGCCAGCCGGCGGTACTGTAGGCGGGCGCCGCCGATTCCTGACGCGGGTCGTCGCTCGGCGTCGGAACGACGACGTCCACTTCGCGCGTCCGTTCGTCGTAGCTCGTGAGGTGGTAGATCGTCTCGTAGCGGTCCCGGTACTCCTGGGCCGTGACGCAGCTCAGGTGGTCGAACCCCGCCTCGTCCCGGAGATCGAACAGCACCGACTGCACGTCGTCCGGGCGGACGACGAACCCCGGCGCGTTCACGTGGTCGTCGCGGCCGATCGCGCGGTCACCGAGAAGCGACGCCAGTTCGTCGACGTCGGCGTCGGCGCCCTCGGTGACGGCCGTCAGTTCGGCGTCGCCGCTCACGGCGACCCCCGCGTCCGCGTCGCTGCACGGTCGGTTCGTCCCGGTCCGGAGTCACCGGTCGAGTACCACCGCCGGTCGCCGCGCGGTCGACGGGGACGGCGGACGGTCACTGCGAGCCCTGCTGGTTCTCGTGGACCGGGAACGAGACCTCGACGCACCAAGCAGGCGAGTCCGCGCGAGCGCGGACTCAAAAAAAGGGACGCGGAAC
>JBDGSU010000070.1:0-21863 GCA_042217395.1 Halosimplex sp.
GGCCATACCCAACAATCACACTCAAACCTAAAGAATATTCAGCCGATAGTATCAGGTTCGCCTGGACGCAGACGCCGACCAGCCCGTTCGTCCGGATTGCGTGTCTCTCGAAGGCGTCGAGGGTCACGTCGGTCGTCGGGTGATCCTCCATGTCGATCCAGACGAACACCCCGCGCTCGGCCGCCCGCTCGACGATCCGCGCGAGGTTCTCATCGAAGACCGCGTCCCCGGCCGAGAGGCCGATCTGGCTGGGCTTGACCGAGACGCAGGCGTCCAGGTCGCGGTCGGCGATCCGGTCGACCAGGTCGACGTAGGCGTCGGCGTCCGCGTCCGCGGGGGCGCGCTCCTCGTAGTGCTCCCCGAGGAGGTTCACGATGGCGGCGACGCCCCGCCCGTTCAGTTCCTCGACGTGCGCCAGCGCCGTCGCCGGCGACTCGCCGGCCACGAAGTTGCTGGCGATCGGCGGTATCATGCACGGGTCTGGGCACCTCACCCACCTAAACGGGAACCCGACCAAATATTTCTCGCCCGAACTCGCGGAAACGAACGACGTATCCGACGCGAGAACCGACGTGTATTCCCGACGGGATCCGCGGCGGCCGACCCGCCGCGCTGACCGCCCGTCGCCGGCGCGCGCGCGGAACCGCAGGTGCAAACAGTGGCTGCGGGACGCGTGCGAGACGACTGCCGGTCGGTTCGACGTGTAGCCCCTATTGGAATAGATGCCGTCACGAATGGTGCGGGTTGGTCACCGATCCGACCATGGACGGGACGGGGTTAACTCCGCTGAGCGCACCAGTAGTGGGTAGTCGTATGACACGAAAGATCACAGACGATATCGATCGGCGGACGCTGCTGAAGGCGACGGGTGGACTGGGACTGGCCGGACTGGCCGGGTGCGTCACGACCACGGACGGCGGCGACGGCGGCGACGGCGGCAGCGGTGGGACGGACGGCGGAAGCGACGACGGCAGCGGTGGGACGGATGGTGGAAGCGACGGCGGAGACGGTGGAGACGGCGGTTCGACCCCGACCGAGACGTCGTCCGGCGGTGGCGACGGGGGCAGTGGCCCCTACGAGATCGGGATGGTGGACTCGCTGACGGGGTCGCTGTCGGCGTTCGGCCAGCGCAACCAGCGCGGGAAAGACCTCGCGCTCAAGCGGGTCAACGAGGTGGGTATCAAGGGACGCGAGCTGAAGATCCTCGTCGAGGATTCCGAATCCGTGAGCCAGGGCGGCGTCTCGGCCGCCCAGAAGCTCGTCAACCAGAACGGCGTACCCTTCCTCATCGGCGCGGTCGGGTCCGGCGTCTCACTGGCCATCTACGAGAGCGTGATCCAGGGGACCGACGTGGTCCAGCTGAGCCAGAACTCGACGGGGCTGGGCCTCACGGACTTCCCGGGTCTGCTCCGGATGTCGCCGACGGGCCGCACCCAGTCGGTCGCGCTGGCGGACATCATCGCCGAGGACGGCCACGACACGGTCGCGGTCACCTACGTCAACAACAACTACGGTCAGAGCCTCGCCGACGCGTTCGTCGAGGCCTGGGACGGCGACGTGGCCTACAACAACTCCCACGACCAGGGCCAGCAGTCCTACTCGAACGTCGTCTCGCAGATGAACGCCTCGGGCGCGGACGCCTGGCTGTTCGTCACCTACCAGGCGGAGTTCGCGACGATCGTCAACGAGATCTACTCGAACGGGTACGAGCCCGCGCTGTACGGCGCCGATTCGGTCTCCGGCGACGACGTGCTCGAGAACACGCCGGAGGGGAGCATGGAAGGGATGAAGATCGTCGTCCCCTCGGCGCCCATCGAGCAGGACAACTACAAGGAGTTCGCCGCCGCGTTCGAGGACGAGTACGACCAGCAGCCCACCTCGTGGTCGGCCTACGCCTACGACTGCGTGATCACGGCCGCGCTGTCGATCCAGGCGGCCGACGAGTTCACCGGGAAGGCGCTGGGCGAGGTCGTCCGCGACGTGACCCGCCCACCGGGCGAGAAGGTCGACACCTTCGAGGCGGCGAGCCAGATCCTCGCCGAGGGCGGCGGGCCGGACGACGTCGACTACCAGGGCGTCAGCGGCCCGATCGACTTGGACGAGAACGGCGACCCGAAGGGGTTCCTCCAGATCCTCACCGTCCAGGACCACGAGTACGTCGGCACCGGCTTCATCGAGTCGTAGGGACCGATGGTCCTGGATCACCTCGCGAGCGGGCTGGTGTTCAGCAGCATCATCGTCCTCGGGAGCATCGGGCTCTCGCTGGTCTACAGCATCGCCGACTTCGCCAACTTCGCCCACGGCGACACGATGACCGTCGGCGCCTACACCGCGCTCGTCACCTTCGGCGCCGTCGGCGGTCTCGGCGGTGCCGTCCTCGGATTACCGCTGGGCTTTTTCGTCGCGCTGCTGGCGGGCATCGCCGTCGCCGCCGTCGTCGCGGTGCTCACCGAGAAGATCGTCTACGACGGCCTCGACGTCGACTCCATCGGGATGCTGATCACCTCGATCGGCGTCGCGTTCGTGTATCGGGCCGTGATCCAGCTGTGGTTCGGCGCCGACTTCACGCGCTACGGGATCCAGACGCTGCGCCCCATCGAGGCCCTGATCCCCTACGGGATCCGCGTCACGCTGCACGACGTGGCGATCGTCGTCTCCGCGGCGATCCTGGTCGGCGGGCTCCACGTCCTGCTCCAGTACACCGACCTGGGCCGGAAGATGCGCGCGATGGCCGACAACCCCGAGCTCGCGCGCGTCAGCGGGATCCGCACGGACAGGGTCAAGCTGTGGACGTGGGTCATCGGCGCCGGTCTCGCGGGCGCCGGCGGCGTCTTCCTCGGCCTCTACAGCCAGCTGTCGCCGCGGATGGGCTTTAACCTCCTCTTGCTGGTGTTCGCCGCGGTCATCCTCGGCGGCATCGGCTCCGTGTACGGCGCGATGGCCGGCGGCCTCCTCATCGGGATGATAAACCAGCTGACCCCGCTGTTCCCGCCGATACCCCTGGGCTGGATCCCCGTGATCGTCCCCGAGGGCTTCCGGTTCGTCGTCGGCATCGAGTACGCCAACGCCGTCGCGTTCGTCATCATGGTCGCGGTGCTGTTGCTCCGACCCAACGGCATCGCGGGGGAGGCGGCATGAGCGCGCTCTCGGACCCGGGCGGGTACTGGGCGGACCTCACCGCCGCCGAGAAGGGCGTGGTCGGGTTCGTCGTCGGCTTCGCCGCGTTGCTCGTCCTCGGCCTCGTCACCGGCGCGCTCGCCCCCACGTACTTCCTCTATCTCGTCGGCCTCGCGGGGATGTACGCGCTGCTGTCGTTCGGCCTGAACTCCCAGTGGGGGTTCACCGGGCTGATCAACTTCAGCGTCGCCGCCTTCTTCGGGGTCGGCGCCTACGGCACCGCGCTGTTGAGCGCCGACAACTCGCCGGTCGCCGGGCAGTTCATCCCGCTCGTCGGGCTGGCCGCCGCGCTCGCGGCCGCCGCGGTGCTCGCGATACTGATCGGCATCCCGACCCTCCGACTGCGCGCGGACTACCTCGCCATCGCCTCGCTCGGCCTGGCGGAGGTCGTCAGGCTGGTCGTCCTCAACGAGCGGGAGGTGACCAACGGGAGCGCGGGGCTGCGGGGCATCCCGGGCTTCTTCGAGGGGTGGCCCGTGTTGGCGACGTTCCCCGAGGCGATGCCCGGGCTGGCGATAAACCTGCCCTGGCAACGGATCGTCCTCGGGACCTCCTTCTGGCAGGCGCTGTTGAACGTCGGCCTCGTCCTCGCGTTCGTCGGGGTCAGCTACGGACTCCTCCGGCGCGTCCACCGCTCACCCTGGGGGCGCGTCCTCCGGACGATCCGCGCCGACGAGGACCTGGCCCGCGCGCTCGGGAAGAACACCTACGGGTTCAAGATGCAGTCGTTCGTCCTCGGGAGCCTCATCATGGCCCTGGCGGGCGTCTTCTACGCGCACCTGAACCTGTTCGTCAGCCCCGGCACGCTCGA
This sequence comes from Halosimplex sp., assembly GCA_042217395.1. Lineage (GTDB taxonomy): Archaea > Halobacteriota > Halobacteria > Halobacteriales > Haloarculaceae > Halosimplex. The sequence goes on from JBDGSU010000070.1 coordinate 3,989, forward strand.
CCCGGTGACGACCTTCTACGTCTGGGTCGCGGTGATGCTGGGCGGCAGCGGCTCCAACCGCGGCGCGCTGTTCGGCGGCTTCGTCATCGTCGCCGTCCGCGAGGGGACCCGCTTTCTCAACGGCGTCGAGTGGATACCCCTCGACGTGGCGCCGCTTCGCCTGCTACTCATCGGCGTCATCATCGTCCTGATCATGCGGTTCCGCCCGCAGGGCGTCCTGCCGCCCCAGCGCGAACTCATCTGGCCGTCGGTCGTCGACGAGGCGCCCTCGCGGCCGGATCGGGGCGTCCGCGACGCGAACGGAGGTGCGTCCGATGACTGAGCGACCCGCCGCGGAAGTCGAATCGACCGAGCGGACCGTGGAGGAACACGCCGACGGCGACGTCGCCGGCGAGGTGGTCCTCCGCGTCGAGGACCTCCAGAAGTCCTTCGGCGGACTGGTCGCGACCGACCACGCCTCCTTCGAGGTCCGACGGGGCACCATCACGGGGCTCATCGGTCCCAACGGCGCCGGCAAGTCCACCATCTTCAACCTCGTCTCGGGTTTCTACGAGCCCGACGGCGGGCGCGTCGAGGTCGACGGCGTCGACGTCACCGGCATGGAACCCTACGAGGTGGCCGAACACGGCCTCATTCGCACGTTCCAGACCCCCCGGAAACTGGAGGGGATGACCGTCCGCGAGGCGATGCTCGTCGGCCCGCAACACCAGCCCGGCGAGTCGTTCGTCAAGCTGTTCACCTCGGGGAGCGCCGTCGAGGAGGCCGAACGGCGCAACCTCGAGGCGGCCCAGCGGATCCTCGCGGAGTTCGAGGTCGACCACCTCGCGACCCAGCCCGCGACGGACATCTCCGGCGGGCAGATGAAGCTGGTCGAGCTCGCCCGGGCGATGCTGGCCGAGCCGGAGATCCTCCTGCTCGACGAGCCCGCCGCCGGGGTCAACCCCACGCTCCGGAAGGAACTGACCGCCCAGATCCGCCGGCTCAACGAGGCGGGCACGACTTGCCTGCTCATCGAGCACGACATGGACTTCCTGATGGATCTGGCCGACCCCGTCGTCGTCCTCGACGAGGGGGCGGTCCTGATGGAGGGGACGCCCGAGCAGGTGCGCACCGACGAGCGGGTCGTCGAGGCGTACCTGGGAGGTGGCGCGTGAGCGCCGACACCGACGGGGACGCCGCGCGCCCCCGAACGGCCGGAGACGCCGGCGCGGACACCGTCCTCGCGCTCGAGGGCGTCGACAGCGGCTACGGCGAGGTGCAGGTCCTGGACGACTGCACGCTCCACCTCGACGAGGGCGAGATCGTCTGTCTCATCGGCCCCAACGGTGCGGGCAAATCGACGGTGCTCAAGACCGTCTTCGGCCTGCTCTCGCCGTGGACCGGGTCGGTCCGCTACCACGACCGGGAGATCGGCGGGATGGCCCCCGAGGACATCGTCCGGGAGGGGATCGGCTTCGTCCCGCAGACCGACAACGTGTTCGGCTCGCTCACCATCGACGAGAACCTCCGGATGGGCGGGGTCGCCCGCGAGGACGGCCTCGAGGAGGTGATCGACCGCCTCTACGACCGATTCGAGATCCTCGACGAGAAGCGCGCGGCGAAGGCCAGGACCCTCTCGGGCGGCCAGCGCCAGGTGCTCGCCTTCGCCCGCGCGCTGGTGATGGAGCCCGACGTGCTCCTGATCGACGAGCCCTCCGCGGGGCTGGCGCCCAACACCGCCGACGACGTGTTCGGCCACGTGCAGGCCATCAACGACCTCGACACGGCGATCCTGATGGTCGAACAGAACGCCACGAAGGGACTGAACGTCTCCGACCGCGGGTACGTCCTCGACCAGGGGACCGTCCGCTTCGAGGGGACCGCCGACAGCCTCCTCGACGACGACGAGGTGTCGAAGCTCTACCTCGGCGGTTGACCGGGCCCGTTTTCACCCGCGACGGACTCTCTCACACGTGAGCTCGCTCCGACGGTACGCGTTCGCGCTCGGTCCGCTGACAGCGGCGGCGCTGTGGGGCGGGATGTACGTCGTCAGCAAGTGGGGGTTCTCGCAGGTGCCGCCGGTCACGCTGGGGTTCCTCCGCGTCGCGCTCGGCGGCGCGGCGCTCCTGGCGGCCCTCGAACTGGGGACCCCCCGGTCGGGCTCGATGCGGGGTGAGCGCGGAACCCGGATCGCCCGCGCGGACTGGCCGCGCTTCGGCGCGCTGGGCGCGTGGGTGACGCTGACCATCGCGGCGCAGTTCCTCGGCACCGACCTGACGAACGCGAGCCAGGCGTCGCTGCTGACCGTCCTCACGCCGGTGTTCACCGTCGGGCTGGGCGCCCTCGTCCTCGGCGAACGAGTGACGCGCACGCGAGCGGCGGGCGTCGCGCTCGCGCTGGTCGGGACGGCGGTCGTCCTCGCCGGCCAGTACGACCTGACGGCGATGGCCGCGGGGAACGCCGTCGGCGTCGCACTCCTGCTGGTCGCCAGCCTCGCGTGGGCGGCCTTTACCGTCTACGGCGCGCCCGTGGTCAGACGGTACTCCGCGCTGACCGCCGCGACCTACGCGACGGTCGCGTCCGTGCCGATGCTCGCCGTCCTCTCCGTCGTCGAACTCGCGGTGCTGGGGTACGGCCTCGCGGATCTGCCGCTCGATCCCGCCGCGCTCGTCGCCGCCGGACCGACGGTCCTCGCCGTGGGCTACCTCGGCGTGGGCGCGACGGCCGCGGCGTGGTACCTCTGGTACGTCGGCCTGGAGTACGTCCCCGCCGGGACGGTCGCCGTGTTCTTCTTCGCCCAGCCCGTCGTCGGGGCGGCGCTCGGCGCGGCGTTGCTGGACGAACGGCTCGGGCTCGGTTTCGTCGCCGGGGGCGCGCTGATGGCCGCCGGCGTCTGGGTCGTCAGCCGCGACCGGGCCGCCGACGAGGGCGAGTGATACGGATTCTTGCGAGCGTTACCGCGTCGCCTCGACGACCGTCAGGGAATCGTCGACGACGAGTTCGAGCGTCTCGTCCTCGCAGGGGATCGAGAGGGCCACCTCCCACGGGTCCGTCGAGCGGACCGTCAGGTGTCGGTCCGTCATCGCCCACTCCAGTTCCCAGTGGCGCCGGTCCGACAGGTCGACGCCGCGGTCCCGGAAGAAGGAGACGACCTCGGGGTGGGAGAGCAGCGCGAGGCCGACCGACATGTAGTATCTGGCGCCGCAGTGGTCACACGCCGTCCGGACGAACACGTCGAGGCTCTCGCTCCCCTCGATCCAGACCTCCTCGCCGGGGACGAAGCCGGTCTCCAGCGCGTTCACGCAGGTCGGACAGACGCCGCGGGCGTGAGCGAACATCTCGTGGCGGTTGTACCGGGCGACGCGGTCGAGCAGGTCCTCGGCGTCTCCGGCCTCGACCGCTCGCGGGGGTACGTGCGTGTGCGAGTAGACGTGGTCGCAACCCGGACAGCGCAGTTCGAACGCGCCGTCGGCGTAGCTCCCCTCGACGCCGGTCCCGCAGAAGTGACAGTCGAAGCCCGCGTCGAAGGGGTCGAGCGACGCCCGGCGGTTGACGCTCCCGGCGCGGATGAGCCGGTAGAGGGCCAGCCCCTCGGCGCGCATCGTGTACCCCTCCTCGCCGCGGTCGACGAACTGGCCGACGAGCTTCGAGAGGTGGTAGTTGAACTGCCCGCTGTCTATCTCGGGGTCGACCCGCTCCCGGAGCTCGGAGAACGACACGCCCTCGTGGGGGTCCTCGCCGAGCGCCCGGAGGATACCCGCGCGCGTCTCGTCGCCGATGAGGGCGAACGCGTCCTCCGGCTCGGTGTCCGCGGGCCCGTCGGAGTCGTCCGTCATACCCGGTCGTTCCCGAGTCACGGCGAAATAGGTTGGGGCGGCGACCGAGCGACCGCCCCCGTCCCGGCGCCCGACCGCCGCTTCGGGACCGACGCGAAGGGGCAGGACGGACCGGATCGACCACCTTTTTCGCGCCGCCGACCCTCCGTCCGCGCATGGACACACGCGAGTTCGGTTCGACGGGCTGGGACGTGACGGAGATGGGACTGGGTACCTGGAACGTCGGTCCCTCGTGGGGCGACGTGACCGACGAGCAGGCCAAAGACGCGATCCGCACCGCGCTGGACGACGGCGTGAACTTCGTCGACACCGCCGAGGTGTACGGCGGCGGCCGCGCCGAGCGGCTCATCAGCGAGGTGCTCGACGAACGGGACCCCGACCGGAAGATCTACGTGCCGACCAAGGCCGCTCCCGACGAGGACGGCGGCCACTCCGCCGAGGGCCTCCGGGAGTCCGTCGAGGGTTCGCTCGACCGGCTGGGCGTCGACTCGCTCGACCTCGTCCAGCTGCACTGCCCGGAGACCGAGGCCTTCTACGACCCGACGAACTTCCGCGCCCTGGAGGAGTTGCGCGAGGAGGGCCTGATCGACCACGCGGGCGTCAGCGTCGAGAAGGTCGAGGAGGCCGACAAGGCCATCGAGTACGACGTCGTCGAGTCGGTGCAGATCATCTTCAACCCGCTGCGCCAGCGGCCCGCCGAGCGCTTCTTCGAGCGGGCCGCCAACGAGGATATCGGGGTCATCGTGCGCGTCCCGCTCGCGTCGGGCCTGCTCGCCGACGCCTTCGAGGGGCCCGAGGACTTCGGCGAGGGCGACCACCGGCGCACCGCCGCCGAGGAGGGCGTCGAGGCCGGCGTCGGCCGCAAGGGCGGCGAGACGTTCGCCGGCGCCCCCTTCGAGGACGGCCTCCGCGCCGTCGCGGACATGCGCCCGTTCGTCCCCGACGAGGCCACGATGGCGCAGTTCACCCTCCGCTGGATCCTCGACCACGACGCCGTCTCGACGGTGATCCCCGGCTCGACCAACCCCGAACACGTCGCCGAGAACGACGCCGCCGCCGACCTCCAGCCGCTCTCCCACCAGACCCACGGCGCCGTCCGGGACATCTACGAGGCCCGCGTCGCCGACTACGTCCACCACCGCTGGTGATCCGACCGCCGACTCGTCCCGCGGCGACTCCGAAATCTTCATAGGGGCGTCCGTCGCCTTCGTCCGTTGTTCACTGGAGATCGCTCCCGAGCGCTCCGGAGGGGCGTTTCGACCGGAGATCACGAGCGGGTCGATCCCGCCGCGGTCTGTCGGATCTCCAATCGAAAACGGAGGGTTCGTTTTCCGGCGTTGCGACTCGGCGCGCGGTCCGCACAGTCGGGTACGAGCAGGAGGCCGCGCCGCTACCGTTCAGTCGGCGCTCGCGCGATCCGCCCGGGCGTCTCCGACGGTCGGATCCCTCTCGTCGTCGAGCGCGCGACCGAGCAGGTACAGCGGGACGCCGAACAGGGCGGTCGCACAGGTCCACGGGATCGTCGTCAGGATCGACCCGATCAGCCCGTATACCGGCGATATCGACGGCTGGAACAGGACGGCGGCACCGAACGGCGCGAGGACGGTCGCGGCTGCGACGACCCCGCTCACGGCGCGGTCGCGACCCGAGGCGCGACCCAGCGGGAACCAGAGGACCGCGGGGACCGACAGCAGCGCGGTCTGGAAGGCGACGATGGAGACGGGACTCGCGACGAGAGCGACCGCGGCGGCCGCTCCGAGCGCCCAGACGAGCGCGACTCGCGGCGAGGGCGACCGCAGGGAGCCCTCGAACAGGCGAGCGGGAGCGAAGCGACACGCGAGCGGCGAGGGACGGTCCACCACGAGCGCACAGCCCCCGACGAGCGCGTACAGCGCAGTGAACACCGCGACCGTCTCGGCGACGGCGGGGTCGAGGAATCCGAGACCCGCGAGCGAGAGCGCGGCGAGACCGGCGGCGACGGCGCCGCCGCCGCTGACCGCCGTCGCGAGGGTCACCGGGTCGACGCTCGGCACCTCGTCGCCCCACCGGCGGAGCGCCAGCAACGCGCCGCCGAGCGCGAGGGCGGGGACGACTCCGAGGAAGAGAACCCCCGAATCGGCGATTTCGACGCCGAAGGCGACGAATCCGACCGTCGTCAGCCCCCGAGCGACCGGGCCGTCGGTCGGCGCGAACGCCAGTCGCGTGTCGCCCCACAGTCCCGCCCTGGGCCCCTCTGAGCGGAAGACGACCGAGCCGTCTTCGACCGTTCCGCTCGGCGGGGCGCGGGTCGCGGCGGTCCCGTTCGGCCCGGCGATCCGCAGTTCGTCGGCCGCGACCCGGAAACCGGCCCGGCGGGTCCGCCGGTCGAGCAGGTCGACGAGGACGGCGCCACCGACGCTCCGGTGGGCCACGCCGGGGACCTCGAAGGCGACGACGAGGGAGCCGTCCTCGACGCGGGTCCGCAGGTCGCGCGGGTCGTCGACGACGGTGCGACCGTCGAGGGATTCGCGGACGACGTGGCGACGCAGCGACGCGTTGTCGGCCAGTCGGTCGGCCGCGCCGTCCGAGATCCGGACGCGGGCCAGCCAGCGGCCGGTGCCCGACCCGTCGACCCGGATCGTCGCCGCGCTGTGCTCGACCGTCAGCGCGAGGCCCGCGTCGCCGGCGGCCGATTCGAGGGCGTCACCGCAGACGCCGCAAACCTCCTCGGGTGGCGGGGCGGCGCCCGCGGGTGCGACCGGGAGGGGCGCAGCGAGCGAGAGCGCGGCGAGCACCGCGGTCGCGGCGAGGAGGGCGTGACGGCGGGGTGTCATTACGTCCACCCTCACCCGCAGGTCCCAAGTCGGTTCCGGAGGGTCGGCCGGGGATTTCAGTTACGGATCGGGCGTCGAGGCGGTCGGTTCGGCCGGTCACTCGTACTCGTAGAACCCCCGACCGGTCTTCTTCCCGAGGTCGCCGGCCTCGACCTTGCGCTTGAGGAGGTAGGCGGGCCGGTAGCGGTCGCCCAGTTCCTCGTGGAGCGTCTCCGAGGCGTGCAGACAGACGTCGAGGCCGATGTGGTCGGCCAGCTCCAGCGGCCCCATCGGGACGTTCGTCCCGAGTTCCATCCCGCGGTCGACGTCGGCCTTCGCGGCGACGCCTTCGTCGTAGGCGCGGACCCCCTCGTTGATCCACGGCATGAGGATGCGGTTGGTGACGAAGCCCGGCTTGTCGTCGGCCTCCCAGGTCTCCTTGCCGAGGGCCGCAGCGAAGCCGTGAGCGAACTCCGTCACCTCGGAGGCGGTCTTCTCGCCGACGACGACCTCGACGCCGCGCATGACCGGCGCGGGATTCATGAAGTGCAGCCCGACGACGTTGCCGGGGCGGTCGGTCGCGCTCGCGATGGTCGTGATCGAGAGCGTGCTCGTGTTGGTCGCGAGCACCACGTCGTCGTCGGTCACCTCGTCGAGGTCCGAGAACACCTCCCGCTTGACGTCCATCTCCTCGACGACCGCCTCGACGACGACGTCCGCGCCGGCGACGTCGTCGAGGTCGGTCGTCCCGGAGACGCGCTCGCGCATCTCGTCGGCCTCGTCGCGGGAGAGCTCCTCCTTCTCGACCAGCCGGTCGAGCCCGTCCGAGACGCGGTCGATCCCCCCTTCGACCAGGTGGTCGGCCACGTCCCGAAGGACGACGTCGTAGCCCGACTGCGTGGCGACCTGCGCGATTCCGCTTCCCATGGTGCCGGCGCCGACCACGCCGACGGTGTCGATCGAATCGAGTCCGCGCATACCCCTCACTCGGCCCGCCACCGGCGTAAGCCTGCTGCCGACCCCGTCGGCTCGCCGTCGAGACCGTTCGTATGTTTGACGATCCGTTGCGGGGGACGTCCCAGGTTCTCCGATCCCGACGATTCGGCCGTTCTCTGCGGTTGTTTCACACTCTCACGCCACCAACCGTTTACTCGGCCAGTAGTAAATAGTGTCAGAAAGAAGATATATATGTGCGCTCCGAGTACGGAGAGGTGATGCGACCCATCGACGACGCTCCGGTCACGCGTGACGGGAAGGTACTCGTTCTGGCGTACGACCACGGTATCGAGCACGGGCCGGTCGACTTCGACCCCCAGCCCGAGAGCGCGAACCCGGAACACGTCTTCGATGTGGCCACACACCCCGCCGTCACCTCGCTCGCGGTCGGCAAAGGCGTCGCGGAGGCCTACTACCCCTCGTACGAGGACGACGTGTCGCTGCTCGCCAAGCTCAACGGCACGTCGAACCTCTGGATGGGCGAGCCCGACAGCGCCGTCAACTGCTCGGTGGAGTACGCCGCCGAACAGCTGGGCGCCGAGGCCGTCGGGTTCACCGTGTATCCGGGCGTCAACGGCGAAGTCGAGATGTTCGAGGAGTTCCGACAGATCCAGGAGGAGGCCCGCGAGTACGACCTCCCGGTCGTGATGTGGTCCTACGCCCGCGGCCAGGCCGTCAAGAACGACTCCAGCGAGGAGGTCGTCGCCTACGCCGCCCGACTCGGACTCGAGCTCGGCGCGGACATCGCCAAGGTGAAATACCCCGGCAGCAGGGAGGCCATGGAGACGGTCACCCGGATGGCCGGCCCGACGAAGGTCCTGATGTCCGGCGGGTCGAAGACCGGCGACCGCGAGTTCCTCGAGAGCGTCAGGAACGTGATGGACGCGGGCGGCGCCGGCCTCGCGGTCGGTCGGAACGTCTGGCAGCGCGAGAACCCGCGGCGCATCCTCGACGCCCTCGAACAGGTCATCTACGAGGACGCCTCGGTCGACGAGGCGCTCAACGCGGCACCCCCCAGAGCATGAGTCGGCAGCTCCCGCCCTCGGCCGACTGGACCGGGCACCCGACCGTCGACGCCGTCTTCGACGTGGTCCGCGACACCGCCGGTGAGGTGCGCGCGGCGCTGCCCGAGCGGCGCGCGTACGTCGAGGGGCACAACCCGAGCGGCGAGAAGGTTCGCGCCGCCGACGAGTACGCCGACGAACTGTTCTGCGAGCGCCTGCTCGCGCTCCCCTCGGTCGCCAGCTACGCCTCCGAGGAGCGCCAGGCGGTCCAGCGCGCCGACGACGGCGGCGAGTTCCACCTCGCGCTCGACCCCCTCGACGGCTCCTCGAACCTCACCTCGAACAACCCGATGGGGACCATCGTCAGCGTCTACGACGAGCCGGTCCCGACCGGCGGGGCGAACCTCGTCGCCGCCGCGTTCGTCCTCTACGGCCCGAACACCACGATGGTCGTCTCCGACGGCGAGTCCGTCGACGAGTACCTGATCGAGGGGAGCGAGGGACGAAGTCCCTCGGAGAGCCGGACCGAGTCCGGCGACGCCGGTCGCGGGGAACGCACGCTGCTTCGCGAGGACCTCACGCTGCCCGACGACCCGACCGTCTACGCCTTCGGCGGTCGCCGACCGGACTGGACCGACGGCGTCACCGCCGCCGTCGAGGACCTGGAAGCCGACCGGCTGAAACTGCGCTACGGCGGCGCCTTCATCGCCGACGTGATGCAGGTGCTCACCCACGGCGGCGTCTTCGCCTATCCCGAACTGGCCGACGCGCCCGAGGGCAAACTCCGCTACTGCTTCGAGTGCGCCCCCGTCGGCTTCGTCGTCACCGCCGCCGGCGGCCGCGTCTCCGACGGCTACGACGACCTCTTCGAGCACGACCCCGACGACCTCCACGGGCGCAGCCCGATCTATCTCGGGAATTCCGAACTCGTGGACCGGGTCGAAGCGTCGCTGTCGTCCTGAAGACCGGACTCACCGGCCCGCCGGAACGCCTTTGACTCCGCGCTCACAACGTACACATATGTCGAGCGACAAGCGGCGGGTCCAGTTCCGCGCGCCCGAGGATCTCGTCGACCGGACGGACGCGCTGGCGGCGGTGCTCGAGACCGACCGGACGGACGTGCTCACGTCCGCGCTCCGGGAGTTCCTCCGGGAGGCGAGCCACGACGACGACCTCGTCCAAGAGATCGCCGACGCCTACTACAGGGACGAGATCACCTTCGAGCAACTCCGGGGGCTGGTCGGCCACGAGCGAGCGGCGGACTTCAGAGTGCTCAAAGAACAGCTCGACGGGGCGTTCGTCGCCGAGACGGCCGAAGAACTCGCTGAATGAGCCGGATCGTCGCCGATACGTCCGCGCTCGTGAGTCTCGGAGTCGTCGCCGGCTCGGACCCGGACCCGCTGGCGATTCTGCTAGACGCTCACGCCGTGGTGGTCCCCGAGCGCGTGGCCGGAGAGCTCGAATCGGTCGGGGACTACGACGACGAGTCGGGAGCCGCGGCGGAGGCGGTACTGGAGCGGCGCGACTCGCTCGCGGTCGAACCGGCTACTCTCGACGAGTCGTTTCCGCTGGACGACGGGGAGAACGCCGCCGTCTCGCTCGCGAACGACCGCGGCGCCGCCCAGTTCCTCTGCGACGAGTTCAACTCGATCGCGCTCGTCCACGCGTCGCTGACCGACTCGAGGCTGGTGACGACGCCGCTCTTGCTCACGGCGTTCGTCAGGGGCGGCCGCGTCGACGCCACCGACGCGGTCGATCTGCTCGACCGGATCGGCGAAGCACGCAGCTGGGACGGGAACAGCTACGTCGAACGAGCGCGAGCGACGCTGGACGGCGAGCGCTGAGACGGACCGCTCTCACTGTTTCCCACGACGATCGCCCGACTGCGGGCGGTCGATGTGGAACTGACTGAGAGCGATCCGCGTGAATCACCCGTTCGCGCCTTCGCCGTCCCCGCCGACCTTCCCGAGGGCGAACCGCAAGAGCACGAGCACGAGCCCGAGTCCGAGCAGCCCGCCGAGCGCCATGCCGATGAGCCGCAGGGGCAAAAACGAGAGGACGGAGAAGACAGAGAGCAGTCCGCCGCCACCGCCGCCCACGACGACGGGGCCGGCCCGGGTACCGTTGACCATCACGGTGTGGTTGCCGGTCGTCGCGAACGCGGTGGTGAACCGCACCCGGCGCTGCTCGCCCGGCGGGACGGTCACCGACTGCTTGCCGACGAACGAGACGTTCGTCCCGTGGATGGTCTGGAGGCCGGCGGTGTAGGTCCCTTCGGCGTCGCCCTTATTCGCCAGGGTGACGTTCACCGCGACGGACTCGTTGACGGCCACGTGCGTCCGGTTGACGGTGACGTTGCTGACGATGATCGCCGCCTCGCCGCTCGCGGTCCCGTTGCCGGCCGTCCCGTTTTCGGCCGCGGCCGTCGTCCCGTTTCCGACCGTCCCGTCCCCGGCCGTCCCGTCGGCGAGCGTACCGTTCCCCGCGGTCCCGTTCGCGACGGTGGCGTCGCCGCTCGTCCCGTTTCCGGCCGGGTCACCGGCGTTCGCCGGCGCGGGTTCGGTGGCCAGCGAGAACACGGAGAGGCCGGGCGAGTCGACGCGGTAGCGGACGTGGGTCTCGTTCGATCCGAGCACGCCCGTGTCGATCGCCGACCAGTTCCCGTCCGAGAGCCGATAGACCGACAGGTTCCCGGGGTCGATCCCGTGGGCGTCGAGGTAGCCGCGGCGGACGGTCAGGTCGAACTCCGAGCCCGCGACGCTGTCCCGGGCGACGGAGTGTTGGACCGTGAGCGTCGCCGCCGCCGTCGAGCGGTCGGGGCCGGCGATGTCGCCGTCCGCGCGTTCCCGGGCGACGACGGTCGCGGTGACGTTGGTGTCGGCGGCCAGATCGAGGCGCAGGCGGTCGACGCTGACGTTCTCCGTGGCCACGAGCGCGCTCGGCCCGTCGCCGTCCGGGATCGAGACGGTCGTTCCGGCCGAGGCGCGGCGGACGGTGACGGCCGAACTCGCAGTGCCGGTTCGACCGTCCCGCAACGGCTGGACGGTCACCGTCGGCCAGGGGTCCGCATCCCCGCCGCCGGCTTCGTCGACGAACGTCTCGCGCGAGTCGCCGTCGACGAAAAAGCGCTTCGCGTGTTCGACGCCCTTCGCGTCGGTCGCGCGGACGATCACCTCGGTTCGCCCGGCGGCGATAGCGACCTCGCGGTCGAACTCGACGCGCTCGCGTCTGGACCCCGAGTGGACGACCTGGTAGTCGAGGGTCTCGCCGGTCGCCGCGCGGCGCGTCTCGACGACGAGGCGCTCGGTGACGCCCTCGAAGACGACGCCGCTGAGAAAGAGCCGGTCGGCGCTCAGTACGACGGTCCGGTCGCGGTCGACGGCGATCTCCGGCGCCACGTCGCGGTCGGCCTCGGAGATGCGTTCGATCGTGACGGTTTCGGTCGTCGTCCGTCCGGCCGCGTCGGTGACGGAGACCGTCGCCTCGTAGGTGCCGGGGTAGAGCGTGTACAGCGACTCGTTGAACGACACGGACAACCGGTCCGTGTCGAGTGGTTCCGACCGCGGGCGCGCGAGCGTCGCGGTACCGGTGACGTTGCCCTCCGGGTCGCGAACGGTGAGATTCGCCGACGCGACGCCCACGTCGTCCTCGAGGGTCCCCGCGAGGAATATCCGGTTGCGAGCCGTCTCGTTTGGGACCGGTTCGAGCGAGATCCGCGGTGGCCGCTCGTCGGTCACGTCGATCGAGAAGGTGTAGATGCGGACGTTGCCGAACTCGTCGGAGACGGTGAGCCGGAAGTCGTTGGTCGCGTTGTCGGCGTAGCCCAGCACCATCTCCGCGGAGAAGTTCTCGCCCACGTCCCGGTAGACCCGCGTGGAGCGGTCGCCGTCGAAGCTGCGCGTGATCTGGAGTTCCCGGACGGCGCTGTCCTCGATGACGTTGCCCGCGACGACGACCCGCGTCCCGTTCGCCGTCCCGTCCGAGATGGGCTTCCACGGCGCGGTCTGGTAGGGACTCGTCAGGTAGACGTGGGGCGCTTCGTCGTCTTTGCGCACCGTGAACGCGGTCGCGTTGACGTTGCCCGCGTCGTCGGTGACGATCACGCGGACCGAGTTGTCGCCGTTCGACAGCTCGGGTTCGACCGTCGCCGACGCCGACTCGCCGTCGACCGCGATCGAACGAGCGAGTTCGCCGTCGACCCGGACGACGACCTCCGAGAGCTCGGCCCCCGAGGCCGCGTCGGCACCGACCGACGCGTTGACCGTGATCGCCACGTCGCTGCCGGTCCGGTAGCTGTCCCCGTCCGCGACGGCAGTCGACCCGACCGTGACGGCGACCGACGGCTTCGCGGTCGCCGACCCGCCCGCGACGGCCGGCGCGGCGACGGAGACACAGACCACGAGAACGACGACGAGCGACCGGAGACGCATCGTCCCGAGCTTTCGCGCTCACCTACTTAACCGGTCGCCCGGGGCTATCAACTTTGAAAGCCGGATTCGCGGGGCTCCCGACCGGGCGTCGCGGGCGTGCGGTCGAGACGGCGCGGGCTGGGCGGAGTCGGTCCGTTCCGGGCTCCGGGGAACCGCGCGACGGGGCGGCATATTTTACCGCTAGCGTTCGAGGGGTCAGGTATGCGAGTTCGAATCGCTCAGGCGGCGAGCGTCGAGGAGGCCGAGGCGATCGCCTCGGCGCTGGAGCGCCACGTACCGGGGGACGGGCACGTCGAGGTGTTCATCGGCGACGCGGACGAGCCCGCCGTCGTCCACGACCTCGGGGACGGCGACGGCACCACCGGGTCCGACACCGCGGGCTCGGCCGCCGACGAGGACCTCGGACCCACCGACCGCGAGCGAGCCCTCCGCGAGGAGATCGCCGACATCAGACGGGGCGGGCCCGAGAAGTACCGCGAGCGCCTCGCCGAGCAGGGGAAGCTGTTCGTCCGCGACCGGCTCGAACTGTGGTTCGGCGACACCGACCCGGTCCCCGGCGGGGCGAGCGCGGCCCGCGACGGGGATGCGATCGGCGACGATCGGTCGGGCCTGTACTTCGAGGACGGGACGTTTGCCAACTTCGACGCCTGGCACGCCGACTCCCCGGAGACCGACGAGGACGACGGCGACCGCCTGCCCGCAGACGGCCTCATCACCGGGGCCGCCGAGTTCGAGGGCCGGGACGTCCACTTCATGGCCAACGACTTCACCGTCAAGGCCGGTTCGATGGCCGAACGCGGCGTCGAGAAGTTCCTCCGGATGCAACAGCGCGCGCTCAAGACCGGTCGACCCGTCCTCTACCTGATGGACTCCTCGGGCGGCCGCATCGACCAGCAGACCGGCTTCTTCGCCAACCGCGAGGGCATCGGCAAGTACTACTACAACCACTCGATGCTCTCCGGTCGGGTCCCGCAGATCTGCGTCCTCTACGGCCCCTGTATCGCCGGCGCGGCCTACACGCCCGTCTTCGCCGACTTCACCGTGATGGTCCGGGACATGTCCGCGATGGCGATCGCCAGCCCGCGGATGGTCGAGATGGTCACGGGCGAGCAGATCGACCTCGACGACCTGGGCGGCCCCGACGTGCACACCCGCCACTCCGGGTCGGCCGACCTCGTCGCCGAAGACGAACGCCACGCCCGCGACCTGGTCGCGCGACTCGTCTCCTACCTCCCCGACGACAGCGACGAGGACCCGCCCCGAACCGAGGGACGGGCCCCCGCGAAATCGCCCGAGGGCATCGACGGCGTCGTCCCGCAGGAACCGAACCGGGGCTACGACATGGAGCGGGTGATCGAGCGGGTCGTCGACGCCGACTCCTTCTTCGAGCTCCAGCCCGAGTACGGCCCGGAGATCCGCACCGGGTTCGCCCGGATCGACGGCCGGCCGGTGGGCGTCGTCGCCAACGAGCCGTCCCGGCGCGCGGGCGCGATCTTCCCGGACGCCGCCCGCAAGGCCGCCGAGTTCGTCTGGAAGTGCGACGCGTTCAACGTCCCCCTGCTGTACCTCTGTGACACGCCCGGCTTCATGGCCGGCTCCGGCGTCGAGAAGGAGGGGATCCTCGAGGCCGGCAAGAAGATGATCTACGCCACCTCCGCGGCCACGGTGCCCAAACAGTGCGTCGTCGTCAGGAAAGCCTACGGCGCGGGCATCTACGCCATGTCCGGACCCGCCTACGACCCCGAGTCGACCCTCGGTCTCCCCTCGGGCGAGATCGCGATCATGGGTCCCGAAGCGGCCATCAACGCCGTCTACGCCAACAGGCTCTCGGAGATCGACGACCCCGAGGAGCGCGAGCGACGCGAGCGGGAACTGCGCGAGGAGTACCGCGAGGACATCGACGTCCACCGGATGGCCAGCGAGGTCGTCATCGACGAGATCGTCCCTCCCTCGGACCTGCGCGAGGAACTCGCCGCTCGCTTCGACTTCTACGAGACCGTCGAGAAAGACCGCCCCAGCAAGAAACACGGGACCGTCCTCTGATACGGATTCGAAGCAATCGTTTACCGGGTCGACCGCACGACTGCGTGCGGTCGATCCCGGACTGTCTTGCAATAATCCGTATGAGGGTCCCGTCCGGACCGCCGTCGGCGCTCACCTGCGGTGGACCCCGCGCCGCTGGCGATGCCCGCAGTGGCGACACTCGTAGAGCCGTCGCGACGCGGCGACGTCGTTCAGTACGACCCAGTCTCGGTCCTCGCCCGACAGCGCGCCGCGCACGCCGCAGTTGCGACAGTGCATCGGCACGTCAGGGCCCCCCGATCCGCCGGCCGCCGCCGAATCGGCGACGCAGTTCGCCGACCACCGCCGACGGGACCGAGGGGCGGTCCTCCCCGGCGACGACCCGCCCGGTCATCGCGCGATGGTGTCCGAGGGCCTTCCAGAGGAAGACGACTCCGAGTGGCGCGCCCGCGACCGAGAGCACGAGCAGTCCGCCGAGCAGCCCCCAGACGAACCGCGCGCGCCGGTTGCGCTCGGGATCGGCGTCGTACCCACAGGCGCGACAGACCGCCGCCACGGGAACCCGGCGGCCGCAGTGCCGACAGGGCCCGACCTCGGGGCTCGCGCGCCGGTCACCGCCCGACGAACTGCCGTCGGTTCCGGAACGCGGTCCGGTCGCCGCCCGGTTCTCGACCGTCTCGTGATCGGGTTGACGTGACATGGTCTCTCCGCGACGCCGCGTGGCGTCCGTCCGACTCGATGCGCGCCACGGGGATGAAGTGGTCCGACCGTGGCCCCGGATCAACCCGATTTTGGCCGAGTTACCCCCTCGCGAGCCGCCGGAGGCCGCCCCATCATCGAGTGCTCGACCGACCTGCGCTCGCGAGGGCACTCTGGCGCGGCCGGTCAGTCGTCCGCGGCGTCGCCGAGCAGCCCGAGGTCCTCGGCGACCATATCGGTGATCTGGGCGGTTATCGCCGGGTCGATCTCCGCGACCTGTTCGCCGCCGTGGAGCTGGTCGTTGTGTCGCTCGACGGCGTCGGCGACGTCGTCGATCGCGACCGCCGTCTCGGTCCCGCACTCCGAACACACCACCGGCACCGCCGGGTCGTCCGCGTTCTCGTCTGCCATCGGTTCTCGTCCGGCAGTTCGACGCCCCCCGTGAAACATCTCTCGGGTCGCGCTCGATCGATCGCCGCCCGTCCGTTCGGGTGGAACGGTACGTACAGCCATCTTTTTCGTCGTCGGGTGTCCTCGTTCGCTCCGCTCCGTGCGGGCACAGCGTGGCGGCTTCTTGGCGCGGCGAAGCCGCGCCAATGGTCCGAGGGAGCAACGCTCCCTCGCTATCGCCGCCACGTCGTTCGGTCGCGGGCCCTCGGCCCGCGACCCGCCTTCCGGCAAAAACAGGGTCTTGCTGAGCGAAGCGAAGCAAGGCTCGGAAGTCGCAGCCGCGAGCGAAGCGAGCGGACCGTCTTCCGGCGGTGAAAAAGGCTGAATCCTCGCTTCGCTCACGGGTCGCTGCGCTCCCCGTTCGCGTCGAGGTGCTCCCTTCGTCTGCTCACGGGCGGCGAAGCTGCCCGTTCGCACGGTATGAGGGACCGAAGGTCCCTCACTAGTCGCACCTCGCTTCGCTCGGATTCGGTGTCTGCGGGAGTGAGCACCGCGAACGACCGCAGGCTCGGCAGAGCTTCGCTCTGCCGGTGAACCGCGCTCGCTTCGCTCGCGCGGACGCTGGTGTTCAACTCGCGTTCCGAACTGCTCGGAGATGAAAACCGGATTCGGCGACCGATACCACGTCATCTCCCCCTGCCGTTGCAAGGTAAAGGCAGTTGCGCGGCCCGGCCCGAGCACGGGTATGTCCGAGAGCGAGGAAGACCACGAGCAGGGGGTCGACTTCGAGCCCGTCCAGCCGATGTTCGAGGAGCTCTCCTATCCGGTGAGCGCCGAGGAACTCGTCGCGGAGTACGGCGACCGGGAACTCGAACGCACCAACGCCGGCCCCATCTCGATCCGCGACCTGTTCGAGGGGGGCGGCGACCAGTCCTTCGAGTCCGAGGGGGAGCTCCGCCAGGGGATGCTCAACATGATGCCGGACGAGTCGGTCGGACGGCAGAACTACAGCGACCGCGGGGGCTCGACGCAGGACGAGATCCGCGACGAGGACGAAGACGAGGGGTGACCGCCCCGGTCAGACCGTCGGGACGGGCACTTCGTCCAGCACGGAGTCGACGACGGCGGACTTTTGCACTTCGTCGACGCGCGCGTCGGGCGTGAGGACGACGCGGTGGGCCAGCACCGGCTGGGCGACCCGTTTCACGTCGTCGGGGGTGACGTACTCGCGGCCGACCATGGCGGCGCGGGCGCGGGTGGCCTCTAGCAGGCGCTGGGTCCCGCGCGGGGAGACGCCCACCTCGACGCGGCGGTCCTGACGGGTCGCGCGGGCGATGGCCGAGACGTACGTCACGAGGTCGTCGTCGACGCGGACGGACTCGGGGGCCGCCCGGAGGTCGGTCACCCGATCGGGGTCCAGCACCGGGGAGACCGACGGACTCTGTTCGTCGCGGCCAAGTCGGCGGTGGAGGAGCTCCTCCTCGCCGGCCTCGTCGGGGTAGCCGATGGAGGTCTTGACGAGGAAGCGGTCGACCTGCGCCTCGGGGAGCTCGAAGGTGCCCTCCATCTCGACCGGGTTCTGCGTCGCGAGGACGAAGAAGGGCGAGGGCAGGTCGTAGGTGTCGCCGTCGACGGTGACCTGTTCTTCCTCCATGGCTTCGAGCAGGGCGGACTGGGTCTTGGGCGGCGCGCGGTTGATCTCGTCGGCGAGCACGACGTTGGCGAAG
>JBDGSU010000041.1:0-21646 GCA_042217395.1 Halosimplex sp.
CGCAATCCCTACGAAGAGTTCAAGCGAATCGCTCGAGACAACGAGATGATTTCATGAGCTCAGGCTGTGCCCGCTGTTGCGTCCTCGGGGTAAACACATACGACTGGCCGAACAGCCGACACGGATGGGACTGAAAGGGGCGACACGCTGGACGAAGGCCGGCGAAGCAAGCACCGCCACGAAGTGAGGAGCGCAGCGAGCCGCCCGAGTCCAGCGTGTCGGGGTTGTCACGCTGTTTGCGGTGGTTCTATCCCCCACACCCACGACGCACACAGACCGAAAACCACCCTCCGACGGAGCACACTTGCCACTCCGTCCCAAACACACACGTATGCCCCGAATCGGACTGACGGGGGACGTCATGCTGGGGCGGCTGGTCGACGAGCGCTACCGCGAACCGGGGGTCGCCGCCGAGACGGTGTGGGGCGACGTTCTCGAGCGACTCCGCGGGCTGGACGGCCTGCTGATAAACCTCGAGTGCGCGCTCTCCACCCGGGGCAGACGGTGGACGCGAACCGACCGTCCCTTCCACTTCCGGGCGGCGCCGGACTGGGCGACCGAGGCGCTGACCGCGGCGGGCGTTGACGCGGCCTGCCTGGCGAACAACCACCTGCTGGACTACGAGGAGTCGGCGCTTTTGGACACGCTCGATGCGCTCGACGCGGTCGGCATCGGGCACGCCGGCGCGGGCGAAAACGTCGACGAAGCGATGCGACCCGCGGTGTTCGCGGCCGGCGACCTCGACGTCGCGGTGATCGCGGCGACGGACAACACGCCGGAGTACGCCGCGGGCCCGGAGCGACCCGGGGTCTGCCGGCTGGTCTTCGACGCCGGAAGCGGGCAGACGCGGAGCGCGGTCGGGGAGATGCTGACCGCCGCGCGTGCCGCAGACCCGGACCTCGTGGTCGCGTCGGTCCACGGCGGACCGAACATGGTGACCGAACCCGACGACACCCGACGCGAGTTCCACCGCTGGCTGGCCGAGCGGGTCGACCTCGTCCACGGCCACAGCGCGCACGTCTTCCAGGGGATCGAGGTCGTCGACGGGACGCCAGTGCTCCACGACTGCGGCGACTTCGTGGACGACTACCGGGTCGACCCCGAGATCCGCAACGACCGGGGCTTCCTGTTCGTCGCCGACGCCGACACTTCGGGCGTCCGCTCGCTTCGACTGGACCCGATCGAGATCCGCGACCGGGCCGTGTACGCGGCCGAGGACGCGGTCGCCGAGTGGTGCCGCGAGCGGATGCGCGAGCGGTCGGCGGCCTTCGCGACGGCGTTCGAACGCGACGGCGACGGGCTCCGAGTCGACGTGGCGGCGTGACCGGCGCGGTGGGGACTCCGGTCCGACGGAGTCCCGGTCGGTCGCGTCGAGCGTGGGTCAACCGGCCCGCTTTTGGTCGCCGGGCGACCAGGGCCACCAATGAGCGCGCACCTGGACCTCGACGAACCGGAGCCGGCCGTCGCGGACGACGGCGTCTGGCTCACCTGCATCGACTGCGGCGAGACGTTCGCCCCCTTCGACGCCGTCCGCTACACCTGCGACGACTGCGACGGCCTGCTCGAAGTCCGCTACGCCGATCTCCCGACGTGGGAGGACTTCGGTGGCGGCGGCTCGCCCGAGAGCGGGCCCTACGGGGTCTGGCGTTACGCGGCCGCGCTGCCGTTCGACGAGGGCGTCTCCCTGCCCGAGGGCGGCACGCCGCTGCACTACGTCCCGCGGCTCGAGGCGGAGACCGGCGTCGCGAATCTCCGCGTCAAACACGAGGGGATGAACCCCACCGGCTCGTTCAAGGACCGCGGGATGACCGTCGGTGTGCGCGTGGCGCAGGAGGTCGGCGTCGACCGACTGGCCTGTGCCTCGACCGGGAACACGAGCGCCGCGCTGGCCGCCTACGGCGCCCGCGCCGGGATGGAGACGCTCGTGCTCCTCCCCGCCGGGAAGGTCGCCGCCGGGAAGGTCGCCCAGGCGAGCCTCCACGGCGCCCGCATCCTCGAGGTCGACGGCAACTTCGATTCCTGTCTCGACATCGTCCAGGATCTGGCCGCCCGCGGCGAGGCGTACCTCCTCAACTCGCTGAATCCCTTCCGCCTGGAGGGCCAGAAGACGATCGGCCTGGAGATCATGGAGCGGTTCCACGCCGACGAGGGGACCTACCCCGACCGGATCGTCCTCCCGGTAGGCAACGCCGGAAACACCGCCGCGCTCTACAAATGCTTCCGCGAACTCCGCAAAGCGGGCGCCATCGACGAGAGCGACGTCCCGAAGCTCACCGGCGTCCAGGCCGAGGGCTCCGCGCCGATGGTCGAGGCGGTCCGCGAGGGCAACGACGAGGTCCGCCGCTGGGAAGACGTCGAGACCCGCGCGACCGCCATCCGCATCGGCAACCCGGTCAACGCCCCCAAAGCCCTGCCGGGCATCCGCGAGACGGGTGGCACCGCCGTCGCCGTCTCCGACGAGGCGATCACCGACGCCCAGCGCTCGCTCGCAGAGGAGGGCGTCGGCGTCGAGCCCGCCTCCGCGGCCTCCCTCGCCGGCCTCCGGAAACTCCGCGAGGAGGGCGAGATCGGCGCCGACGAGGACGTCGTCTGCCTGACGACCGGTCACCTGCTCAAAGACCCCGACGCCGCCTACGAGGCCGGCGGCGACCCCGAGCCCGTACCCAACGACACCGAGGCCGTGCTCGAGCACCTGAGCGAGTAAGACCGAGACGCGGCCGTCGTTTCTGCCGACGGATTCGATACTCGGCGTGCGCTCTCGAGCGTGCCCGCCTCTTGGCGGGCCGCTCGAAATAGTCGCGCGAGGGATGAGCGAACGGAGTGAGCGAATCGGCTGGGGAGGTGTGTGGCGCGGTGCTGTGTGGTGTGTTCCTGGCGGACTGAAAGGGCGAGGGCTTTCACCGCTCGGTGTCGAGTGCGGTCGACCCCACTGCTAGCGAGCGGGTAGAGGGCCCGGTCGCACGCGACAGCGCTATCGACACGGCAGAAGAGGAACCGACAGATCAGATGTCCTCGTCGCCGAACTCGTCGATGCGGTCGTGGACGTAGGCGGTCCACTCGTCGAGGGTGTCGTGCATCAGCTCCCGCGCTTCGGGCAGCGGGGTCGCGGAGTACTGGTAGACGTGGCCGCCGCCGTCGAGCAGGCGTCGCTCGCGCTCGGCCAGGCCCTTCTCCCGGAGCGTCGACAGCGAACGGTTGACGTTGCTGCGGTCCCGTTCGAGCCGGTCGGCCAGTTCGGCCACCGTGCTCCCCGGATGGTCCTGTAGCGTGAGGAACGTCCTGACCTCGTGCTCATGGATGTTGAAGACGCAGGCGAGCACGTCCGCGAAGCCCGGCTGTTCGTCGAGCATCAGCTCCCGAAACCGCCGGGGCGAAGGGTCGGCCTCGACCATCGTGTCACTCCCTAACGGCTCCCCGGGTATAAACGGCCACGGTAGAGCGACCCCAGACGACCGGCCACACCACACCTCAGTGGGCGTACCCCTGGTTCTCGAGACAGGTGCGCATCTCCGACTCGGAGTCGTGCTTGTGGAGCCGCGTCGGCGTGTCACAGTAGAACGTCTCGCCGTCCCAGCGGAGGACCACCTCGTGCTCCGCGCTCAGGAACTCCGTCCGAACGCGGACCCGGCCCTCCGATTTGATCCGGTCGAGCAGTTCGTCGGTGCCCAGCTCGCCGGCGTCGAGGACGGACAGGTCTGCCATCACTGTCGAGTTGGACCGGACCGATAAAGAGTGTTGGCGTGAGTGGCGCGGACGCCCACCGCGAGCGCGACCCGCGCGTCGGACGAGCGGCTGGCTCAGTGCCAGTTGCGGTGGGGGTGGGGCTGGTTGTCGCCGCGGTCGTCGTAGTATTTCAGCCCGATGAACGAGTCGTCGAGGTTCCCCATCAGCGCCGTGAACACGTCGTCTGCCGACTGGTAGGTCCCGACGTTCGACCGCGCGAGCACGGTCTCGACCGTCGTCGTGTCGCCCGTCGGCGCCTCGATCTCCACGTGTCCGACCTGGTCGGCGACCGTCCGCGCGTCCGTCGGGTACTCGCACGAGTCCGTGAACAGCTGCCGCGTCTCTGTGATTCGCATCCGTGCTTGCACGATCATTCTACATCATTATAATTGGTTATGGTTAATGCGTGTCAATCTCTCATGGGCAACTATCGCGTCGATCTGACCGAACGTGTACTACGACCCGGGTTCGGAGGAGAAGTTCCGGATCGATGTCGCGGTCTCGGGCCCCAGCCTCGGACGGACTCGGAGCGAGACAGTTCGGGATCGACCGCACAATCCCGGGTCGACCCGGGAACCGCGCGTGCCGAATCGGTCTCAGTCGGCGGTCGACTCCTCGCCGCGGTCGCGGTCACCGCCGAAGCGGTCGGTTTCGCCGCCGAACTCGTCGGGCTCGTCCTCGTCACCGTCGGTGAGTCTGCCGGCGACGTAACCGCCGAGCGCACCGAGTCCGACGGCGAGCGCTGCGGTGAAAAGCAGCGCGACCAGGACGGCGCCGACGACCAGCAACGCGATCCCGGCCGCCTCGACGCGGAGCGTCCCGACCACGACGCCGGCGGTGACGAAGACCAGCGTCACCGCGACCGGCAGGAGCGAGATCCCGCCCGAGAGCGCGCCCACGCTGGTCGCGCTCGTCGACTCGTCGCGGTGGATGTACCCTCCGGCGAACCCCCCGAGCATCGGAGCGAACGGGAAGAACGTGGAAGTGAGGGCCGTCACCACCGCTCCCGCGGTCGCGTCCGTCCACGTGTACGAGGGGGTCGGACCGTTCCCGGCGGCCCGCTGGCGCTCGCGGCGACGGTGGGCGACGAACGCCGCGGCGGCGACCCACGCCAGCACGCCGGTCACGACGAGTCCGATCCCGCTCCAGCGCGCCGTCGCGAACGAGACGTCCGTGAGCGCCGCGTCCGTGAACACGTCCGACCGGATCGTCCCGTCGGCCACCATCTCGGCGATCACCTCGCGGTCGGCCGCCACCGCCAGCGCCGCCCCACCGAATCCGACCGCCAGCCCGTAGATCCCCAGCAGTATCGGCACCGCCCAGTCGGCCACGCGCCGAGCCCGCCGCTCCGTTCGTTCCCGAGTCGATCCGCTCTCGACCGTGCGCGTCGATTCCATACGATACCTCGGTCGACCAACAACTTGACCGCCGGAGATCGTTCTCGCGAGTCGAGAACCCCTACCCGCGATAACGAGTGCTTAGTCGCCGGAAACGCGACTCTGCCGTGCGAACCGGAGATGCTCGAGCCAGGCCCGGGAACGCTCGCTCTCCCGGTTGCGAAACGGCCGGGCCTCACTCCCTTCGCGCGTCACTTCGCGCGATGCGGCTCCTTGGCGGGGCTTCGCCGGCCGACGATCCGCGGGAGCGTCTCCCTCGCTATCGCCGCCTCGGCTCCGCGAAGCGCCGCGCACTCCCGTTCGCATCGAGGTTCTCCCTCGCCGTCGGTTCCCACCGCCAGCGCGCGCCCGCTCTCCGCCGGCGAGACTGCCTTCGCACGTCGCTCGCGTGTTCGCCCGACCGGCGTCAGCTTCAACTCGCACCCCTGCGAACCGGTAGGTATGTCCGGATCAGGATCGCTCGTCGCGCGACTGCGCCAGCCGGCGTACACGGGCGAGAACCGCTGTCTGCCGTGTACGATCGTCAACGTCACGATCGCCGCGGTGGGGACGACGTTTTTGACCGCGGGCCTCACAGCCGCCGGCTACCCGACGGTCGCGCTCTGGGGCGGGACGGTCGCGCTCGCGGGCGCGCTCGCGGCCGTCTGGCTGCGGGGCTACCTCGTGCCCGGAACGCCCGGGCTGACCAAGCGCTACCTCCCCGAACCGGTCCTCGCGACGTTCGGGAAGGCACCCGCGGGGTCGCCCGACGGGCTCGAGGGGACCGGCGGCGAGACGACCGGCGAGGGGGTGATCGAGGTCGACGCGGACGCGGACGGATCGGACGCCCTCGACGTCGAGGCGCTGCTGGAGCGGGCGGGCGCCATCGAGCCCTGCCGGGGGGACGACCGCTGTCTGACCGACGCGGTCGGCGAGGCCTGGCGCGACGAGATCGACCGCGTCGAGGCGGCGGACGACCCGACGCCGTGGCTCGAGGCGCTCGACATCGACGGCGGCGAGGTGACGACCACCGACCTGGGCGCGTCGTTCGTGGTCAGCGTCGACGGGGCCCGCGTCGGCGCCTGGGAGTCCCGGCCGGCCTTCGCGGCCGACCTCGCGGCGGGGGCGGTGCTCGCCGACCGGGTCGAGGAGTGGTCGTCGCTCCCCGCGCGGGCCCGCGGGCAGGTCTGCAGCGGCCTCCGGATCTTCCTCGAGACGTGCCCCGGTTGCGGCGGCCCGGTGTCGTTCGCGACCGAGACCGTCGAGTCCTGCTGTTCCAGCCGCACGGTCGCCGCGGTCTCCTGCGACGACTGCGGCGCGCGCGTCTTCGAGTCGCCCGTCGACGAGGACCGGATGGCCGCCTGAAACCGACGAGTCCGACGGAATCGACCGATCGCCGTTCGTCGGTCCGTCTCGCCGCTCGCTTTCGAGGCGCTTCGCGCCTCGCTCTCCCCGCCGCTCGTCCGGCCGGTCACGTCGGCGACTCGACCGGTTCGGGCGGATCGGCCCCCCGTTTCTCGTCGAGAAAGTCCCGTTCCGCTTCGGAGAGTGCCGGTGCGTCGGGATCCTCGGCGCGCTCGCGGTAGTCGTCGAGACCGGCCTGATACGTCTCTCGCGTGCGGTCGGGAGTCGCCCGGTCGGACCGGTCGGTCGACGGGCCGAGCGGCCGATCGAGGACGAGTTCGGCGACGCCGGTCTCCTCGCCGGTGAAGCCAAAGCCGGCGCGGTACAGCGCCTGGTAGGCGAAGGGGTTGTTGACGGCGATGCGGGCGACGTCGTAGCCCCGTTCCCGGGCGCGGTCGGCGACGAAGGCGGCGAGCCGGGGGCCGATCCCCTCGCCGCGGCGGTCCGACCGGACGGTGATGTAGCGGATCCGGCAGACCCCCGAGTCGGTGCGGTCCTCGTCGAACGACGCGGCGGCCACGACGCCGTCCGCGTACTCTGCGCCCTCGCGGCTCGCGGCTTCACCGCTCGCTCGACCCGAGGGCTCCTCCCGGTCGCCCTCGTAGACCACTGCCTTCCCGGTGCTCGACATGACGAACTTGCCGGCGTAGCTGAACTCGCGGTAGTCGAGCCTGAGCGTCGGCCCGTCCTCGGGCCACCCCAGCAAGGCGTACTCCATCACCGTGGACTACCGGGCGCGTGCCCTTGTAGGACGCGGTGAGGCCGCGCCGGAGCGGGAAGGCCAGAGCCGTCACCCGCTTTTTCACGCTTGCGGTCGTAGGACGACGCATGGCTCTCGGCGACGTCGGCGTGTTCCATCGCTTCGCCCGGGCGTACGATCGGCTGATGTACTCGGCCGACCCCGCCACGCTCCGGGTCGGGCTGGACCTGGCGGAGCGACCGGTCGACGTGGTCCTGGACGTCGGCGGCGGCAGCGGGCGCGCCTCGCGTGCCGTCGACGCGGCCCGGCCGGTCGTCGTCGACGCCGCGCGCGGGATGCTCGCGCAAGCGCGCGATCACGGCCTCGAGACCGTCCAGGGGGACGCCGGACGCCTCCCGGTGGGGGACGAGTCGGTCGACGCCGTGCTCGTTGTCGACGCGCTGCACCACATCGTCGACGTCGAGGGGGTCGTCGCGGCGGCCGCCCGCGCGCTCCGCCCGGGCGGCGTCCTCGTGATACGCGAGTTCGACCCGACGACGCTCCGGGGACGGGGACTCGTCGCGGCCGAGCGCTGGGTCGGGTTCGACTCGACGTTCTGGGCGCCCGACGATCTCCGCGACCGGGTCGCGGCCGGCGGGCTCGCGGCCTCGGTCCCCGACCGCGGGTTCGGGTACACCGTCGCGGGCGTGAAGCCGCCCCGAACCGACGATCGACCGACGGCGGCGAGCGCGGACGCGCTGGACGACGGCGCATCGAACCAGTGAAGGGGCACCGAGCCGTCGTCTCGAGCGATGACGTCCGTAGAGCGGGCGGTCCGACACCGCGTGGATACGGCGCCGGTCACGGCGCTCCTGGCGCTGGGCGATCTGGCCTGTATCGCCGCGTTCGTCCTGATCGGCGTGACGGTCGGCCACGAGAGCATCGACCCGATGGCGCAACCGGGCGAGGTCCTGGCTACGTTTCTGACCTTCGCCGCGGGCTGGGCGGTCACGTCGCTGCTCGGCGGCCTCTACACGGTCGACGCCCGCGCCTCGGTCACACGAGCGGTCGCGTGGACGGTCCCGGCGTGGGTCGGGGCGGCGCTGATCGCACAGGGGATCCGGGCGCTACCGTTCGTGCCCGGCGACGCCGCGCTCACCTTCTTCCTCGTCTCGGTCGGGGTCGTCCTCGCGATGTTGCTCCCGTGGCGCGTCGCGGTGACCGTACTGGCGACCGGCGACTGAGCGGGGTCGTCGCGAGCGGTTGCCGGACCGACCGCACGCGATCCCGCGATCGGTCTCGGACCGTCTTGCACCGATCCGTGTGACTCCCGGTCGTCGACCGACCCGTCGCTGGGCGGTCGGCGACCGATGACAGGAACCGCGCGGCGGGAGTGCCGCGCGAAGAGGGGCCACGGAGAGGTGGGTGCGGTGGTGGGGGTGGGTGGTGGGTAGGTGGTGGATAGTGGAACGGGGTCAGATCGGGGGTAGGGATCGGAGCCTCAGGGAGGGCAGACGGTGTCGCGATCCGCCCGACGCGTCGTCAGTACGACTCCTCGACCGGGACGGCTACTGTCGACTGGATCCACGCCTGATGGTTCTCGCGGTCGTAGATGACGAACTCCTCGTCACCGATGTTCAATTCGGCGTACCGCCGACGCTCGTCGTCCGTTTCCTGCCGTCCGTCGTGGTTGTCAGTGGCGTTTGGCGTCATCGTGTCGCGAGCCGGCCCGCGCCGCCTCGTCTCTCCCTCCATCCATCACTTGCGGATACCATACCATAAGCGCACGCTCCCGAATATCATCTCGAAAAATAGTCCTGTGGGGGCTGTTACGCCGATTCTGTGCGAGTGTTAGGGGTCTGGTACCAGCTCGCACTCGGATCCGAGCGAGGTCGGGATTTTCGGAAGTGATACCGTCGTCTGTCGAGGCCGCGTCGTTCGGTTGCCTCGAGTGCGGGTCCCGGTCGGAATCGGCGTCCGGGACTCACCGCGCGTCGGCCCCGACCACGTCGGAACGCCGAGGTCCCGGCCTCGCCACGACCGGTCCTCGGGCGCTGCCGTCCGTTCGGCTCGCCGGGCCCGCCATCGGATCACACCGATCGAGGACCCCGCTGCCCAGCGTACCCCCGAAATCGGCGCGTTAACAGTGTGCGCACCACTGATCTCGGCATAAATGGTTTCTATAAGTTATGGGTATTATGTCTGTCGGCGACAGAGCAAATACGCAGGGGTAACATGTGATGTTATCCACTACATATGGGCAACGCTTATGTATTACTACCCTGTAGATGATGATAGATTATGAGCCGATACTACGACCTCGTTCTGGGCCTGATTCCGCTCGCACTCGGTGGCATCGCAACGATCCTCGCGGCCCTGGGCTTCGCGCTCACCACGGCCGTTCTCTCCGCGTCGCTGGTCTCGATCGCGCTCGTGGGTCACGCCATGTTCGTCAACGGTCCGGTCGACGACGTCCGGCCCGCCGCCGACGACGGCGGCTTCCAGCCCGCCGACTGAAATCACTTCGAACTGGTGGATTCTCCGTCCGTTTTTCTCCGACCGTTTCTCTCGCCGTCCGTTCTTTCGATCGTCGTTCGGTTCCGTTCCCGCCGATCCCGGTAGCGCTCGCTCGCTTCCCCCACGTCTTTACTCGCGCTCGCCGTAGTGACGGGTATGCCAGACAGATCGGCGCTGTTTCTCTCGAGCGACGACGTGGCCGGGCTCGCGACGCCGGCGGAGTACGTCGACGCGGTCCGCGAGGGGTATCGCCAGCGCGGCGAGGGCGCCCCGGCCCGACCGCGCACGCGACTGCTCAACGACGACCCGCCGGGGATGCTCACCGGGTACACCGCTATCCTCCCGGAGACGGGGGCGATGGGCGGGTATATGTACACCGGGGGCTTCGAGTCGGCCGACGCCCACTTCGTCCTTCCGCTGTTCGACGCCGATTCGGGCGCGCCGCTGGCGGTGTTCGACGGCGCGAGCCTCAACCCCTTCAAGACCGGTGCCACCGGTGCCGTCGGGCTCGACGCGCTCGCCCGCGAGGACGTGACCGACCTCGCGATCATCGGTAGCGGCGCGCAAGCGCGGGGACAGCTCCGCGCTGCGGTGACCGTCCGGGAGTTCGAGGCGGTCCGCGTCTACTCGCCCACTCGCGGGCACCGCGAGTCGTTCGCCGACGAGATGGACGACGAACTCGCTCCCGCGGTCCGCGCGGTCGACTCGAGCGACGACGCCGTCGCGGGCGCGGACGTGGTCGTCACCGCCACGAACGCCTCGGACCCCGTCTTCGACGGCGACGCACTCGCCGACGGTGCCCACGTCACCTGCATGGGCCAGTACCACCCCGAGAAACGGGAGGTCGACGCCGAGACGGTCGCCCGCGCGAAGTACGTCCCGGACCTCCGCGAGCGCGTCGACGTCGACGCCGGCGCCTACCTGCTCGCCCGCGAGGAAGGCGCGATCGGCGACGACCATATCCACGCCGAACTCGGCGAGGTCGTCGCCGGCGTCGAACCCGGCCGCGAGGCCGACGACGACGTGACGCTGTTCGACAGCGGCGGCACGGCCATCGAGACGGTCGCGGCCGCCCACATGCTCTACGAGACGGCGCTCGACGCCGGCCTCGGCCGGGAGATCGAGTTTCTCCCCGCCAGCCGGGCCTTCGAGTGAGCGGCGACGCGTACGGCTATCCGCCCCGTCGCCCCTCGCTCGCTTCGCCCCCGACGTGTCGGTGAATCGGTGATATTCGCTCCGAACACCGCCGAACCGGTCACGGTCCGCCCCACGACCTCGACGCGTCGGCGGTAGGTTTTTTACATAACCGCGGGTTATCACGCCGTATGGACTTACCGACGCCGGCGGACCTGCGGGAGCGCCGGAACGAGCTGGGGTTGACCCAGAGCGACCTGGCCGACCGGGCCGACGTCTCTCAGCCGCTGATCGCACGGATCGAGGGGGGCGACGTGGACCCGCGCCTGTCGACGCTGCGGCGGATCGTCAACGCTCTGCATGAGGCCGAAGGAGCGATCCTGCGGGCGGAGGACCTCATGAACTCGCCGATCGTCAGCGTCAGACCGGACGACTCCGTCCACGAGACCCAAGAGCGGATGGACGAGCGCGGGTTCTCGCAGGTGCCGGTCGTCCGCGACGGGACGCCCCTGGGGCTGATCAGCCACTCGGACATCCGCCAGCGTTCGGGGGATTCCGAGGCCGAGAACGTCGGGGACTACCCCGTCGACGAGCTCAAACGCGAGTCGATCGCCACCGTCGAACCCGCCGCGACCATCGACGAGATCAACGATTACCTCAACCACAACGACGCCGTCCTCGTCGTCGACGGCGGCGAGACCGTCGGGATCATCACCGAAGCCGACATCGCCGCTCACATCAGCTGACTCGCGTCGCCCGGCCGCAGGTCCGCGTTTCTCTCCCGGGATCCGGCGGTGTCCGTCTCGAAGCCGTCGGTATACGGGATCTCGCAGGACCGTCCCGGATCGACCGCACGGGGTCCTGTGTCGACCGCACGGGCCCCGTGTCGACCCGGGACACGCGTGCTTCGAATCCGTCTCAGTCGTCGTCGGCGTCGGTGTCAACGGCCACCGGGATCGACGTCTGATCCGCCTCGCCGAAGCCCGCGCTGAGCACCCGCGTCAGCGCCTCTTCGACGCGCTCGTTCGTCTCCTCGTAGGAGTCGGGCTCGACCTCGACGACGAATCCGGTGGTGATGTTCGGCGCGGTCGGGAGAAAGAGCACGTCGCGGCCGTCCGGCGTCTTCTTGCCGGTCTTGAACGCGGTCATCCGCATCCCCTGCCAGGTCTCGATCTTCACGGGCTCCTGGAGTTCGTCCGCGCCCGAAACCACGGTCTCGACGGCCATCTTCGAGGCGTTGTAGACGACGCGTAGCCCCGGTAGTTGGTTCATCACCCGGTCGATGCCGTCTTCGATGACGTCGCCGAACGCGGTCCGCATGAGATAGCCGAGCGAGAACACCACCAGCACGAAGATGACGAGCGTCAGCCCGACCCGGAGCGGGCTGCCGATGGGCACCGACTCATTCCAGAGCCGGATCGTCTGGCTCTTGACCGGCAGCGGGACGGCCGCCAGCGCCAGGTACAGCCAGACGATGATATAGGTCGTCACCAGCAGCGGCACGAGGATGACGAGCCCGCTGGCGAAGTCGCGCTTCCACGATGCCGAACTCATCTGCTCGTACCTGCCCCCCGGAAGGTACTAAGCGTGTTCCTTCCGGTCGGAGCACACGAGCCGCGCGACCGGCGTCGAGACGGCGATCACCCGCTCACGACCGCGCGCAGCGCGAAGGTCAGGTTCTCTTTGCGCTCGAGCACCCGCCGGTAGAAGTACGACATCCACTTCGACCCGTAGGGGGCGTACTGCCACACCTCGACGTCCTCGGCCAGTTCCGTCTGGGCGTCCTCGCGCACGCCCATCAGCATCTGGACCTCGTAGGGCGTCCCGTACTCCTCGTGGAGGTCGGCCGCGAGCGAGATCATCGCCGGGTCGTGGCTCCCGACCGCGACCCCGTCGTCGAACTCGCGGAACATGTACTCGAGCAGGTCACGATACTCCTCGTCGACCCGCGATTTCTCCCGGTAGGCGACCTCGCTCGGCGGGTCGTACGCCCCCTTGACCAGCCTGACCTTCCCCGGCAGGCCGGCCAGCCGTTCGAGGTCCTCGCGGGTGCGTCTGAGGTTCGCCTGCACGCAGATACCGACGCTCCCCGCTCGTCCGTTCGGCGACCCCTCCGTCCCCTCGGGGTCGCCTGTCCCCCGAGCGTGCTCTTCGAACGCGTCGAGCGTCGCGTCCGTCGTCGTGTGGTCCTCCATGTCGATCCAGACGAACTCCCCGCGCTCGTCGGCCCGTTCGACGATCTTCGCGAGATTCTCGCGGAAGACCTCCTCGCCCACGTTCAGCCCCAGCTGGGAGGGTTTGACCGAGATACACGCCTCGAGATCCGTCTCGGCCAGATCGTCGATCAGATCGCAGTAGGCCGCGGCGTCTTCGTCGGCGGGCCCGCGCTCGTGGTAGTGCTCGCCCAGCAGGTTGAAGATCACCCCGACCCCCCGCTCGTTCGTCTCCCGGGCGTGTTCGAGCGCGGCAGGCGCCGACTCCCCGGCGACGAAGCGACTCGCGATCGGCGGTATCATGCTGGTAAGTATTGCCGCCAGTGTGATAGGGATATCGGTGGTTCGAGCGCGTCAGAGCGGCCGTGCCGGCGGACCCGCTGGGTCGCGAACGGTGGCGGTCGAGTCGGGCGCGTCGGCGGCGAATCACGGCGAATTAAGACCCGCGGCGCTGTCGCCGACGATATGGACCTGCTCTCGGTCGTGGTGACGGCGCTGTGGGCGATGGTGCCCACGTACGTGCCGAACAACGCGGCGGTGCTGGCCGGCGGCGGCACCCCCATCGACGGCGGCCGTACCTGGGGCGGGCGGCGCGTCCTCGGCGACGGGAAGACCTGGCGCGGGACCGCCGCCGGCACGCTGGCCGGTGTCGCGGTGGCCCTCGCGCTCAACGCCGCCGCCGACCCGATCGCAGACCTACTGGGCGTCCCCGCGGTCGAGTTCCCGCTCGCGGCCGCGTTCGGACTGGCGCTGGGCGCGATGCTGGGCGACATCGGTGCCTCGTTCGTCAAGCGCCGCAGCGGCCGCGAGCGCGGCGCGCCCTTCCCCGGGCTCGACCAGCTCGACTTCGTCGTCGGCGCGCTCGCGCTCGCGACCCTGCTCGCGTCCGACTGGGTGGTCGCCACGTTCTCGCTCCCGGTCCTGGCCACGGTGGTGATCGTGACTCCCCTCCTCCACGTCACCACCAACGGCATCGCGTTCGTCATCGGCGCCAAGGACGAGCCCTGGTGACCCGCCGGTTTCGTCGTCGCCTCCTCTCCCGGAGCCTCGCGGCTGCGCCGTGGAGTGACTTCCGCTCACCGACGGATGCAGTCCCGATCGTTCACCTTCGTTTCAGCCGATCACGACGGAACTCGCCGATCACCGAACCCGATCGTTTTCGGTCCGGTACCACCCACGCTTAGGTTCGTGCACCTCCATTAGCCCCTCATGCAGGTCGAAGCACACTCCGCGCACGAGACGGTCGAAGTCGTCGACGGCGTCTACCTCACACAGCTCGCGGTCGGCGAGCGAATGAGCGTCCAGCACGTCCACATGGAGCCCGGCGCGGTCGTACCCGAGCACAGCCACGAACACGAGCAGGTCGGCTACATCACGAGCGGGTCGGGCGTGTTCGTCGTCAGCGATGCGTCGGAGACGCATCGAGTGAACGGGGAACCCGTGAACGGCGAGGAGTTCCCCGTCGGACCGGGCGACTCCTATCACCTCGCGAGCGAGGAACCGCACAGCCTCGAAGCGACGAGCGACGAACCGCTCGACGGGATCGACGTCTTCGCGCCGCCGCGGGCGAACCCCGACTGGATGGACTGAGCGTCGATCGGTCCGGCGGCTCCCGTTCGCGAACGCGAACCCGTGAGTCCAAAGGTCTAAGCCCCGTCGCCGCCAACGACGAACCACTATGAGCACAGAGACCGAGGGCGGCGACGACCTGGAGGAGCGCATCTCGAACTTCCTGCGGCGCAACTTCCCGCAGATCCAGATGCACGGCGGCAGTGCGGCCATCGAGGAGATCGACCGCGAGAGCGGCACCGTGACGATCCAGCTGGGCGGCGCGTGTTCGGGCTGTGGTATCTCCCCGATGACGATCCAGGCCATCAAGACCCGCATGACCAAGGAGATTCCCGAGATCGACACGGTCAACGCCCGCACGGGCGGCATGGGCGGCGGCGAAGGCATGATGGGCGCCGACACCGGCCCCTCGATGCCCGGCGAGTCCCGCGGCGGCTCCATCGACGACGACGAAGGGCCCGAAGCGCCGTTCTGAGCGCCGTCTCTCCTCGGTTCGCCTCCTCACGTTTTTTCGCCGCTTTCGAGTCGCGACACCGTCAACCGGATGTGCGGCGCGAGAACAGCCCGCTACAGTCCCAGCGCGGCCGTGATCGGAACGCCGGCGACGACGGCGCCGAGGAGATACCCGGCCAGCACCCCGGCGTTCAGCGGCGGCAGCCCCGCGTGGGCGCCCTCGACGCGGTGGACGAGATACAGCAGCCCGCCCATGCCGACGAGGCCGCCCACCAGCGCGCCGAGCGCGGGCGCGTTGGCGTTGAGCGCCGGGACGACCGCGGGCGCGTCGAGGAAGTGGCCCGCGCTCACGGCGAGCATCCCCGGGATGATCGCGTCGCCGAGGCCGAGCAGCGCGATCTCCGAACGAGCGGGTGAGTCGGCGTCGTCCGGGACCCCTTCGGCGTCCGCGCCGTCGGGGTCGGCGTCCCCGGTCGGTGCCTCGTCACCGCCGATCAGGTCGAAGTCGGGGTCGCGCATCGAGAAGTCCGGCGAGTGGGGCACGACGAAGACGATGGGTGCTTTCAGGTCCCCGAGCCCGGCGGCGAGTTCCTGCATGTGGCCGGAGACGTAGACGGCGTAGGCGTCGTAGCCCGCCCACGCGACTAGCAGGACGACCACCGGGAACGGCCCGAAGCCGAGGCCGAGCATCGGGATGGCCGCGCCGCCGAAGACCACGGCCGCGACGTCGTTGACGTACCACTCCGGATACCCCCAGAGGACGACGAACGTGACCGCGGCGACGGCGATCGAGGCGGGACTCGACGGGAGCCCCATCGCGACGCTCCCGCTCGCGGCGATCTCGCCGACACCGGTCAGGGCCGCGACCGCCACGGCCGTGAGCGTGCTCGCCGAGCCCAGCAGGAACACCCGTACGAGCGCCTCGCCGTAGCCGTAGCGAAACGCCGCGACCATCCCCGCGGTGGCGACGAGCAACATCGCGGCGAAGACCCCGACGTTCCCGACCTCGCCGGGGTTCTGGAACATCGCCAGCCCCATCTCCGAGACCTCGTCGGTCAGCGAGAGGCCGAGGACGATTGTGGCCGCGTACAGGACGACGATCCCCGCGTAGGCGTACGTTCCGGACGGGATGCCCGTCCTCGACTCGGTCGTGTCGGCGTCGGCGGCCCGCTTGCTCATCGCTTCCCCTCCGGTGTCCGCTCGGCCGTCGGCTCCCCCTGCGTCGGCGCCCGTTGCATGCTCGGGTCCGAGGGCGAGCACGTGGAAATACCTCCCGGACTTCCGCGAGGTGTCCGTGACGAGTTACGAGCAGTCGTCGGGAAACCCGACAGCACAGGAGCGAGCGAAGCGGTGAATACAGCATGAAAGCCCCCGTCGCTCTCGCCTCGGGGGGCTCGCTGCGCGCCTCGCTCCCTGCGGTCGCTGCAGTGCTTACGTCGCCCGCCGTCGGCGAGAGCGACGGCCCCTTTCAGTCCCACCCGCGTAGAACGTTGAGCAGTCTATGCGGTGGGACTGAAAGGGGCGGCCCGCTCGACTACTCCGACTCGCTGCGCGCCTCGCTCACTCCGTTCGCTGCGGTGCTTTCGTCGTCTCGTACGTCGAGCGGGCCGGGGCTTTCGTGCTGTCTCGGTCGCGGTCGATCGGTTCTCGTCGTGGTCGCGGTCCAGCGGTCTTCGTCCGCGGTGGCAGTCGATCGGTTCTCGTCCGCGGTCGCGGGGGCAGGTAGCGAGCCGGTTCCATCAGAACCACCCCATACTCGAACTCCGCGACCGCCGGACCACGGAGTTTAATTTCGTCCGACGCGCTCACCTATCTATGAGCGAGACAGACGGTCCGGGGAACGTCCTCTTCGTCGTCATGGACACGGTCCGCAAGAGCCACCTGTCCGTGTACGGCTACGACCGGCCGACGACGCCGAACCTGGAGGACTTCGCCGACGAGGCGCGCGTCTTCGAGCAGGCCGTCGCGCCGGCGCCCTGGACGCTGCCCGTCCACGCCTCGCTGTTCACGGGCCTGTACCCCACCCAGCACGGCGCCACCCAGGAGAACCCCTACCTGGAGGGCGCCACCACCCTCGCCGAGTCGCTCTCGGCGGCGGGCTACGCCACCGCCTGTTACTCCTCGAACGCCTGGATCACCCCCTACACCAACCTCACCGACGGCTTCGACGACCAGGACAACTTCTTCCAGGTCATGCCCGGCGACCTCCTCTCGGGCCCGCTCTCGAAGGTCTGGAAGACGATGAACGACAACGACACCCTCCGGAGCGTGGCCGACCGACTGGTCGAACTCGGCAACACCGCCCACGAGTACTTCGCCAAGGGGGGCGGCGGCGACTCGAAGACCCCCGAGATCGTCGAGCGCGTCCAGTCGTTCGTCACCGAGGCCGAGGCCGACGACGAGGAGTGGTTCACGTTCGTCAACCTGATGGACGCCCACCTGCCCTACCACCCGCCCGACGAGTTCGCCGCGGAGTTCGCCCCCGGCGTCGACTCCACCGCCGTCTGCCAGAACTCGAAGGAGTACAACTCCGGCACCCGCGACATCGACGACGACGAGTGGACGGACATTCGGGGCCTCTACGACGCCGAGATCGCACACATCGACCACCACCTCGGCCGCCTGTTCGACTGGCTGCGCGACACGGACCGCTGGGAGGACACCCTCGTCGTGGTCTGTGCCGACCACGGCGAACTGTTCGGCGAACACGATCTGTACGGCCACGAGTTCGGCATCTACGATCCTCTCGTCAACGTCCCGCTGCTGGTCAAACACCCCGACCTCGAGACCGGGCGCGACGGGGAGACCCAGGTCGAGATGCAGGACCTCTATCACACGGTGCTCGACCACGCGGGCGTCGGCGCGGACGCGGGCGGGGAACCGTTCGATCGGGCGCGCTCGCTGCTGGACGCCGACTACCGCGAGTTCGCGAGCGTCGACGCGCCGCGGGGCGCCCGGTCCCGATTCCCGGCCCACGACGACGGCGACCTCGACGGGTACGCGTTCGTCGACTACCACCGTCCGGTGGTCGAGCTCAATCAACTGGAGAGCAAGGCCGCGGCCGCGGGGATCGAACTCGACACCGACTCGCGCTTTTACTCGCGGATGCGCGCCGCCCGCCGGACCGACGGGAAGTACATCCGCAACGAGCGCATCCCCGACGAGGCCTACCGGATCGACACCGACCCGGAGGAACTCGAGAACGTCGCCGGGAGCGACGACGAGGTGATCGCCGCCACCGAGGGGGCGCTCGTGACCTTCGAGTCGGAGATGGACGGCGAGTGGGCGGCCGCGACCGACGACGACGTCCTCGAGGACATGGGGGAGGAAGCCAAAGACCGCCTCTCGGACCTGGGGTACATCGAGTAACAGTGAGCGACTCCGGCCTCGGCGCGGGCGACTTCTTCGACCGGCAGACGGCGCTGAAGATCCTCGGCGGGTTCGCCGTCGCGCTGGCCGTGCTCGGGCTCGTCGCCTACGGCATCGGCCTCGAGAAGATCCAGCGCGAACTCGCCCGCGCCGACCCGCGGTGGCTCGCGGCGGGCTGTCTCTCGACCGCCGTGGGCCTGGTCGCCTGGGCGAAGGCCTGGCAGGTCGTCCTCCGGGTGGTCGGTTACCGCGTCCCCTTCCGCAAGCTCGTCGTCACCTACTACGCGGCGACGTTCGCCAACTACGTCACGCCGCTGGGCCAGGCCGGCGGCGAGCCGTTCATCGCCTACGTCCTCTCGCGGGACACCGAGGCCAGCTACGAGGACTCGCTGGCCTCCGTCGTGACGGCGGACCTCCTGAACCTCCTGCCCTTTTTCACGTTCGCCGCCATCGGGACCATCGTCCTCGTCGTGCGGACGACGCTCTCGGGGCAGATCCGCGGCGTCGCCGGGGTCCTCGTCGTCTTCGCCGTGGGTGCGCCCGCGGCGGCGGTGGTGGGCTGGCGCTCCCGCCGCCGGCTGGGCGAGTTCGCGCTTCGCGTCGTCGCGCCGGTCGCTCATAGGACCCGCTTTCTCAGCGTCGAGCGCCTCCGCGAGCGCCTCCGCGAACTCAACGAGGCCTTCGAGCGCATCGCCGCCGACCGCACGGCGCTGGTCCACGCGCTGGGCTACTCCTTCGTCGGCTGGCTGTTCTTCGCGCTGCCGCTCTACGCCGCGGTCCGCGCGCTCGGCGAGTCCATCTCCCTGTTTCTCGTCTTCTTCATCGTCCCCGCGAGCACGCTGGCCGGGCTGACCCCCTCCCCCGGCGGCCTCGCGGGCGTCGAGGCGGCGCTGGCCGGCCTGCTCGGGACGCTGGGCGGGTTCTCCTGGGCGACCGGCCTCTCGATCGCGATCGTCTACCGGCTCGCGAGCTACGTCTTCGCCGTCCTGGTCGGCGGGCTGGCCGCGCTGTACGTCGTCTCGCGGTCGTGACCGCGCTCGCCCGCTGCGCTGCGCACCGTCACGCCGCGTAGTCCCGTTCGCCCGAAGTCCGGAACAGCTGGGCCAGGACGGCGATCAGCGCGACCTGGATCACCTTGTCCAGCACGCCGAGCCACAGCGGACCGAGCGGCAAGAGGAGATAGCCGACGATCTGCGAGAGGACGAACAGCGCCCCGAGCGGATAGAGCCAGTGGCGATACCGCGGCAGCGCGACCAGGAGCGCGATCGCCCCGAAGAACCCCGCGCCCGCGAGGAGAAACGGAAGCCAGTCCTCTGTCGTGTACAGGTACAGGTGGGTCACGCCGGTCACTGTCGCCAGTGCGATCGCGACCCAGTCGAGCGTCCGGAGTGAGCCGACCCCGTACGAGAGCCCCGTCTGTCGTTGCTGTTCGATTGCCATACGTCGGTGTCGCTCGGTATCGATCTTTGTAATTTCCTGCCTATCCCGGAACGTCGACGGCGCTCCGATATCACTCGATCTGACTCGATTGTACGGCCATCGTTATCGTATCACACATACAGGTAAGCCCCTCGTAGTAAACACCCCGCGGCCGACAGGGAGGGTATGGAACGAACCCGTCGACGGTTCGTCGCACTCGCCGGTGCGACGGTCGCCGGAGGGGCGCTCGCGGGCTGTTCGAGCGACGGCGACGGGACCCCGACCGACGAGGGCCGTCCCTATCTCGACGTAGAGCCCAACTACCGAGGCTGGTTCGACGACGTGAGCAACTACGAGCGGACGCGGGACTACCGCGGCGAATCCTCGGTCAGTGTCGCCGTCGGCGTCGAGGGCGGGATCGGCTACTTCAAGTTCGGCCCGCCGGCCATCGCCGTCTCACCCGGGACCGAAGTCACCTGGAAGTGGACCGGCCGCGGCGGCGCCCACAACGTCGTCGCTCAACAAGGCCGGTTCGACAGCGGCGACCCCGTCGACACCGAAGACAGGACGTTCAGCTTCACCTTCGAGAGCCCGGCGGTGTACAAGTATCTCTGTGAACCCCACCAGAGTCAGGGGATGCGCGGCGCGGTGTTCGTCGGGCTCGGTCAGTCCGAGTGACCGCCGCGCGGCGACGACCGCCCCTCCGCGCAGCCGTCCAGGTCCGCGCGGCCGCTCACTCCGCGACGACCGGTTCGATCTCCGTCTCGTAACACGACCGGCAGACGTAGCGGTCGTACGTCCCCGCGTCGCTCTGGGTGTTGACTATCAGGTGGACGGTGGCGCTGAACGGCACCGTCTCGCCGCAGACGCCGCACTCTTCGGTCACGATCGCTCTAACTGTGAGGATAGGTGTCCCACCGCAAAGAACGTACGGGTCGTCTGCGGGGGCGGCGAGCGGACGGTACCCGTTGGCCGAAAAATCGGCAGCGAGAGCGCTTCAGTCCGCGGCGACGGCGTCGCCGAGCTCCTGGGCGTCGGCGAGCACGTCGTCGATGGAGTCGCCCGTCGGCCGGTTGTTCAGGAGCACGTCGATGGGCAGCGTGGGGGCGCCGTCGACGAGGTTCTCCATGATGACGAGCCGCTCGCGGGCGCGGGACATCCCGACGTAGAAGACGCGGCGCTCGTTGTCGGTGAGCGTCGGGACCGGCGAGGTGCGCTTGGTGAACTCCTCGTCGCCGGGGACCTCGCGGTCGGACTGGTCGACGGTGGCGGCCATCTGCTCGACGACCTTCTCGGTCAGGTCGGTGGCGACGAAGACGTGGTCGGCCTCGCGACCCTTCGCGCTGTGGATGGTGCCCAGGCGCACGCGGTCGGTCTCCATGCCGGCGTACTCGCCCGAGAAGTACGCCTCGACGCTGCGCTCCTGGAAGCTCGTGACCTTCCGGAGCATGTCGGCGGCCGCCCGCGGTTCGGGGACGAACGGCGCGTAGTCCCGGACGGTGTCGGGCTCGACCATGAGCTCCTCGAGGTCCTCGACCTCCGACTCCTCCTCCATCGCGTCGAGCTCGTCGAACAGCTCGTCGCGATCGCTCGTCCCGAACGCCGAGTCGGCGAGCATGTCCGCGAGGCGGCGGGCCTCCAGCCCGGTGACGGACTCGTCCTCGTCGAGTTTCTCGATAGCGCGGACGTACTGGGTCAGCCGGTCCGTCCACATCCGCTGGTCGGTCAGACAGGTGAAGGGGATCCCCTCGCCGATGAACTCGTCGATGAACTGGAACATCTGGTAGCGC
>JBDGSU010000102.1:0-21398 GCA_042217395.1 Halosimplex sp.
GACGCCCGCGGCGAGGACATCGAGCAGTACCGCGTCCAGCAGATCGTCCAGCAGATCGAGGACACCATCTACGACTTCCCGTTTCGCCTGCCGGCGAACCTCGCCCTGGTCCTCCGCGTCGCGACGGTCGTCGAAGGCGTCTGCGTCACGCTCGACGAGGACTTCGACTTCATCGACGTCGCGACGGGCTACCTGCGCGAGCAGGGATTCCTCGCCGACACCGCCCGCGAGTACGTCGAGGACCGCGTCGACGAGGTCCAGGAGGCCACGAAATCGGCCGTCCGCACTCCCCCAAAGATCGAGGAGGTACTCGATCTGGCCATCCACGAGGACCTCCAGATCGAGGTGGACCTCCGGGACTCCCAGGGACTGCTCGGGCGCGTGACCAGGCGCCTGATCTACGGCATGGTGCTCGCGAGCGCCGTCTTCTCGACGGCGGTGCTCGTCGCCTTCGGGCAGTTCGTCGCCGCCGCCGTCGCGGTCGCGTTCTCGGTGGTCGTGGCGCTGCTCCTGTATCTCTCCTTCCGCGACCGCAAGGGGATCCGCACTCAGCCGCAGTTCACCCGTCAGAGCATGCGCGATCGCGAACGGGAACGGTGATCGCATCCGATCGCGGGTGAACAGGGGCGCCGGCGGACGGTCACGGCCTTCAGACGCGGTCGGCGGCGTCGCGCGAGCGAAGCCGCGACGCGGCGGCGTAGCCGACGAGCACCGCGCCGGCGAGCGCGAATCCGAGCGCCACTCGACCCCCCGCACCCGCGGGCCACGCGTCGCCCGCGGCGTGCAGGACGACGGCCGTCGCTGCCGCCACGAGCGAGAGCGCACCGACGTTGAGCGCCGACCAGAAGCGGTCGTCCGGGGTCTCGGCGTGCCCGATGTCCGGCATCGGTCAGGGCTTCTCCCCCGAGCCGGAAAGTACCTGTCATCGCGGTCGACTCCGTCTATCCACCGGCTCGCGCCCGCCCCGTCGAACCGCGCCTCCCGACGACCCGAGCGCTTACCACGCGGGGCGTCCGACACCCGCCATGCACGTCGAACCGTTCGCGCTCGAGCGCTGGCTGGCCGACCACGAGCACGACGCGGCGGTCAACCTCGGCGACAGCGGCGTTCGACCGCTCGAGGCCGACCGCTTCGACACCGATCCCGGAACGCTCGGGTACGTCGTCCCGACGAACGGCGACCCCGACCTCCGCGCCCGCGTCGCCGACCGCTACGACCGCGGCCCCGACGAGGTCCTGTTCACTTGCGGGACCCAGGAGGCGAACCTCGTGGCGATCCTCGCGACGCTGGACGCCGGCGGTCACGCCGTCTGCGTCACGCCCACCTACCAGTCGCTGCACTCCTTGCCCGCGACCGTCGCCGAGGTGACCCGCGTCGAGCTCGCACCGCCCGACTGGACGCTCGATCCGGACGCCGTCGCCGACGCGGTCCGACCGGACACGGAGCTGATCGTCGTCAACAACCCGAACAACCCGACCGGAAAGATCCACCCCCAGGAGACGATCGACGCCGTCTACGACCTCGCGGCGGCCGCGGACGCGTACCTGCTGTGCGACGAGGTGTACCGACCGCTCGCCGCCCCCGAAGAGCGGGTCGAACCCGTCGCGAGCATGGGACCTCACGGTATCAGCACCTGCGGGCTCTCGAAGGGGTGGGGCCTGCCGGGCCTGCGGTTCGGCTGGCTCGCCGGCCCGGCGGAAGTCGTCGCCGCCGCCTGGGGGTGGAAAGACTACACCACGATATCGCCGCCGGCGTTCGGTCAGCACGTCGCCCGACAGGCGCTCGACCGCGAGGACGAACTGCTCGCGGAGAACCGCCGGCTCGTTCGGCGGAACCGCGACCTGCTCGACGCGTTCGCCGCGGAGTACGACCTCGAGTGGCACCGCTCGGCCGGTGCGACCGGGTTTCTCACGGTTCCCGAGGGATTCGCGTCGGGCGAGGCGTTCGCGCTGGCGCTGGTCGAAGCGGGCATCGTCGTCGCGCCCGGCGAGACGTTCGATCGGCCCGGCCACGTGCGCGTCGGGTTCGGCGTCGAACGGCCGACGCTTCGCGAGGGCCTCGACCGGATGCGGACGGTGATCGACGAGCGCCGGTCGTCGTGACCGGAAGGGCTCGGTCTGCTCGGGCCCCCGCGGGGGATTTCGGGCGCGGCGGCGTTCCGCACCGTTTATACCGGTCGCTCGATAACGGCGCGGTATGGCAACGAAGCAGGTCGAGGTTCGCGATCTGGACGAGGGGAGCTACGTCATGATCGACGACGTAGCCTGCAAGATCAATGCCTACAGCACGGCCAAGCCGGGCAAACACGGCAGCGCGAAGGCCCGCGTCGAAGCCGAGGGCGTCTTCGACGGCAAGAAGCGAAGCCTCTCACAGCCGGTCGACGCCAAGATCCGCGTCCCGATCATCAACCGCAAGCAGGGACAGGTCGTCTCCACCTCGGGCGACGAGGCGCAGGTCATGGACCTCGAGACCTACGACACGTTCACGCTCGCGCTGCCCGACGGCGTCTCGATGGAACCCGACGAACAGATCGAGTACCTCGAGATGGAAGAGCAGCGCAAGATCGTCTGAGGCCGCTCCAGCGATGTTCCCCGGCGCGGACGCCCCGCGGTCCGAGGCCGACTACGCGCTCGTCGGCGCGCCGCTCGACGCGTCTACCTCCTTCGAACCCGGGACCCGCTTCGGCCCCGACCGCGTCCGCCGCTACGCGGAACACTTCGACGACTACGACCGCAGCACTGACCGTCGCTTCTCTTCCCTCGCGGTCTACGACCACGGCGACGTCGGGCCGACCGCCGACACCCGGGAGTATCTCACCTATCTCCGGGGCGCGCTGGGTGACTTCGCCGACGAGGGCGCCCTCCCGATGCTCGTCGGGGGCGAACACACCGTCTCCGTCGCGGGCGTCCGCGCCGTCGACCCGGACGTGTTCGTCTGTCTCGACGCTCACCTCGACCTCAGGGAGTCCTACGCCGGCGACCCGCTCAGCCACGCGACGGTCGCGCGCCACGCGCTCGAGGTCGCCGACCGCGCGGTGGTACTCGGCGCGCGGACCGGCAGCGAAGCCGAGTGGGAGCGGGCGGACGAGTCGGACGTGACCGTCGTCGACCCCGACGACGTGGCCGACTGGGAGCCGTCGTTCGCCGCCGACGATTCGGTCTATCTGAGCGTCGATATCGACGCGTTCGACCCGGCCTACGCGCCCGGGACCGGGACGAAGGAACCGTTCGGCATCGCACCGCGCGAGGGGCGGCGCGTCGTTCGCGAGGTCGCGCCGGCGACCGACGGGTTCGACGTCGTCGAGGTGAACGACCGCGACGACGGGCAGGCGGCGGTGCTGGCCGCGAAACTCCTACGCGCGTTCGTCTACAAGCACGC
This sequence comes from Halosimplex sp., assembly GCA_042217395.1. Lineage (GTDB taxonomy): Archaea > Halobacteriota > Halobacteria > Halobacteriales > Haloarculaceae > Halosimplex. The sequence continues at coordinate 3,379 of JBDGSU010000102.1, forward strand.
CGCGAGTCGGTAGCCGCGTCGTTCGGCGTCCGGGAACCCCCGACGCACCGACTGTTTTACGTCGACCGAGCCACAGGGTGGGGGCATGGACCGACTCTCGTCCTGTTACTTCTGCGGGGCGGCCCTCGACGCGACGCTCGAGGAACACCCCGTCGTCCCGTCGGAGATCCGTCCAGACGCCGACGACCGGAAGACCGTCGTCCTCTGTCGCACCTGTCGGCGCAAGCTCGACGCCGTCCTCGACACCGTCGTCGACGCCGCCGCGAACGCGAGGGACGCGGCCGCCGCCGACGCGGACGGCGAACCCGCCGACTCGGACCTCGAGTCGACCCTCGGCGACGACGAGATCCTCCGCTCGATCGGCGACGACGGCGACCGTGACGGCGGGAGCGACGACACGACGGCCGCCGAGGCCTCCGAGATGGAGTTCGGCGACGACCGCGCCGAGGACGAGACCGACGGCGAGGGGAATTCGGACGCCCAATCGACGGATTCGGGCGACGAGCCGAAACCGAAAGAACGCAGGTACACGAAGTCCCGGGGCGCGGGCTTCCGCCGCGAGGACGACGGCCCCGTCGAGTCGGGCTCGCTCACGGGCGGCGCCTTCTCCGACGACGGCGAGGACGGCGCCGACGACCCCGCATCCGCCGGCGGCGAGTCGACCGACGCCGGGTCCGGCGACGCCGGGAGCGGCGGGTCCGACGACGCGGCCGACCCGCCGGGGATAGCCGACGCGCCGGACGAGCGGACCGACGGCGCCCGAAGCGGTGAATCCGGGAGCCGATCCGGACCCGAATCCGTCGGCCGAAGCGGGGTATCCGGGAGCGGCGAGTCCGCTAGCGGGTCGTCCGATGGGACCGAGGGGGCAGACGGCGCCACCGGGCGCGACCGCGACGTCACGATGACGCGCCTGGAGAACACGAAGGTGATGCGGCTGCTGACCAACCGGGAGTACCCCGTCGACGCCGAGGAGTTCGTCACCGTCGCCGCCAACGCCTACCAGATCTCCCGCGACGACTGCGAGAAGGTGCTCGAACTCGCCGCCGAACACGGCCTCATCCAGGTGAAAGACGGCCACATCGTCGGCGACGAGATGCAGTAACGCGAGCGCCTCGCGGCGCCGCGCCGCTGGAGGTGAGTCGCCCCACCGACCGCCGCGAGACGCGACCACTTACGTCCCCGTCGGTCGAACGGCGGGGCATGGAGCTTCCCGCCGTCTGCGAGCGCTACGACGACCGGCTGTCGCCCGAGGAGTACGCCGACGTGGACGCCAGCGCCAACGGTCTCCAGGTCGGGCCCGACGAGGCCGACGTGGAGACGGTCGCGTTCGCCGTCGACGCCGCCGGCGCGACCATCGAGGCCGCGCTCGACCGCGGCGCCGACCTGCTCGTCGTCCACCACGGGCTCTCCTGGGGCGGTATCGACCGCGTGACCGGTCTCGAGTACGACCGCATCGCGGGGCTGATCGAGGGCGATCTGGCGCTGTACGCGATGCATCTTCCCCTCGACGGCCACGACGACCTGGGTAACGCCGCTGGCGTCGCCGACCTGCTCGACCTGGAGGCGCGCGAGCCGTTCGGCCGGATCGGACCGGTCACGATCGGCCAGCGCGGCCGGGCGACCGATTCGTACACGCCCGACGAACTGGCCGACCTGCTGGAGGCGAACCTCGACACCGGCGGCGAGGGCGTCCGGTACTTCGACTACGGGCCCGAGGAGATCGAGGACATCGCGGTCGTCACCGGCGGCGGCGCCGACTGGCTGGAGGAGGCCATCGGGGCCGGCGTCGACGCGTTCGTCACGGGCGAGGGCAAAGGGAAGGTCTACCACCAGGCCCGGGACGCCGGCGTGAACGTCTTCCTCGGCGGCCACTACGCCACCGAGACGTTCGGCGTCCGCGCGCTGCGGGACCTGGCCGAGGAGTGGGGCCTGGAGACGACGTACGTCGACCACCCGACCGGGCTCTAACGGATCGGCTCGCACGCCGGCGAGACGACCGCTCCGGCCGGGGCCGTGGCCGTCGCGTCGACCGCCCGCTCGCTTCGCGGAGGCCGAGAGGTCGAACCGGTAGTCGACGGTCGGTCCCTCGCGGCCGACTCCGTACCACACCCGATCGACGCGTCGAACCGATGGGTGCGCGGTCGTCGTTATAGTAGAATTTGAAAGCGTTTGTACGGTCGCTCGCACGACTGCGCGCGATAGGATGACCATGTCTTTCAAATTCCACGATACCCGTCGGCGGGCCTGTCGGGCTCTGCGTCGTCGACGGGTTTCAGTGACCGTACCGCGGAGAGCGCTCGCCTCGCGCGATCCGCCGCGGTCGATTAAGGCGGACCTGTCTCTCAAGTGAGACGGCCTGACTGGACGGCCGGCGAGCGGGACGGCGCTCGACGCGCGTACCGCTCGCCGTCGTTCTCACAGCGGTACCAGCGCGAGCGTCCCCCCGTTCGCCGGTAGGTGGAAGCGCGTACGCTCCGTGCCACACCCCTCCCGTATCGGCGTTACAAGGTCTCGCTACCGAGCGTTCGGAAAACTGTTGTCGGGGCCAGGCGTGTCGAAATATCCGTTCGCTCCCGGCGCAGGTGGTAAGCGTCTCGCCGTTCGTCGAAAGGCCGGGTTATGGCAAGGGGGCGGCTCATAACAAAGGGTCTCCTGGCAGTACGGTTTCGCTCGCGGAGCCGGGACGGAGCCGCGATAGAGGACCGACAAGATGGGACAGCTCACACGCCGACAGACGCTCCAGAGAGGCGGAATCACGGCAATTTCACTCGCCGGGCTGCCGGCCCCCGAAGGGGGGATGCGATTCGCTGCGCGGTTCTACGGGCCACGTTGGTCGCTGGTCGATGGGTCCTACGACATGCCCGAGGTCGTCCCCGCGGAGGGGTGACGAGTGCAACCGTCGTCGTCGACCGACCGAACGGCCTGCTGCGTACATCCTCCGGTTCCGCGAGTTCGTGCTGATGGATTCCACCCACAATTAGAACCGATAGTCATGAGCAACGAGATACACGAGACGACGGCTGAATCGAACGCGGAATCACTTCGGACGACCCGCCGCACTGCGCTTCGCGGTACGGGCCTCATCGGCCTGCTTGCGTTAGGTGCAACCGGCGCCAGTGCCCGGGGTGGGTCCTCGGAGGGGGAAAACACCCGCGGGGATGAAACCGAGACGAAAGCAGACGACGAACCGATCCCGGTCACGTGGGAGAACGTCGTACGCGCCCAAACAGACACCTACTTCGAATCTCACGTCGAGAACGACGGATTAGGCGCGTTCAAGCACTACCGAGATTTCCCGCCCATCGAGGAGCAGCGAACCCAGCCCAAGGCACCGATCGCCGACGCGCTGTACTCGTGGGGGATATTCGACCTCGCCGAACCCCTCACCATCACGAAACCAGACACTTGCGATCGATATCAGTCGATAGTGATCACCAACCAAGACCAGTACGTGAAAGACGTTCTCTACGATCCCGGCGAGTACACGTTGACGCAAGACGAGGTCGGAACCCGGTACGTCAGTGCCCTCATGCGCACGTTCGTGGACCGTAGCGATCCTGACGACGTGGAGGAGGTCCATCGACTACAGGACGCGACGACGGTCAGTCAGGAACCGTCGGGTGCCTTCGAGATCCCCGACTGGGAGCGAGAATCGCTCGGAGAACTCCGCGAAGCGCTCGTCACGGTCGGGGAAACGATGGACGACCTGGGGGGCGTCTACGGCGACGTCGACGAGGTAGACCCCGTCAAGCACTACGTCGGCTCCGTGGCGTTCGGACCGGGTGGCATTCCGGAACCGTCGGAGGCGTTACTCGTGATGCGGTATCCCGAACAGAACGACGGCGACACGCCGTACACGCTCACCATCGACGAGCCGGATCGTGTCCCCGTCGACGGGTTCTGGTCGGTCACCGTCTACGACGGGAACTGGTATCTCACGGACAACGAGTACGACGCCTACTCGGTCAGCAACGTGACCGCCGAGCGCGACGACGACGGCAGCGTCACGATCCATTTCGGTGGTGATCCCGACCAGCCGAACTTCATCTACACGCCGGAGGGATGGCAGTACATCGTCCGGCTCTACCGACCGCGCGAGGCAGTTCTCGCAGGTAGTTATGAATTTCCCGAGGCTCAACCGGTGGAGTGAGAGATGAGCGAGCTAAGAGTTATGGACAACGAGACGGGCGAGACGACGGCCGACGCAGAATCGGACTCCGAACTGCTCCAGACAACTCGCCGAAGCGCGCTTCGCGGGGCGGGCCTCGCCGGCGTACTCGCCCTGGGCGTCGGCAGCGCCAGTGCCCGCCAGGACGGATCCGACGCTTACACCCAACAGACAGACCGGCAGACGCCGAGAGATACCGAGTCAGTCCCGGTAACGTGGGAGAACTATCCGCGTGCCAACTGCCACATAACGTGGGGTTTGACCGTCGACAACGGCGGGTTCGGACAGTTTAATCACGAGAAAAACCTCGCTCCTCTCGAGAACCAGTTGGCCATCCAAGAGAACCGAGACACGCTCTACTCGCTCGGGGTGTTCGATCTGACCGACCCGGTCACCATCACGCTCCCGGACAGTTGTGACCGCTACCAGTCGATGAACGTCCAGAACGAGGACCAGTACGCGAAGATGTGCGTCACCGAGCCTGGCACGTACACGATCACCCGAGAAGCAGTAGGGAGTCGGTATGCTGGCGTCGCGATTCGCACGTTCGTCGACCCGAACGACCTGGCCGACCTAAAACAAGTCCGGCAACTCCAGGCCGAGATCGCCGTGGACCAAGCATCGGAAGGGTCATACGAGATCCCCAACTGGGATCGGCACTCGTACGAACGACTCGACGACGCGCTCAAAACGGTCGAACGCACGATAGATAACTTCTCGGGCGCATACGGTGACGTCGACGAGGTCGACCCCGTGAAGTTCTTCGTCGCCAGTACGGCGGGGTGGACCGGCGTTCCGGAACCGTCGGAAGCGATCGTCCTCCAACGAGTGCCCGACCAGAACGACGGCGACACGCCACACGCGCTCACCGTCGAGGACGTCCCCGTCGACGCGTTCTGGTCGGTCACCGTCTACAACCGCGACCAGTATCTCGAGCAAAACGAGTACGACGCCTATTCCGTGAACGACGTGACCGCCGAGCGGGACGCTGACGGCAGCGTCACCATACACTTCGGCGGCGACCCCGACCGGCCGAACTTCATCTACACGCCCGAGGGATGGAGCTACACCGTCCGGCTCTACCGACCGCGCGAGCCGATTCTCGACGGAAGCTATCAGTTCCCCGACGCCCAGCCGATCGAGTGACGAAGACAGAGAACGAGAACCAGAGTCATGAGCGACGAGACACACGACACGGCGGCGGACACGGACGATGAACCGATGCGAGCGACCCGTCGGAGCGCACTTCGCGGGGCCAGCCTGGCCGGATTATTCGCGATTGGCGTCGGCGACGCCAGCGCCCGCCAAGTCCTCGCGGCCGCGAGCGCCCAGCGGCCGGACCGGCAGCAGTCTGCAGATCGCGAGTCACGCCCGGTGACCTGGGCCAACTTCCCGCGCGCCCACTGTCATCTCACGTGGCAGTCGACCGTCGAGGATGGCGGGTTCGGGCAGTTCGATCACCTTCGAAGTCTGGTCTCGATCGACGAACAGTTCACCATCGGGTTGAATCGCGACACGCTCTACTCGTTCGGGGTGTTCGATCTGACCGAGCCGGTCACGATCGATCTTCCCGACGCGGGTGACCGATACCTGTCGATGAACGTCCAGAACGAGGATCAATACGGGACGCTCTGCGTGTACGATCCCGGCCCGTACACGATCACGCAGGAGATGGTGGGGACTCGATACGCTGGCGCGGCGATCCGCATATTCGTCGACCCCGACGACCCGACCGATCTGAAGCGGGCCAGTCGACTCCAGGACGAGATCGGCGTGGCACAGTCGTCGGCCGGGTCGTTCGAGATCCCGAACTGGGACCGGCGATCACACGACCGGCTCAACGACGCGCTCAACACAGTCGTGGCCACGGTAGATGACTTCTCGGGCGCGTACGGTGACGTCGGCCGGGTCGACCCGGTGAAATTTTTCCTCTTCTCGACGTCGGGGTGGACCGGCGTTCCGCAGCCGTCGGAAGCGGTGTTCTTCTTCAGGACTCCCGCCCGGAACGACGGCGACACGCCACACACGCTCACCGTCGAGGACGTCCCCGTCGACGGGTTCTGGTCGGTCACCGTCTACAACCGCGACCTCTACCTCGAGGAGAACCAGTACGACGCGTATTCCGTGAACGACGTGACGACCGAACGGAACGCCGACGGCAGCGTCACCATACACTTCGGCGGCGACCCCGACCAGCCGAACTTCCTCTACACCCCGGAAGAGTGGAACTACGTGGTCCGGCTTTACCGACCGCGCGAGCCGATTCTCGACGGGAGCTATCGGTTCCCCGAGTCAAAACCGGTCCAGTGAGGTCCGCACGTGGAGACACTCTCCGGCGGCCGGTCACTGCAGTCTCGAACGCCGATCCGTCTGCGGTCTCGTATCGGCGTTCGCGTTCCGCCTCCGCGCGGACGACTACGCGGTCGGGCAACGCCCCGCGGAACTGCCAGCGAAACGCGACGAGTTGGAGAGTCGCACCGCTCGTTGTGTTCCCCGAGTCGAGGGCGGTCGAGATGTGTACGGGTCCGTTCTCCGGCGAGAGCGCCCGGCCCGTTCCATCGGCTACCGACACCACCGTCCGGGAGACCGAGCGCTGGTTCATCCGGCAGGGGCTGCCACACTTCATCGCGGACTACACCGCGACCGGGGGGATTCTTCCCCGGACGATTCCGGTACTGACTCTCGCGTTTCTCGTAACGGTATCCGCCACGGTAAATCGGACGTGGCCACTGCGGTGGAACGTCGGTGCGGGTCTCGCGACGTTTCTCGTCCTCGTCGCCGTCTGGGCAGCGGTGAACCGGGCCCGGGGACTCCCCGCCCTGCGCGTACCGGAGCGGGTCGCCGCACCGACGAAGCGTCCGCGGGACCCGTCGGGTCCCCGGTCTGACAGTCGACAAGCCCGACACGTGCGTTCTGCGAGAGTCGGTCGGCCCGTGTACTCGCCGTTCCATCGCGACCGTGCGAACCGCCTCGGAGGATCGACCGCGGCTTCGACCACTGCGGGGGCACTCGACCCGATGTGACACTATCTCGAAACCGACGTTTGGGATGTGGATCCGTCTCACGGGGTCGGAGAGGCCGAAAATCAGGAATCGCTCGTATTCGATTGGTAACACTTTAGCCCCCTGGAGCGGCCGAAGGTTGAACAGTCCGGCGCCGATACCCACCCCCGTGGACGACAGAGAACTCGTTCGGCGCGGGTACGACGAGTTCGCCGAGACCTACGCCGAACGGAACGCGTCGACGGAGCGCGAACGAGCGATACTCGACGAGTTCCTCGACTCGATAGCCGACCCGAACCGGCTACTCGACGCAGGCTGCGGACACGGAACCGACCTGCTTCGGCGGACGAGCGAGTCGAAGGCTGTCGTCGGCCTCGACATTTCACGGGCCCAGCTCGGCCTCGCCCCCGAGCGGGTGCCCGACGCCCGGTTCGTCCACGGGGACATGACGACGCTCCCGTTCGACGAGGGGGCGTTCGACGCCGTCGTCGCCTACCGGTCACTGATCCACGTTCCGCGGCCGGACCACCAGCGGGTGCTCGAGGAATTCGCGCGCGTCCTCCGTCCCGGCGGGGGCGTCCTTCTCTCGGAGGCACCGGTCGAGTTCGACCGGGAGACCGACGACTGGCTCGACGCCGGGGGCGAGATGACGTGGTCGACGTCCGGCGCCGAGGCGACCCGACGGCACCTCCGGGCTGCGGGCTTCACCGTGCTACGCGAGTGGGGGGCGCCGGAGCCCGAGGCGGGCGAGCCACCGCGACCGCCGTTCTTCGCGGGCCGTCTGGATACGTAGCGGCCGGGGCGTTCAGTACAGCTCGCCGCCGAGGGGCACGTCCTCGTCGGGCGTGACGAGTACCGGGTTCCCGTCGTCGCCGGGGACGCCGACGGTCAACGCCTCCGATTCGAACCCCGCGATCCGGACCGACCCGAGGTTGGTCGCGGCCAGCACCTGCCGACCCACGAGGTCGTCGGCGTCGTGGTGGTACCCGAGCTGGGCGGCCGACCGGCGCTCCTCGTCGCCGAGGTCCAGCCGCAGCTTGACGAGTTCGGGCTTGTTCGCTTCCGGGAACGGTTCGGCGTCGACGATCTCGGCGACCCGGATCCGCACGTCGAAGGGGCTCTCTGCCATACCCGACCGGAGCCCGCCTGCGGAGTTAACGGTTGCTCCCCGCGGCTGAGCGGCAGCGTTCGATCCGCCTCGTGTGGAAGTGACACGCAACCGATCATCGTCCTGTGAACCCATCACAAAGCACCTGAGAGGGGTGGAAACGGCGGATTCGGCGGACTCGTTTGGAAACGCTTTAGCCCCGCGATCGGATAGACCAGTCAATGAGTTACCGGATCGGACTCGTCGGCAAGCCCTCGGTGGGGAAGTCGACGCTGTTCAACGCCGCGACGATGAACGACGTGCCCGAGGGGGCCTACCCGTTCACGACTATCGACCCGAGCGTCGGCGAGGCGTACGTCCGCGTCGACTGCGCCGCGCCGGAGTTCGACCACTCCTGTACGCCAAACACGGGCTACTGCGACGACGGGGTGCGCTTCGTCCCGACGAAACTCGTCGACGTCGCCGGCCTCGTCCCCGGCGCCCACGAGGGCCGCGGCCTGGGCAACCAGTTCCTCTCGGATCTCAACGAGACCGATGTCCTGGTCCACGTCGTCGACTTCTCCGGCGAGACCGACATCGAGGGCGAGGCGACCGAGGACCACGACCCCCGCGAAGACATCGACTTCCTCGAGGAGGAACTGGACATGTGGTACCTCGACATCCTCGAGAAGGGCGTCGAGCGCTACCGCTCGGGGTACCAGGGCCAGGAGCGGGCGATCGAGGAAGACCTCGCCGAGCAGATGAGCGCGTTCGGCATCGGCGAGGACGAGATGAAGCAGGTCGTCCTCTCGCGGGGCCTCTCGCTGGACCCCGAGGAGTGGACGGAAACGGACCGCGAGGCGCTGGCCCGGGAGATCCGCCTGCGGACGAAGCCGATGGTCGTCGCCGCGAACAAGATGGACAAGCCCGCGGCGCAGGAGAACTACGACGAGATCACGAGCGACCCCGACTACGACCACCTCACCTTCGTCCCGGTCTCGGCCCACGCCGAGAAGGCCCTCAAGTCGGCCGACGAGCAGGGCGTCGTCGACTACCGACCGGGCGACCCCGCGTTCGACATCGTCGGCGACGTCAGCGACGAGCAGGAAGCGGGGCTCGAACGGATCCGCGAGTTCGTCACCGAGTACGAGGGCACCGGCGTCCAGCGCGCGCTGGAGACGGCGCTGTTCGACGTGCTCGACGCCATCGCCGTGTTCCCCGGCGCGGAGCAACCCCAGGAGGACGGTACCTTCCTCCAGGACTGTTTCGTCCTCTCCGGGGGCTCGACCGCCGAGGACTTCGCGTACTTCCTCCACAGCGACATCGGCGACGGGTTCCTCCACGCGACCGACGTGCGCTCGGGCCGGCAGGTCGGCGCCGACACCGAACTCGACCACCGCGACGTGGTCGAGATCACGACGACGAACTGAGTCTGCAGCGTGTCCGCCCCACACCCGGCGACGGGAGCCGCCCGGAGCGAGCGATTCAAGAGACGTCGCGTCCTTCCCCCGGTATCGTGACGGCGCCGTCGTACGACGAGATCGAGACCCACGACGACCTCGTGGCGTGGTCCCGGGCGTACTGCAAGGAGGTCCGCCGCGAGCGGTTCGTCGACGTGCGCTTCGACCTCGTCGAGTGGGAGGTCTCGACCCGCGCGAAGCGTCGCGCGGCAGCGGTCAAACGGCCGAAGATCCCGGAGGCGGAGGTCGGGACGCCGCTCGACTGGGACGCCGCGCGGGCGTCCGGCGGGAAACGCGCGGACGGGCGGCCGTTCCCGGCGACGCTGTCGCTGACCTGGGCCGCCTTCGAGGCGTTCGAGCGGCGGGAGTGGGAGTCGACGCTGCGCCACGAGCTGATCCACCTCGAACAGTACCAGCGCTGCGGGACGACCGACCACGGCCCCGATTTCAAGGCTCGCGCAGACGAACTCGACACCGAGGTCCACTGCGAGACGTTCTCCGAACCGAAATACGTGCTGCGCTGCGCGGCGTGCGACGCTCGCGTCGCCGACCGCTACCGGGAGTGCAAGCTCGTCCGCCGCGCCGAGGAGTATCGGTCGTCGTGTTGCGAGGCGCCGCTGTCCGTCGAGTAACGCCCGACGCGGCTCACCACGGGAGGACCGCTCGGAGTCGGGCAAGGATTCCCCGTCGGTCCGTCTCCGTCGTCTTCAGAGATCCGTCCGGATTCAGGTCGGGGCTGTCGTCACCGCCAGCGTCCCGGTATGCCGGCCCCTCGATCCCGTCGAGGTCCATCGTCTCGGGCGTATCCACGCCCTCTGAGCGTCGGCGCAGTTCGGTTTCCGTCACCGGCTTCATCACGGAGTGTCCGCACGAACGGCACTCGCCCGGATTGTTCGTGTGGAGCGTGGCGCACCGACCGCAGGCCCATGCGGCAGTCATTCGTTGGTCCTCGATCACGTTTCGAGGCGGATGAGAGTATCGGCGCGTTCGGGTATCGGCGACGGGGCGGCTCGGATCGTCCCCGTCTCGTACGGAGTACTGCAAGCGCCCACCGGGTCGACCGCACGACCGCGTGCGATCGATCCCGAAGCGTCTCACGCGAATCCGTGTCACACCATCGCGCCCGCGTCCTCGTCGATGTGCTCGCGAGCGTAGGCGACCAGCCGGTCGGCGTACGACGAGAACAGCGGACACCGCACGTCCGTCCCGGCGAGCGCCCGGCGCGCGTTCTCGTCGGTGTAGGTCGTCGGCTGTGAGAGGTACGGCAAGGCGGCGGGTTCGACGCCGAGACCGTCGGCGAGCCCCGGAACGCGTTCGGTCGCGATCCGGGCGAGCTTCGTCGTCCCGCGGACCGGGACGGTCGGGCGCCCCGCGGCCCGTGCGAACGTCCCGACGAGGTCGCTGATCGTCGGCGGATGCGGGTCGCAGAGCTGGTAGACCTCGCCCGCGGTGTCCTCGCGCGCGGAGAGCGCCGCCATCGCGTCGACGACGAAGTCACGGGGGACGACGTTCAGCCGCGTCGCGGCGGGGCGCAGCGGCACGGGCACGAACGCAACCGGGCGCTGGCGGAGGAGCAGCTTCAGGAGGTAGTACGGGCCGTCGAACTTCTGGGTCTCCCCGGTTTCGCTGTCGCCGACGGCGATGGCCGGTCGGTATATCGTCGCGGGGAACCCCGCGTCCATCTCGGCCTGGACGAGCCGTTCGGCGTCGAACTTCGTCGCCTCGTAGTGGTTGTGGAACGACTGGCCGACGTCCAGGTCGCGGTGAGTGAACGTCCCGTCGTAGCGCCCGCTCACGTAGCACGTGCTGACGTAGTGGAACCGGTCGACGTCCGCGTCGAGGCCGAACCGGAGGACGTGACGCGTCCCGTCGACGTTCGCCCGCTCGGCGAGCGGCCGGGCGACGCCGAGGTCGTAGACCGCCGCGAGGTGGTAGACGGCGCGGGCCTCGCGACGCAGGCGGTCGTAGTCGTCGACGGCGAGTTCGGGATCGGTGATGTCGCCCTCGACCAGTCGGATCCGGTCGGCCGGGACGCCCGCAGCGTCGGTCACCTCGCCGGCCCGTCGCTCGGCCCGCTCGCGGTAGCGGGGCTGGACCAGACAGACCACCGGTTCGGCGCTCCGTTCGAGCAGTCGCTCGACGAGCGCCGAGCCGAGGAAACCGGGGAAGCCGGTCAGGAGGCGCACGGTCAGTCCCCTCCGCCGGGCACTCCGGGTATCGACGCGTTTCGGAGCCAGCGCAGGAGTCGGACCCCCACAGTCGCGCCCGCGGCGACCCCGTCGGGGACGGCGTCCGGGAACGCGAGCGGGTGGCCGCGCTGCGTGGTGACGGTCTTCGACTCGGTGTAGTCGCGGATGCCCTCGCGACCGTGGCGGCGACCGACGCCGGAGTCGCCGACGCCGCCCATCGGCGCGTCCGTCGACGCCCACATCGCCCGGTAGGCGTCGTCGACCGAGACCGTACCAGCGTCGATGCGACGGGCGACGCGCTCGCCTCGTCGGGCGTCGCCGGTCCACACGCTCGCGTGGAGGCCGTAGTCGGTGTCGTTGGCCCGCTCGACCGCCTCGTCCACCCCGTCGACGGGGACGAGCGAGACGACCGGGCCGAACGTCTCCCGTTCGGCGGCGGTCGCCTCGCCCGGGAGGTCGGTCAACACAGTCGGCTCGTAGACCCACGGGCCGACGTCCGCGCGGTGCCGCCCGCCGGTCTCGACCGTCGCGCCGCGTTCGCGGGCGTCTTCGACGTGCGACTCGACGGTCTCCAACTGGGACCCGCCGATCAGCGAACCCACGTCCGCGCGCCTGTCGAGCCCGACGCCGAGCGTCTGGCGCTCGGTCGCGGCGACGAATCGATCTCGGAACTCGCCGAAGACCCGCCGGTCGACGTAGACGCGCTCGGTCGCGATGCAGAGCTGGCCGGCGTTGGCGTAACAGCCGTCGACGAGCCCGGTGACGGCCTTCGAGAGGTCGGCGTCGGCGAGGACGACGGCCGGATTCTTCCCGCCGAGTTCGAGCGACGCGTCGACGAGGTGCTCGCCCGCCAGGGCGGCGACCTCGCGACCGACCGCGGTGCTCCCGGTGAACCGGAGGTGATCCACGCGGGAGATAAGCGGCTCGCCCAGCCCCTCGCCGTCGCCGGTGACCACCTGGAAGAGGTCCGCGGGGACGCCGGCGGCCTCGAGCAGTTCGACGGCGGCCAGCGCGGAGAAGGGCGTCGCCTCGGCGGGTTTCAGGACCGCGCCGTTGCCCGCCAGTAGCGCCGGGACGAGATCCGAGACCGCAAGCGTGAGCGGGTAGTTCCACGGCGAGATGCAACCCACGACGCCCACGGGGTCGGCGTGCTCGACGACGCGCGTGAGGCCGGGGACCGCACCGGCCCGCCGCGTCGATTCGAGATGCTCCGCCCCCTCGCGGGCGTAGTAGTCGGCCGTGACCGCCGCGTCGAGGACCTCTTCGAGCGCGTCGAAGCGCGCTTTCCCGGTCTCGACCTGCACGACGTCGAGCAGGTCTGCGCGGCGGTCGAGCACGGTCTCGGCGAACCGGTCGAGGACGGCAGCGCGTTCCTCGACCGGTTCGGCGGCCCAGTCCGCCTGGGCCTCGCGGGCCCGTTCGACGGCCGCCGCGACGTCCGAGTCCGTACACGCGGGGACCGCGCCGACCGACTGGCCGGTCATCGGCGAGCGAACCTCGACCGACTCCCGGTCCCCGACCGTCGCGACGCCCGACAGGAGCTCCTCGCGGCGTCCCGCCGAGAGCACCGAGTCGATCCTCGACGAAGCCATGCCGGTACCACGGCCGCCCGACATTTCGGTGTTTCCCGCTCGGCAGCGACTCGAACCCGTCGGCCGGGCGACTCCGGATCGCGGGCTTGAAGCGCGCGGGCGGCCGACTGAGGAGCGATGGACGACGAGACGCCACGCGAGACCTTCGAGCACGACCCGATCGGCCACGCGGAGGCGCGGGCGGGCATGACCGTCGGCGAGCTCGCCGAGGAGTACGGCGACGCCGGCATCGGTGCGAGCGCGCTCCACGAGGCCGTGGACGTCTACGCCGAGATGATCGGCGACGACGAGGTGACCAACTTCTTCGGCCTGGCCGGCGCGATGGTCCCGACCGGGATGCGCCGCATCGTCGCCGACCTGATCCGCGACGGGCACGTCGACGCGCTCGTCACGACCGGCGCGAACCTCACCCACGACGCCATCGAGGCCATCGGCGGCAAACACCACCACGGCGCGGTCCACGAGGCGGGCAAGACGGAGCGCGAGCACGACGAGCGCCTGCGCGACGAGGGCGTCGACCGCATCTACAACGTCTATCTCCCGCAGGAACACTTCGCGCTGTTCGAGGGTCACCTCCGCGACGAGGTGTTCCCCCCGCTGGAATCCGAGTGCGAGGACGGCGCCGCGGACGGCGGTACGGGTGCGGTCAGCATCCGGCGGTTCACCGAGGAGCTCGGCCGTGCCAACGCCGAGGTCAACGAGCGCGAGGGCGTCGACGAGGGCGCGGGCGTCGCCGCCGCGGCCTACGAGCACGACGTGCCCGTCTACTGTCCGGCGGTGCAGGACTCGGTGCTGGGGCTGCAGGCGTGGATGTACTCCCAGACGAGTGCGTTCGCGCTGGACGCCCTGGCGGACATGACGACCATCACGGATCAGGCGTTCGACGCCGAGAAGGCCGGCGCGATGGTCGTCGGCGGCGGCGTCCCGAAGAACTACACGCTCCAGACGATGCTCGTCGCGCCCGAGGCGTACGATTACGCCGTCCAGCTGACGATGGACACGCCCGAGACCGGTGGCCTCTCCGGCGCGACCCTCGACGAAGCGCGCTCGTGGGGGAAGCTGGAGAAAGCCGCCCGCAACGCCTCCGTCTACGCCGATGCGACGATCACGCTCCCGCTGGTGGTCGCGGCCGCTCGCGAGCGGATCGACGGCCTCGACGACGACGTGTGACGCCGTTGCTCCGGCTCCGTATCATACGGATTCGGAGCAAGACAGTCCGGGATCGACCGCACGATTGCGTGCGGTCGACCCGGGAAACGCTTGCGATAATCCGTATCAGTCGTCGGCCGCCGCGGGAACTTCGAGCAGCCCGCAGACGTCCTCTTCGGGGTCGAAGCAATCGGGACAGGTGGGGTCGCGGTCGATGATGGTATCGAGCCGCTCGGCGACGGTCTCGTCGATGACGCTCTCGAGCTGGCGGGCCTCGCCGCGGAAGTCCTCGACTTCGAGGACCTCGACGAGGAAGCGCTCGATGATGCAGTAGTTCTGGAGCGCGTCGCGGGCCCGGACGATCCCCTCGTCGGAGAGCGAGACGCCCTTGTACTTCTCGTGGTCTGCCAGCCCCTGGTCTTCGAGCTTGCCGATCATCTCGTTGGCGCTGGCGGGGCTGACGCCGAGCCGGTCGGCCAGGTCACCCGTCGACGCGGGGCCGTCTTCGGTCTGCTGGATCAGGTAGATGGCTTTCAGGTACTGGTCGGCCGTGTTCACGGGGATCCCTCCGGTTGGGGTGGGTCGCGGCGGAGCGGTGCTCCGTCGGTGGTCATCGTCGGTCCTCCATGAGCGCCGCCACTTCTTCGACGCCCTCGGCTTCCTCCTCGCGGATGGTCGCGAGCGTGTCGAGCAGGCGGTCGCGGTCGATGCCGAACGCCACGTCGGAGGCCTCGACGGCCTCGATGAGGTCGTCGTAGAACTTGTAGGCGGTCTCCTCGTTGCAGAGCTGGTCGTAGAGGACGCCGTCGAAGTCCTCGTCGGCCTCGTACTGGGCCTCGACGAGCGCCTCGATCTCCTCGAAGGGGACCGTGTCGGCGTCGAGTTCGTCGATCAGGTCCTCCAGCCGGTCGCGGTGGTCGGCCGACTCCTCGGCGGCGTCTTCGAGCATCGCCCGGACGACGTCGGGCAGGTCGGCGGTGTCGCTCGCGTGCTTCGACGCCCGCGCCTCGACGACCTCCTCGAGGACCACGCCGATCTGCAGCAGGCGCGCGAGCTGGTGGTCCGACCCGACCGGGACCGTCAGACTCACCGACCCACCCCCCGGTAGTCGCCGCACGCGACTCGAGTCATGCGCGAATCTCGGGGAGGCGGGGACGTAAGTCCTTCCCTCGGCGCACCCGGCGTTCGCGGACCGGCGCGGACCGGGCACGCGACTACCTGTTCGACCGCCGTTCGCCGCTCCGGCGGCCGCCCTCTCGGCTCCCCCCGCTACCGTCGCCCGCCCAGCGGAGCGCGGCGACGTAGAGCCCGACGACGACCAGCCCGACGGCGACGCCGAGGACCGAGTCCGCCACCAGGTGCAGGTGCCCGGTGTGAAACGGGACGAACGGCGCGAGAGCCGGCGGTACCACGTGCAGGAGGGGCATGGTCTTGGGAGACTCCAGCGCGGGGCCGCACTTAAACGCTCTGCGCGTTTTCGGATTCCGGGAACGGGGTCGACCGGCGACGGGGCCGGGGTCGAACGGCGCTCCCGCGAGCCTCACACGGATTCGAAGCACGCGTGTACCGGGTCGGCCCCGGACTGCGTGCGGTCGGCCCCGGTCTGTCTCGCTCCGAATCCGTCTCACCGAGTGACCCGGGTCACTCGGTGAGACGCGCGACGATCAACTCGTCCATGTCCTCGCGGAGTTCGTCGACCGCGACCTCTTCGAGGACGGGGACGAAGAAGCCCTCGACGAGCATGTTCTTCGCGCGCTCCTCGTCGACGCCGCGGGAGGTCATGTAGAACAGCTCCTCGGCGTCGACCTGGCCGACGGTCGCCGAGTGGCTGGCCTCGGTGTCGTGGTTGTTGATGATCAGCTTCGGCGAGGCGTCGGCCTCGGAGTCGTCGCTGAGCATCAGCGTGTTCTCGCGCTGGTAGGAGTTGGTGTCCCACGCCTCGCGGCCGACGTGCTGGACGCCCTCGTACACCGACCGGGCCTCGTCGTCGAGGACGCCGCGGGTGACCAGATCCGCGGTGGTGTGCTCGTTCTCGTGCCAGACGCGGCTGTTGATGTCGAAGTGCTGGTCGTCGTGCCCGAAGAAGGCGCCGACGATCCGTGACTCCGAGCCCTCGCCGAGCAGGCGCGTCTCGACGCTGGACTTCGTCAGCCGCGAGCCGACGTTGCCCTCGATCCAGTCGATCGTTCCGTGGTCGGCGGCGTGGCCGCGCTTGACCTGGAAGTTGTAGGTGTCCTCGGCGAGGTTCTGGAGCGCGCCGTACTGGACGCTCGCGTTCTCGCCGGCGACGACCTCGACGACGCCCGAGTAGTACTGGTCGCCGTCGACGTTCGTTCCGGTGGTCTGTCGCTCGAGGATGGTTGCAGAGGACGACTCCTCGGCGACCACGAGCGTGTAGTTGAACAGCGACCGGCTGTTCATCGTCGTCCGGATCTTCACGTCCTCCGCGGCGACCCCCTCGGGGACGTAGACGAGCGTGCCCGCCGAGAACAGCGCCGTCGACAGCGCCGTCAGGAAGTCCCGCTGGGGGTCGACGACGCTGCCGAAGTGCTCCTCGATCAGGTCGCCGTGTTCGGCGAGGGCCTCGTCCCACGAGAGGACGTCGGCGCCCTCGGCCTCGACGCGGTCTTTCTCCTGTTCCCACTCGAGGGGGTCGACCAGCGTCTCGTAGTCCAGGTCGACGAGGTTCGTCCAGCGGCGCGGGCCGGGCGTCGTGATGACGTCGGGCATGTCCAGCCCGTCGAGCGCATCCAGCGCCTCGATCCGGGTCTCGAGGAGCCACTCGGGCTCGTCGAGCTGGTCGCTGATCTGCTCTACCTGCTTCTCCGTGAGGTTCGCGTGTACCTGCGTGCTCATGGTGGATCCGGGGGTTACCCGAGCGAGCCCTCCATCTCCAGTTCGATGAGGCGGTTGAGCTCGACCGCGTACTCGATGGGCAGTTCCTCGGTGATGGGCTCGATGAACCCGGCGACGATCATCTGCTTGGCGTCGTCGTCGTCCAGCCCGCGGCTCTGGAGGTAGAAGACGTCCTCGTCGCCGATCTTGCCGACGGTCGCCTCGTGGGCGACGTCGACGTCGTTCTCCTGGATCTCCATGTACGGCATCGTGTCCGACGTGGAGTCGTTGTCGAACATCAGCGCGTCGCACTCGACGTTGGTCTTCGAGCCCTCGGCGCCGTTCGCCATGTGGACGAGCCCGCGGTAGTTCGTGCGGCCGCCGTCCTTGGCGATGGACTTGGACTCGATGGTGGAGTTGGTGTCGGGCGCGTTGTGGTAGACCTTCGCGCCGGTGTCGATGTCCTGTCCCTCGCCGGCCATGGCGATGGTGATGTGGTTGTCCGTCGCGCCGGGGCCCTTGAGGATGGTCGAGGGGT
>JBDGSU010000026.1:0-20981 GCA_042217395.1 Halosimplex sp.
CAAGGGGCTCTCGACGAACATCGGCTGGCAGAACAAGGACGCCTACGGCAACTCGCTGTCGTCCAACCAGCGCCAGAAGATGAAGCGCCTGCGCACCTGGAACGAGCGGTTTCGGACCCGCGACTCCAAAGAGCGCAACCTGAAACAGGCGCTCGGCGAGATCGACCGCATGGCCAGCGCGCTGGGACTGCCGAAGACGGTCCGGGAGACCGCCAGCGTCATCTACCGCCGGGCGCTCGAGGAGAACCTCCTGCCGGGCCGGTCCATCGAGGGCGTCGCCACGTCGGCGCTGTACGCCGCCGCCCGGCAGGCCAACACGCCGCGTAGCCTCGACGAGATGACCGCCGTCTCCCGGGTCGATAAGATGGAGCTCACCCGCACGTACCGCTACGTCGTGCGCGAGCTCAACCTCGAGATCAGGCCCGCCGACCCCGAGAGCTATCTCCCGCGGTTCGTCTCCGACCTGGGGCTCTCGGACGACACCGAGCGCCGCGCGCGCGAGCTCATCGAGAGCGCCCGCGAGGCGGGCATCCTCAGCGGCAAGTCGCCGGTCGGCCTCGCGGCCGCCGCCGTCTACGCCGCCGCGCTGCTGACCAACGAGAAGGTCACCCAGAGCGAGGTCAGCGGCGTCGCCAACATCTCCGAGGTCACCATCCGCAACCGCTACAAGGAACTCCTCGAGGCCGTCGACGCGCCCGCCTGATCGGACGGCTCGTCCGTCGGCGGTTCGTCCGCGGACGGTTCGCCCGCCGTCCCTTCGGGATTCGACCGGAACGGCCCCCTGCCGTCCCGTCGCTCGCGGTGCGCCCGTCGCACCATCGTTTTATTTGGCTCGCGCGTGTGTCGATAACACGCATGGAGGAAGCGTACGTTCGATTGCTCTGTCCCGAGTGCACCAAAGACTGGGAGTCGACGCCCGGCGATCTCCCCGACCACGCGGATCTCTATCACTGTCCGAACTGTCACGCGAGCCGACGGCTCGCGGAGTTCGCGCGGACCGACCGCGACCTGCAGACGCTGAAGAGCCTCGGTTAGCCGCTCGTCGCCGAACGCGCGCCGCAGGCCTCACAGCGCAGGAGGAGGACGCCGCCTTCGCGCTCGAAGTGCGTGTCCGGGAGGCCGCACTCCGGGCAGATGACGAACTCGTCGACGTACTCGTCGACGGCGTTGCTGACCCGGCGAACGCTGAACTCCCCGGTCAGGCGCGCGCGCCCGCTCTCGTCGATGTGCCCGCTCGTCCCGATCTCGTTCTGGAGGAACTGCATGACGTGGTCGTCGTCGCGGCCGAGCCTGTCGCAGGTGTCCTGGAAGTTCTCGTAGACGGTGACGTTCCCCTCCTGACGGAGGTCGGGGTCGGGCACCTCGAAGCGGTCCGAGCTCCCCTCGATCTCCGGCGTCTCGTCGAGCGCCCGGTCGAGCATGTCGTCGTAGTCCATACCCGTGAGAAGCCCGTCCCCGGGTAAAAGTCTTTCAACCCGACGAGCGCTCGCGCGGCTCCCGCACCCGACCACCGCTCTGCCGGCCCCGCGTGCTCCGCCGCGACGGTGTCACCTCGTCGCTCGGCATCCGGGTCCGGCCGCCGGTGAGCGGCGGTCGGCCACCGCGGGAGCCTCCGATCCGAGATCCTCCATCCCTCGAAACCGGGATAGAGAGCGTTTTCTACACGGTTATTAAGGAGGGGCGTGTTAACGCGACTCAGGATACTACTATTAACCTCCAGTGGTTAGAACGGGTTGACTATGAAAAAGCAGGAGCTCATTCACCTTCACGGCCTGCTTGCTCAGGTGGAGAATCACTACGAGATGGAGACAGGCGACGACGTCGAACACGACGAGTACACCTCGCTCGGCGTACGACCGACCTCGATCCACAAATCGAAGACCGACCACAAGAACGCTGTTTTCGCCCTGGCGAAGGGCATCACGTCCGAGATGGAGACCGAGTCGCGCGAGCGCGTCCCGGCCTCGGCGGACTGAACGAGCGTCTCGTTCTGCGAACCCCGACACCGACCAGCGACCGCCCCGGATCCCGTGTTTCGCCGTTCTCTCGCTCTCGCACTCTTCGCACCGCGGTCTCCGAGCGCGGTCTCCTTTCGCTCCCCGAGCGGTGTCAGCGGCGCCGTATCGCCGATCAGCCCGACCGCTGACGAGTCGGACGACCCACGAAGACTGGCCCGGACTGCAGAGTTCCGCGTCGGTTCGGTCTACGATTCGTCGATGAGTTCTTCGAATTCCGGCAGAACGTCGTCGTCGCCGCGGTCGGTTTCGGGCGTATCGGCGGCCGACTCCGACCCGTCGGCCGGCGACTCGGGTTCGTCTGTCTCGTCGGCCTCGCTCTCCGCGGTCTCGCTCTCCTCGTCGTCTCCGTCGTCCTCGTCGACCTGTTCGATCTCGAGGACTTCGAGCGGGATGTTCTCGAGGCGCTGACCGATCTCCTTGCGGGCGATACGGGCGGCGTGCTCCTCGCGCTCGACGTTGAAGACGGTGATCTCCAGTTCGAGCGCGACGAGGCTCTCGTCGGCCGCGATGAACGCGGGTTCGAGCTCCTCGCCGCAGTGGGGACACGACCGTTCGCCCATGTTGATCTCGACGTAGTTGAGGTCCGGGTTGAGCATCTCGCCCGTCTTCGAGATCGCTATCCGGACCGCCTCGTCGGCCGTTTCGACGTCGTAGACTGGCACTGCGGCCTCGACGACAACTCTGCAGTCCATGTGTTTCCGTTTGCCTCGCAGCGACAAGAAGGTTAGCCTCGATAGCACCACTCACATCTCCGCGAGCCAACTGGTTCCCGGACGGCCGTCGTAACGGCCGCTCAGCGGCGTTCGCGCCGTTCCTCCGCGCGGGACGGTCCCGTCGACATGGCGACCTGACCGACCCGGTCCGGCGCTCTCTCCCGGGGCCGGTCCGTAAGGGCAAAGCCGGGCGCTCGCCTGGCACGGGTATGCAAACGGAGCGCGGCGTCCTCGACCTGTCGGCCGTCCCCGGCCCGTTCGACCTCCAGTCGACCGTCGAGAGCGGACAGTCGTACCGCTGGGACCGCGCCGACGGGGGGATGTACGAGGAGACGGGCGCCTACGGCGGCGACGACTGGTACGAGACGGTCGTCCGCGTCGACGGGGAGCCCGCGGTCGTCCGCGTCCGGCAGGTCGACGACCGCCTGGAGTGGGAGTCGTCGGTCGACGCCGCACCGCTCGTCCGCGAGCGGCTCCGCCTCGACGACGACCTGCCCGCCATCCGCGCGAGCGTCCCGGACGACGACGTGATCGAGCGCGCGTTCGACGCCTACTGGGGGATGCGTCTGGTCGACGACCCCGCGTTTTCGACGCTGATATCCTTCATCTGCTCCGCCCAGATGCGCGTCCTGCGGATCCACCGGATGCAGCGCGAACTCGAACGCGCGTTCGGGTCGACCGTCGAGTTCGAGGGCCGGACCTACCACGCGTTTCCGACGCCCGAGCAACTGGCCGACGCGACCGAGGCCGAACTGCGCGACCTCGGACTCGGCTACCGGGCGCCCTACGTCCTCGAGACAGCGCGGATGGTCGCCGACGGGGACGCTCACCCCGAAGAGGCCGTCGGGCTGGACTACGAGGACGCCCGCGAGTCGCTCACCCGCTTCGTCGGCGTCGGCGACAAGGTGGCCGACTGCGTGTCGCTGTTCGCGCTCGACTACCTCGAGGCCGTCCCGCTGGACACCTGGATCCGGACGACCATCGAGGAGTACTACCCGGACTGCGACCGCGGCAACTACCGGGACACCTCGCGGGCCATCCGCGAGGCCTTCGGCGGCGAGTACGCGGGGTACACGCAGACCTACGTCTTCCACTACCTGCGATAGGAGGGGCAACCGAGTGGCGGCGGTCCGCCTACCGCTCGTCGACGGGCGTCCACTCGCGGTCGTGGTCGCCGACGTACGCCGAGAGGGGGCGGATGAGGCGGTTGTCGTCGAGCTGTTCGAGCGAGTGGGCGGTCCAGCCGCCGACACGCGAGACGGCGAACGAGGTGGTGAAAAGCTCCTTGGGGACGCCGACGCCGTCCAGCAGCGCGGCGGTGTAGAACTCGACGTTGGTCTCCAGGCGCCGACCGGGCTTGTGCTCGTCGAGCAGGTCGACGGCGACGTCCTCGAACGCCCGGATCGTCTCGAAAAAGTCGGCGTCGCCCGCCTCCTCGTAGAACTCCGAGGCGGCGGACTCGAGGACGGCCGCCCGCGGGTCGCGCACCCGGTAGACGCGATGGCCGAAGCCCATCAGGCGCTCGCCCGCCTCCAGTTTCTCGCGGACGTACCCCTCCGGGTCGCCCGTCTCGTGGATCTCCCGGAGCATATCGAGCACCGGACCGGGCGCGCCGCCGTGGAGCGGGCCCTTCAGGGTGCCGACGGCCGCCGTCGCCGCCGAGACGACGTCCGACTCCGTCGAGACGACGGTCCGCGCGGTGAACGTCGAAGCGTTCAGGCCGTGGTCGATCACGGTGTTCAGGTACGTCTCGACGCCGCGGGCGGCGGCCTCGTCCGGTACCTCACCGTTCAGCATGTAGAGGTAGTTGGCGGCGTGGCGCAGGTCCTCGCGGGGTTCGACGGGCTCCTCGTCCTGCCGGTAGCGCCAGTAGGTCGCGACGATGGTCGGGAAGACGGCGATCACGCGCCGGGCGTCGGTCTCGGGGTCCTCCTCGCCCGTCCCGAGATTCGCCGCCGCGGCGCCCATTCGCAGCGCGTCCATCGCGGGCTTCCCTTCCTCGGCCGCCCGCTCGAGCACCGCCTTCACCTCCGCGCCGATCTCCCGACGGGTCGCCAGGTCGGCGCGGAACTCCTCGAGTTCCTCGACCGTCGGGAGCCGGTCCTCGAACAGCAGGAAGACGCTCTCCTCGTAGGTGGCGTTGCGAGCGAGCTCGTCGACCGGATACCCGCCGATCGTCAGCTCGCCCGCCTCGCCGTCGATGTCGCTCAACCGCGTCTCGGCCACTCTGATCCCCTCCAGCCCGCGATTTAGACTCTCCTCGCTCATGTCCCCCTCTGCGGGGGTCGCTCCCAAAGCTCTGTTGGAACCTGTCCGCCGTTCCGGGAAAATGCTGCCGACACCCAGGACCGATCCCGTCGTTTGCTGCCTGTTTGTTCAATTGTCGACGGTCGTATCGACAGTCGTGGGATATCGAGAGCGGATCGGCCGGAGGACCGGCTGGAACGTTTTTGAACGCGGGACTGCAACCAGAGAGGTATGACCGAGCGCACGCGTGCGAAGGTCTTCGTCTCGGGTCGCGTCCAGGGCGTCTACTACCGGGCGAACACCCGGGAGAAAGCGCGCGACTTGGGCGTCGACGGCTGGGTGAGGAACCGCGACGACGGCCGCGTCGAGGCGGTCTTCGAGGGTCCCGAGGAGGCCGTCGAAGCGATGATCGAGTGGTGTCACGAGGGGAGCGACCGGGCGCGCGTCGATGGAGTCGAGGTGGAGTACGTCGAACCCGAGGGCGAGAGCGGGTTCGAGATCCGCCGCTGAGCGGGCGGTCGCCGACCGTCGCGTCGTCCGGCGGATCTGCCGGCACGCGACGCCGGAGGCCCCCACCCTTATCCGGGGGGCGGGCGAACGCCCGGCCATGATCACGGGAACGGAGATGGCCGTGGTGGACGAGAACGCCGCGGCGATGGGGGTCCCGCGCAAGCAGTTGATGGAGTCCAGCGGCAACGCCGTCGCGGCGGCCGTCCGGGAGGTCGCCCAGCCGGGTGCGAGCGTCCGCGTCGTCGCCGGTCGGGGGAACAACGGCGGCGACGCGCTCGTGGCCGTTCGCTTTCTCGACGACTACGACGTGACGACCGCGCTACTGGGCCGTCCCGACGCCATCACCACCGACATCGCCCGCGAGAACTGGGACGCCCTCGCGGCCGGCGAGTACGACACCGAGACGGTCCGGGACTCCTCGGGGTTCGAGCTGGGCGACCCGGACGTGGTCGTCGACGCGATGCTCGGGACCGGTATCTCGGGGGCCCTCCGCGAGCCCGAGCGCACCGCCGCCGCGGCGATGAACGACAGCGACGCCACGGTCGTCGCCGTCGACGTCCCCTCGGGGATGAACGCCGAGACGGGCGAACTCGCGCCGACGGCGGTCGAGGCCGACCGCGTCGTCACCTTCCACGACACCAAGCCGGGCCTCGCCGACCTCGAGGCCGAGGTGACCGTCGCCGACATCGGCATCCCGGACGCGGCCCAGCGGTTCGTCGAACGGGGCGACCTGCAGCGCCTCGACCACCGCGACCCCGAGAGTCACAAGGGCCAGAACGGCGAAGTGCTCGTGATCGGCGGCGGTCCCTACGCCGGTGCGCCCGCCCTCTCGGCGAAGGCCGCGCTCCGGGCGGGTGCGGACCTGGTCCGCGTCGCCTGTCCGATGGTCGTCGGCCGCGAGCTCCAGGGGTTCGGCGAGGACCTCATCGTCCGCCCGTATCAGGGCAAACAGCTCGAACCCAAGCAGGTGGGCTATCTCCTCCAGATGGCCCGCCACCACGACGCCCTCGTCATCGGTCCCGGACTCGGCGACGAGGAGGAGACCCTCGAAGCCGTCGAGGGCGTCCTCTCGGGCTTCTCGGGCACCGCCGTGGTCGACGCCGACGCGCTCTCGCGGGTCCCCCAGGTCGACACCGAGGCGGACCTCATCTGCACGCCCCACCAGGGGGAGTTCGCCGAGATGGGGGGACGCGTCTCGGACGACTGGCGCGAGCGCGCGGACATCGTCGAGCGGTTCGCCGCCGACCTCGGTCAGACGGTGCTCGTCAAAGGGCGCTACGACGTCGCCTCCGACGGCGAGACCACGCGCGTCAACCGCACGGGCAACGCCGGCATGACCGTCGGCGGCACCGGCGACGTGCTCGCCGGGATCACCGGTGCGCTCGCGGCCACCCAGGAGCCCATCCACGCCGCCGCGATGGCCGCCTACGCCAACGGTCGCGCCGGCGACCGCGTCTACGCCCAGCGCAACAACGGCCTCGTCGCCACCGACCTCCACGACGAGATCCCGGCCGTTCTCTGGACCGACCGGGGTGGCGAGCCGTGAGCGAAGGCGGCGACGCGGCCGGCGACCGGGCCGAGTCACGCGGGGCGGGCGAGGGGACCGGATCGAGCGCCGATCTGACCCACACCGACGAGGGCGGCGATGCTCAGATGGTCGACGTGGGCGAGAAGCCCGACACCGCCCGCCGGGCGGTCGCCCGCGGGACCGTCCGGCTCCGACCCGAGACGGTCGAAGCCGTCCGCGAGAACTCGGTCGGCAAGGGAAACGTGCTCGCGACCGCCCGCGTGGGCGCCATCCAGGCCGTCAAACACACCTGGGAGACGATCCCCATGTGCCACCAGATCCCCATCACGAACGTCGATACCGAGTTCGACCTCAGCGAGGACGGGATCGGCCTCACCGTCGCCGTCGAGACGACCGGCAAGACCGGCTGCGAGATGGAGGCCCTGGAGGGCGTCACGACGGGACTGAACGTCGTCTGGGACATGGTGAAATCGGCGGAGAAAGACGCCGACGGACAGTACCCCGAGACGGGGATCGAAGGCGTCGAGGTCGTCGAGAAGACGAAACGTCCCGTGTAGATCTCCGCCGCGCATCCCCCGTTCTCGGTCTGTCGGCGGGCCTCGCCGGAGGCGGAATCGGTTTGTCCGGCGCCGTCCACGGGTCGCCCGAATGACCGATTCGTATCCTTCCGTCTCCCTGCACAACGTGGCCGAGACCGAGCCCGCCGAGTGGGCCGAGGGGGGCGACCGACTCTGTCGCGTCCCCGCGTCGGTCCGATCCCACCTGAACGAGATGGCACGCGAGCGACTGTCGTGCGTCTCGCACAGCGAGATCCGCTTCGTACCCGGCGGCGACGACGCGGCGGTCGAGGTGACGCTGTCGACGCCCGAGCGCGCGGAGATGCGGGTCTTCTGGGGGTCGTTCCAACCCTGGCAGGCCCGCGAGATCGGTCCCGGGACGGAGACGCTGACGCTCTCGGTTCCCGACCGGCTCGCCGAACTCGACGGGAGCGTGGACACCGGCCGCTTCGATCCGCGGGTCTGCCGGCTGGTCTTCGAGCGGTTCGTCCCCGTCGCGCTGCACGGCGTCTCCGGCGACTGCCGACCGCCCGGACCCGGCGAACTCCCCGACCGGCGCTACCTCGCCTACGGGACCTCGATCACCGAGGGCGCCAAGGCGTCGGCGGCTCACCTGAGCTACGTCTCCCGGGTCGCGCGGAACTGCGGCCTGGACGCGGTGAACCTCGGCTGTTCGGGGTCGGCCCACTGCGAGCCCGAACTGGCGGACTACGTCGCCGACAGGGACGACTGGGACGTGGCGACGCTGGCGCTGTCTGTCAACATGGCCAACGCCGACTTTTCGACCGCACAGTTCCGCGACCGCGTCGAGTACTTCGTCGACACCGTCGCCGGGGCCCACCCGGACAAGCCGGTCGTCGCCGTGACGCTGTTCCCCTACTACGCGGACGTGACCGCGAGCGGCGACCCCGACCGGGCCGACGAGTTCCGCGAGGCGCTGCGCTCGGTCGTCGCGGCCTCGCCCCGCGACAACCTCTCGCTCGTCGAGGGGACCGACGTGGCCTCGGCGTCGGCCCTGACGTGGGACGTCCTCCACCCGGGCGACGAGGGGATGGTGGCCATCGGCGACGGCATCGCCGACCACCTCGAGACGGTGCTGGACTGATACGGATTCGAAGCAAGCGTTTACCGGGTCGACCGCACGCAGTCGTGCGGTCGATCCCGGACTGTCTTGCTTCGAATCCGTATGAGCCGTCGCGCTCGCCGCTCCGCGGCCGCGACCGGTCCGCGGACCGACGGTGCGGATTCCTCCGTCTTTTTGCCCGTAGAGTACGCAAGAACACCACATGCGCGCAGCTGTCTATCACGGCGAGCGGGACATCCGCGTCGAGGACGTAGAGCGACCCGAGATCGAGGACCCCGGCGACGCGCTGGTCCGCGTGACTCACACCTGCATCTGCGGGTCGGACCTGTGGCCCTACCGCGGCCAGAGCGATCGCGACGTCCCCTCGCGGATCGGCCACGAGCCGATGGGCGTCGTCGAGGAAGTCGGCGACGACGTGACGAGCGTCGAGCCCGGCGACCGCGTCTACGCGCCCTTCGTGATCAGCTGCGGCGAGTGCGAGTTCTGCCGCCGCGGCCTGCACACCTCCTGCGTGAACGGCGACGGCTGGGGCGGCGACAACGGCGGCGCCCAGGGCGAGTACGTCCGCTCGCCCCACGCCGACGGGACGCTCGTCCGGATCCCCGACCGCCACGCCGACGACGAGGACACGCTCCGGTCGGTGCTCCCGCTGACCGACGTGATGGGCACCGGCCACCACGCCGCCGTCAACGCGGGCGTCGGCGAGGGCGACACCTGCGTCGTCGTCGGCGACGGCGCCGTCGGTCTCTGCGGCGTGCTCGCCGCCAAACGCCTGGGAGCGTCGCGTATCGTCGCCGTCGGCCACCACGCCGACCGCCTCGCCATCGCCGAGGAGTTCGGCGCCACCGAGACGGTGCTGGGCGGGTCCGAGGGCGTCGACGACGTGACGGGCCACGTCACCGACCTGACCTACGGCGGCGCCGAGCACGTCGTGGAGTGCGTCGGCGCGTCGAGCGCGATGGAGACGGCCGCCGCCGTCGCCCGCCCAGGCGGCACCGTCGGGTACGTCGGCGTCCCGCACGGGATGGGCGAGGGACTCGACCTGTTCGATTTCTTCGGCGACAACGTGTCGCTCCGCGGCGGCGTCGCGCCCGTCCGCGCCTACGCCGACGAACTGCTCGCCGACGTCCTGCAGGGGACGCTCGACCCCTCACCCATCTTCGACAAGACCGTCTCGCTGGAGGACATCGCCGAGGGCTATCGCGCGATGGACGAGCGCGAGGCGACGAAGGTGCTCGTCGAGCCCTGACCGACCGCCCGGCCGCCACCCGCCGAGCGGGGCGATGCTCGCCGGCCCAAGGCGACGAGGCCCCGAGCGAGACGGTCCGTCTCGCATCGGTACACCGACGTGTCTCCCGCTCGTCGGCCGATCCATGCCGACAGTCAGCGACACCTACCTGGAGAACCGCTGGCGCGTCCAGCCCAACCACGCGAACAACTACGGGACCGTCCACGGGGGCAACGTCATGAAGTGGATGGACGAGCTCGGCGCGATGTCGGCGATGCGCTTCGCCGGCGAGCCCTGCGTCACCGCCTCGATCGACCGCATGGACTTCCACCGACCGGTTCCGACCGGTGACACCGTCGTCATCGAGTCGTTCGTCTACGACGAGGGCCGAACGAGCGTCGACGTCCACCTCAGAGCCGCCCGCGAGAACCCGCGCACCGGCGACCGCGAGATGACCACCGAGTCACAGTTCGTCTTCGTCGCCATCGACGAGGACGGCTCCCCGGTGGCGGTCCCCGACCTCACCGTCGAGGGCGAGCGCTGTCGCGAACTCCGCGAGCGGGCCCTCGAGTGGCGCGACGAACGCGAGAACGGCGCGTGAGTGGCCTGACCGCTCAGGCCGCGGTCTCGACGAGTTCGCCGGCCTTCGCCCGCGACCGCTCGACGACCGCGGGGCGGGCCTCGAACTCGACGACGACCTGGTCGCCGTAGTCGACCGACTCGACGTGGGCGTTGTCGTGGATCCACGAGACGACCGACATCGTCTCGTCGGTCATCGGCAGGACGAGTCGCTCGCGCTCGTAGTCGGGTAGCTCCGCGTGGATCCGCTCGCGCAGCTCGTCGACACACTCGCCGGTCCGCGCGCTGACGACGACCGGGTTCGGCGCCAGCGCCGACAGCGCTTCGCGCTTCTGGCGCACCTCCGCGTCGTCCACTTTGTCGACCTTGTTCAGCACCGTCACGATGGGCGCCTCGTTGCGCTCGGCCAGCGTGTCGTGACAGGTGACCAGCTTCTCGCGGATCTCCTCGACGGACTCGCTCACGTCGACCACGAGGAGGACGAGGTCGGCCCGATACACCGAATCGAGCGTCGACTTGAACGACTCGACCAGCCAGTGGGGCAAATCCGAGATGAACCCGACGGTGTCGGTCACGAGCACGTCCCGCTGGTCCATGTCGGCCCGCCGCGTCGTCGTCCCGAGCGTCGTGAACAGCCGGTCCTCGGACTCGGCGGTCGCGTCCAGGTCGGGGTGCAGATCCTCGTTCTCGTCGACGTCGACGTCCTCGGCGAGCCGGCGCAGCAGCGTCGACTTCCCGGCGTTCGTGTAGCCCGCCAGCGCCACGAGGTCGAACCCCGACTCCCGGCGCCGGGCGCGGCGGTGTTCCTCGGTCTCCTCGATCTGCTCGAGGTCGTCGCGGATCCGGGAGATCTGGGCCTTGATGTCCTGTTCGCGGCTCTCGTCGTACTCGCCCAGCCCCATGAACCCCGGCCGCTCGTCGCGTCGGGCGAGGCTGGCCTTCGCCTCGGCGCGGGGCAGCTCGTAACGCAGTTCCGCGAGCTCGACCTGGAGTTGCGCCTTGCGGGTCTGTGCGCGCTGGCCGAAGATCTCGAGGATGAGCCGGAAGCGGTCGATCAACCGCACGCCCTCGGGGAGCTCGTTGCCGACGTTGTACGTCTGGTAGGGCCCGAGCTGGTTGTCGAAGACGACGACCGTCGCCCCCGAGTCGGCGACCGTGCGCGCCAGCGTCGCCACCTTCCCCTCGCCGACGTGGGTCGCCGGGTCCTCCGTTCGGGTCTGGGTCACCTCGCCGACCACGTCGTACCCGGCCGCGCGAGCCAGGTCGCGGATCTCCGTCGTGTCCGGCCGTCCGCTGTCGACGCGCTTGGCGACGACAGCCCGCCGTTTCGATCCTGTCTCCGTCACTCACCGAGAGCTACGGCGCCCGAATATTTAAACGCTTGTCGGCGGCGTTTCCCGGCCCGGATCGGACCGCTATCGGGCGATCTCGCGCCGGCCCCGTTCGCCGCACGCGCGTCGCCCCCTCGGTAGGGCGGCGTTACCCGCGTCGGTTCGGGGCACAAGAGCCTTATTCCCCGGCGAGTATCGGAACGGGTATGGCAGATCTGCTGCACCAGGTCGGGCTCGAACTCGGCTCGGGCGCGGTCATCGGGGGCTTGATCGGATTCACGGCCAAGAAGGTCGCGAAGATCATCGCGGTCCTCGTCGGGGCGGAGCTCGCGCTGTTCAAGTTCCTCGAGTCCCAGCACATCCTCACCGTCGACTGGGAACGGCTCACGGCGGGGCTCGTCGACGCCGGCACCGCCGCGAGCGACGCCGCGACGGCGAACCAGCCCCCCGGAGTCGTCATGAGCCTCCTCTCGGTCCTCCCCGTCAGCGCGGGCTTTACCGGCGGCTTCCTCGTCGGGTTCAAACGGGGGTAGCCGACGCCGGTCGCACCGCTGGATCGCATCGACGACGCGGGGGTAATCGGCGAAAAACGGAGCCGTCGCGAGCGATTCGGCCGCGGTTACGGACGGGCGGTCGGGGTAGTGGGACCGCCGCCACCGCCGCCGTCACCGCCGAAGCCGCCGCCGGCGCCGCTATCGCCCTCGGGGACCCCTTCCTCCTTGTCGCCGGAGACGAGGAACTGGAGGACGTTGCTGACGAGTCGCTCGTTGTCCATATCGTACAGTTCCGAGGACTTGAGGAACGACGTGTCGGCGACCATGACCATGTTGCCGCTCCGGGCGGCGACGGGGTACCGGCCGGCCTGGCGTCGCTCGAGCGTCTCGGTGCCGGACACGGCGCGGATGCTGATCTGCGGGCCGTCGCCGGTCCGCACGAGATAGCCCGCCGAGTCAAAGGTGACGTTGTCAACCCCCTCGGTGAGCGCGCCGTCGCCAGCGGGCCCGGCGACGATGCTCTCGTAGTTGTTGTCGTTCGCGCTGTCTTCGATGTTGTACAGACCCTGGGTGCTCATCCGCAGGCCGAACGCGTCGGTCAGGTCCTGAGCGCCGAAGCGGACCTCGGAGACCGAAGCGACCAGGCCGCCGCTGACCGCGAGTTGCGGGGGCTCGCCGAGCACGGCGATCCGGCCACCGCCCTCCGCGTAGGCGCGGAGTCCGGCGATCTCCGCGTCGGTGAACCCGGTCGTGGGCTGGATTATCAACACGGCGTCGTACTGCCGGAGCGTCGCGTTGTAGCTGCTCTGGCCGAACCCGCCGCTGTCGCCGGTGTCCGGCGTGAAGTCGACCTCGTGGCCGGCCTGGGAGAGCGCCTCCGCGAGCGGGGCCAGTTCCGACTGCGAGTACTGATTGCCGTGGCCGCTGTCGACGAGGATCTGCTTCGATTCGTCCGCCTCTTCGAGGGTGATCTCTCCGTCCTCGGGCGCGCTCGTCGCGATGACGTTCTCGGGCTGGAACTGGCCGGGCGACTGGCCATCGATGTCTTCGCCGTCGGGCGATGCCGCGGAACCGGAGCCGCTGAGCGTCGAGACGAGCGCCGTCCCCGCGAGGATGACCGCGATCACGAGGACGAAGACGCCGAGCGGTTTGAGCACGTCAGTTGGTCTCATTCGTGGTCACCTCCTGAGCGTTCTCGACGACCGGAACGCCCCAGACCGCGTAGTACCGTACCGGCCGCTCGAACTGCTCGGTGGTCGCCCCCGATCGATCGACGTAGACGACGTCGCCGTCGATCTTCTTCTCGGTCCCCTTGTTGAGCAGGATCAGCCCGCCGGAGGGGGAGACCGGTTCGCTGTAGTTGACGTCGTACTGGTCGCCCTCGATGCCGTCGGCCTGTCCCGCCGCGTACTCGATGGCCGAGTCGAGGTCGCCGATCTCGTCGGCGAACCCGTTTCGCACCGCGGTCGGCCCGAGGTAGGCCTCGCCGTGAGCCACCTCGCTTCGCGAGAGCTCCAGTTCGTCCCCGCGGTGTTTCATCACCGTGTTCAGGAAGGCGTTGTGGAGCGTCTCCATCTCCTCGCGGTACTGGTCTTTCTCGAGGGTCGCCTTGTCCGGGCCGGTACGAAGGAAGGTCTTGCTCTGGGCCTCGGCCTGCTCGAGCGTCGACAGGGGCGCGCTGACGATCACGCCGATCGAACCCACCGTCGAACTCGGCGTGACGTAGATTCGGTCCGCCGCCGCGATACCGAAGTATCCCCCCGAGGCGGCCATCCCCTCGACGTAAGCGACGACCGGCATCTGGCGAGCGGTGCGGTTGACCGCCAGATACAGCTGTTCGCTCGACGTCACCGGTCCGCCGGGGCTGTCGATCCGCAGGACGACCGCATCGACGGAGTCGTTCGTTCGCGCGTGCCGGAGCTGCTGTTTGACCTCGTTCACCGGGCCGGCGTCTGTCCCGGCGCGCAAGGTGACGACCTTCACGGTCGGTTCCCCCGCGTCGTCCGGCGACTGGGCCGCGCTCCAGACGACCGGCGCGAGTACAGTACCAATCAGGACGGCGACGACGACGACGATCACGTACAGCACCGCGGTCGTCGACGTCGAGTCGCTTCTATCCACCATACACCCCGGTGGACGGTCGAACCCCTCATGAAGGTTGTTCAATCTAAAAATTCGTTTCACATACCGCCGCTCGCGCCCGCGAACGACCGCCACAGACCCCCACGGTGACGAACCCGCCACGTAACGCCGGCTTACTCTCTGTCCGCTCCGCCGACCGCTCATGCCAGATACTCAGGTATCGGACAGTCTGTACCGCCAGCTGGAGGAAGCCTCCGACGGTCGCGACCTCGACGCCGCTATGTGTGAGAGATAGCCGTAGTTAATCTCTTCCGGCGCGGCGACGGCCCCTCCGAGTAGTCCGGTCCGGCGGCGATCGTCCACGCCATCGACGGTCGAACCGCGGGTTCGAACGCCGCTAGAACGTGTCCTTGAGCGTCTCGAGGCGCGCGACGAGATCGTCGATCCCCGCGTTCATCTCCGCGAGCCGGTCGCCGAGTCCGTCGGCGGGAACGGCGCCGTCGGGCGTCGGGTCGACGAGCCCGTCGTTTTCCAGCATCCGCAGCGAGTACCGCACTTTGTGTTCGGGGACGTCGGTCTCCTCGGCCAGCCGGACGATCCCGATCGGTCCCGACTCGATGACGGCCTCCAGGATCCGCAGGTCCCGTTCCTCCTTTTCGACCTGATTGGTCAGTCGCTCCACCATGAAAGCCCACAGGCTCTTTCCTCGTCAGCCCTAATAAAGTCACAGGTGCGGTGTGTCTCGGGCGCCCGTCAGGTGGCGTCCTCGCGGTTCGGCACCGTGACGGACTCGTAGGGGACCGTCGCGGGCGGACCGGGCGCGTGCTCGGCGACGTGAGGTTCGCACTCGCGGGCGAACTCGCGGACCGCCGGCGAGGGGGCGAGCGTCTCCGGCGCCACCTCGGCCAGCGACCGGTCCGACTCGGCCACCTGTGTCGCGAACGACTCCCCCAGGTCCTCGGGTCCTCCCGTCAGTTCGAACTCGTGCATGGCAGACGTGCCGCGGGGGAACGGGAAACCGGGCGGGGTGCCGCGGGAACGGCCCGCGCGGCTACGCCGCCCGTTCGGCAGCGCCGGACGCGTCGGGGTCGCGCGGGATCGCACACGCGGGGTCGTGGCTCGCGCGGATCGCGCTCCCGGTCAGCACGAGCACGCTGGCGGCGAAGAAGAGGCCGCCGACGGGGGAAGAGGGGTCCATGAACGCCCAGTAGACGGGCGACGCCGCGGCGCCGAGGACGACGCCGAGGGCACCGTAGAGCGCGGGCGCACAGCAACAGCAGGCGGTCGCGCCGGAGGCCGCGACGGTGCCGACCATCGCTCGCGGCGACTGGACGGCCCCGTCGGCCTCCCACTGGCGCGCGACGAGGGCGGCGTTGAGCGCGACCAGGCCGCCGAGCAGGCCGACGAGCAGGACCGTTCCGACCGAGACGTACCCCGACAGCGGGATCGACGGGACGTAGAACTCGACGGCCGGCCAGTAGACCAGCGGCGAGGCGACGACGTAGGTGCGCACGAACCCCTCGCCCGCGATCTCGGCGGTCACGTCCGGCGCGAGCGTCATCGTCCCCGCCGAGAAGGCGAAAAAGACCGCGAAGAGGACGAAGGAGACGCCGGCGACGACCGCCGAGCGCAGGTCGGAGAGCGCCGCGGGGAGTCGCGCGCCGCCGACCCGGCGGAGGCCGTCGCCGGCGTCCCGGTAGAGGAGGTACCCGACGGCGACCGGGACGGCGACGGCGAGCGGGTAGCCCAGCGGGTTCGAGAGCCCGCTGTCGGGCATGAGCGACGGGTAGCCGATCCACGCGGCCAGCAGGAGGCCGAGCCCGACGTAGCGGGGGCGTTCGGGCCAGCGCCGCCGGACGACGGCGAGACTGCCGACGGCCAGCAGGACCGAGACGGCGGCGTTGACCGCGTCGAACCACTCGGTCCAGGCGGGCGCGTCCCGCGGCGCGATCTGGATCTCCACGAGGCCGATGCCCCCGGCGATGACCGCGAGCACGCCCGCGGCGACCAGTCCGACCCCGAGACGCGTGCTCGCGTCCGCGTCCCGCAGGACCCGCCAGCCCCCGACCGCGGCGACGAGGCCCACGAGCGTGAGTGCGCCGAGCACCCAGTGGGGCGTGCCCGCGTGGGTCGTCCCGGCGTGGGCGACCACCCACCCCACGCCCGCGACGCCCGCCGACGCCGCTCCGCCCGGGTCGCGCGCGCCCGCGCCGACTGCAGTTCCCAGTGCCATACCGCTCACACCGGACCGGACGCTCAAGGACGTTCTGATACGCGCGTCGAAACGAGCGCGCCGCGACCGCAGCGGGGGGACCGCAGTCCGCCGGCCGGTTCGGGGCCGACCCTCGGAGTTCGGCCACTGTGGCCGCGACGGACAGGTTTACGGTGGGATGGTTCGTGAGCGGTGACAGTGGCAGACACCGACGCGCGCGTGGACATGACGACCGGCGCGGTGACGCCGCGCCTGTTCAGCCTGGCGTGGCCGCTGGTCGCCGGCAACCTCCTCCAGACCGCCTACAACCTCGCGGACATGTTCTGGGTCGGTCGCGTCAGCGCCGAGGCCGTCGCCGCCGTCTCGCTGATGTTCCCGACGGCGTGGCTGTTCGTCTCCGTCGCGATGGGGCTGACGGCCGCCACGAACGCCGTCGTCTCCCGGCAGGTCGGGGCCGGGGAAGAGCGACGCGCCGAACACACCGTCGCGCAGTCGGTCCTACTGGCGCTGGGCGTCGCCGGCCTGCTCGCCGCGTTCGGCCTCGCGGTCAGGCGCCCGCTCGTCTCCCTCATCGGCGCCGAGGGCGCGGTCTTCGACGCCGCGCTCGCCTACATCGAGTTCGTCTTCCTCGCCATCCCCTTCACCTTCCTCTTTTTCGTCTTCCGCTCGTCGCTGCGGGCCGCCGGCGACACGCGGACCGCGATGTACCTCGTCGCCGCCAGCGCGGGACTCAACATCGTCATCGACCCCGTGTTCGTCCTCGACTGGGGCCCATTCCTCGGGCTGGGCGCGCAGGGCGCGGCCATCGCGACGTTCATCTCGCGGGGCGTCGCCGCCGCCGTCGGGCTGTACGTCCTCCTCGACGGCGGCTGGGGCATCCGCCTCCGCGTCGCGGACCTCACCCCCGACTGGGGGGTCATTCGCCGGCTCGTCGGCGTGGGTTACCCGGCGACGCTGGACGGGCTGACCCGCTCGCTCGCGGCGGTGACCTTCGCCGCGCTGGTCGCCCGCTTCGGCGCGGTGGCGACCGCCGCCTACGGCATCGGCGTCCGCCTGATGTCGGTCTCGTGGACCGTCTCGGGCGCCGTCGGCCAGGCCGCCGCCACCGGCGTCGGGCAGAACCTCGGCGCCGGCCAGCCCGACCGCGCGGCCGACGTGACCTGGAAGGCCACCGGCGGCGCGATGGCCGTCCTCTTCGGCGCCGGCGCGCTCGTCTACGCCGTCCCCGCCGTCGCGATGCGCGTGTTCATCGGCGACGAGGCCGTCGTCGCGGCCGGCGTCTCGCTGCTGCGGATCATCGCCCCGTTCTGGGCGTTCCTCGGCGGCCTCATGGTCGTCCAGGGCGGGTTCCGCGGCGCGGGCAACACCGGCGCCGCGTTCGTCCTCTCCCTGCTCTCGCGGTGGGTCTTTCGCGTCCCCGTCGCCCTCCTGCTGGCCTACGAGCTCGCGCTCGACCCGCTCGGGGTGGCCCCCGTCGACGTGAACGGCCTCTGGTGGTCGCTGGCCGCCTCCGGCGTCGCCGCCTTCGCCGTCGGCGCCCTCTGGTTCCACCGCGGGGACTGGCGCGCGGGAACCGCCGAAGCCGACGAGAGCGGCGGTCTCGCGGACGCCGGCGACGTCCCGGGCGACGGCGACGGCGACGGCATCGAGGGCGACGAGTCGGCGACGGACTGAACCGACCAAATCTTGTAGTGGGCGCCGTCCGCAGTGACGGCATGGACTTCGGCTACCACCACGCGAGCTTCGACTACGCCGACGACCCCGACAGCCCCGCCATCGACTCGACCGTCGAGCGCGCCCGGTGGCTCGAATCGGAGGGGTTCTCGTGGTTCACCGCCATGGACCACGTCTGGCAGCTCCCCTTCGTCGGCCGGCGCGACGAACCGTTTCTCGACTGTTACACCGTCCTCCCCGCCGTCGCGCAGGCCACCGAGTCGATGGACCTGAGCGCGCTGGTCACCTGCCCGCACTACCGCACTCCCGGGTACCTCGGGCGGACGCTCGCCTCGCTGGACCACGTCTCGGGCGGCCGGGCCGTTCTGGGTATCGGCGCCGGCTGGTACGAGGACGAGTACGACGCGATGGGCCTCGAGTACCCCGACATCGAGACGCGCAACCGTCAGATGCGCGAGACCATCGAGATCTGTCGCGCGATGTGGACCGAGGAGTCGCCGGTCTCCTACGAGGGGCGGTACTACGAGATCGACGAGTTCTACTGCGACCCCAAGCCCGAGGAGATCCCCGTGCTGATCGGCGGCGGCGGCGAGGAGCTGACCCTGCGGGCGACCGCCGAGTACGCCGACCGCTGGAACGTCCCGTCGGGCGACCCCGAGACCTACGCCCACAAACTGGCCGTCCTCCGCGAGCACTGCGCGGACCTGGGCACCGACTACGACGCCATCACCAAGACCGTCGGGAACCGCGTCGTGATCCGGGAGTCCAGCGAGGACGCCCACGAGGTCTACGAGGAACTCACGAGTCGAACCGAGGCCGGACCGACGCCCCGCGAGGAGGACCGCGGCGCAGTCGGCTCGCCCGCCGAGGTGGCCGCGCGTCTGGAGCGGTTCGACGAGGTCGGCGTCGACACGTTCACGCTCATGGTCCCCGCGAACGACCGGCGCACCGTCGAGCTGTTCGTCGACGAGGTGATGGACGCGGTGTAGTTGATGGACGCGGTGTAGTTGATGGACGCGATGTAGTTGATGGACGCGGTGTGAGTGACTGAGGACGGATCCGGACGCGGTGGCGCGTGCAGTCGAGAGTTTCATCTTCCTCGTGAGTAGCGAGGGACCGAAGGTCCCTCGGACCGTTCGCGCGGCGCTGCCGCGCGAAGAGGAAGTGAACGAGGGTCAGCGAGAGCGAAGCTCTCGCCCGACGCGACGGCGGCACGCGAGGGACGACCGAGCGAGTGAAACGAGCGAGGGAGTCGGCTGGGGAGGCTCGTGGGAGTCGACAGGTGCCTTCGGGCGGGACTTTCGACCCTCGGTCGTCGGGTTCAGTCTCGGTCGTCGGGTTCAGTCTCGGTCGTCGGGTTCGGTCGAAGGCGAACGGAACGGCTGAAAGCCCCCTGTCGCTCGTACCGCCGCGACTCGCTGCGCTCCTCGTCACTCGCTTCGCTCGTTCCTGCGGTGCTTGCATCGTCGGGGCGGCGACGAGCGACAGGCCCCTTTCAGTCCCGCCCGACCGCACGCCACCGCGACCACGTCCCTCCCCAGCCGATTCACTCGGTCGCTTCGCTCCCTCGTTCATCCCTCGCACGATTCCGGCTCGCGACGAGACGCGAGCCAGCGCGCGCCGCGTATCACGCTCGGTCCGTAGAAGCTGCGTCGAGAAAATCGTCCGGTGAGACGTCCCTCTATCCGTCCAGTTCCGCGCGCAGCGACTGGTTCACGTCGCCGGGGTCCGCGCTGCCACCCGTCTTCTGCATGACCTGGCCGACGAGGAAGTTGATGGCACCGCCGTCGCCGTCGTGGTAGTCCGCGACGGCGTCGGGATTCTCCTCGATAGCTTCGACCACCGCAGCCTGGACCTCGTCGCCGCTGGTCTTGCCAAGGTCCTCGCGCTCGACGATCTCGTCGGGCGCGTCGCCGTCGTCGAGCATCCCGCGGAGGACCGTCTCGCGGGCGTTCTTCGTCGTGATCTCGTCGGTGGCGACGAGTTCGACGAGCCGCTCGATCTCGTCGAAGCGCTCGGAGACGTCCGTGATCGCCATGTCGCGGTAGTTGAGCTCTCCGAGGAGTTCGTCGGCGACCCACGTCGCGGCCAGGCCGGGGTCGAACTGCTCGGCGACGTCCTCGAAGAAGTCGGCGACCTCCTTCGTGGAGGTGAGCTTGTCGGCGGCCTCCTCGTCGAGGCCGTACTCCGCGCGGAAGCGCTCGCGGCGGGCGTCGGGCAGTTCCGGAATCGCCAGTTTCTCCTTCCAGTCGCTGACCTCCAGGGGCGGGAGGTCGGCCTCGCGGAAGTACCGGTAGTCTTTCTCCTCCTCCTTCGAGCGCATCGAGAGGGTGACGCCCTTCGATTCGTCCCAGTGGCGGGTCTCCTGCTCGACGGCGCGCCCGCGCTGGATGGCGTTTTTCTGTCGGGTCTCCTCGTACGCGAGGGCCTTCTGGGCGCCCTTGTGGCTGGAGATGTTCTTGACCTCCGTGCGGTTGGGGTCTGCGTCTTCCAGGGTCGACGCGTCGACGTCCTCGCCGTCGACCTCGCTCGTGTCGACGATGGAGAGGTTGGCGTCCACCCTGAGAGAACCGTCGCGGGTGGCGTCGAAGATGCCCAGGTACTCGAGGACCTCGGTCAGTTTGGCGAGGAAGGACCGCACCTCGTCGGGCGAGCGGAAGTCGGGCTCGGTGACGATCTCCATCAGCGGCGTGCCCGCGCGGTTGTAGTCGACGAGCGTGTAGT
>JBDGSU010000154.1:0-20391 GCA_042217395.1 Halosimplex sp.
GGGCGAAGCGAACTCGCGAGGTCGTCACCGAACGGCGGCAGCGCAAGCGGGAGGAACGCACCCCGGACCGGACGGATCCGCGCGAGCGCCTCTCCCGGATGGAGCTGGCGAAGGTGAACCAGGAAGCAGACCGGATCGCACAGCGGCTTCGGACGGATCATAGTCGAGCGGCCGTCTCCCGGGTGCTCGCGAGGCGGGTCGCACGGGGGCAGGACATCACCGAGGCGGTGTTCGCGACGATGGACGAACTGAAGGCGGCCCCCGGGGCCATCTGCCCCATCGAGGACGTCCCGGACGTGCCGACCGACGAGGTGAGCATCGAGGGAACCATCGAAACCCTCTGGGAACCCAGTAGCCCGAAGATCGAACAAGTCGGCCTCATCGCCGATGATACTGACCGAATCAAGTTCACCAGCTGGGTGAAATCCGACCCACGGATCGTCCGCGAAGGTGAGAAGGTCCGGATGCGCGCGCTCAAAAAGAACTGGCATCAAGGGCGCTGTTCCCTGGCCGTGACCTAC
Organism: Halosimplex sp.; assembly: GCA_042217395.1. Lineage (GTDB taxonomy): Archaea > Halobacteriota > Halobacteria > Halobacteriales > Haloarculaceae > Halosimplex. The sequence continues at coordinate 522 of JBDGSU010000154.1, forward strand.
GACAGTATGATCGTCTTCCCAGAGCGCGACGACCGCTGGTGGGAAGAGTAGGGGCGTAGCCCCTTCTTTTTCTGGTGAGTGCCGGACCGACCCAAGCCCCACCGCCCCGCCCACCGCTCCGTGCTCGCTCCGCTGCGCGCGCAGCCACGACCTTAATAACAGGACGGCCAGCGAATCGCGTTACTGAGAATCGGTTCCCTCTCGAATTTTGCGGAGTGCCTCATCTATCGAGAACTCTCCAGGCAGGTTTGCCTGCTCACGATGCCAATCACTGGGCATCTCCTCAGGAGAATTGAAATTTACACGTTGCGTCTTTCCCATTTCGTGAGCAGGCACGTATATCGCCGTGCCCTCTACGTGGATGGCACCAGCAAATATATCGACGGTTCCATCGGGATACCTTTCTGGGGAGATCTCCAGTTCGTAACGGTATTCATCATAGTCACTCGCGGTTTTTACCTGAACTCGTAACAGATCCCACCCAACGTCAGTTATCAGATCATATTTCTGCTCGTGGCCGTGCGGGTAAGCTACATCATACCCATTTCGAAGGATATCTGCCGCGACTAAGGCTTCTGACGCATCACCCCGCCAACCTCGTTCCAGTTCCATACTAACCTACTTGTACTGGTAATACAGAAAGGTACGTCTGATTGTTCATAGCTTCGAGGAGTTTGCCACTCCATTATAATTGGGTACACTACGAGGGTGCCACAGAAACATTCACACACCTCAGCTGATTCTCGGATCACAGGTTAAGATCGGCGTGCACTCGATGCACGGAGATTTAATCGCGTTTGAGCGATGTCAAAAGAGAAATTTGGAATCGCTGTCGCCGATGAAATTAGCGACGAACTGGACGAATTGGTTGATAAATGCGACGACCTCAACGCCAGCCGGTCTGAAGTCGTCGAAGCAATTCTCACAGCGTATCTGCGGGCTGATACTGACCACGTTGAACGTGTTCGGGAGTTAGTTATTCGACGCAGGAAGGGAACACTCTAACGTCATCAAAACTCCGTGCACCCGGTGCACGGCATTTTGAAGTCGTCTCATCAAACCATGTGAACCATTCTGTGGGAGCCTCCGGCATGTAGTAAAGCACCATGAGGACGAACAGCGGCACGGTCGTCACCGCAGCGTACCAGACCGCGCCGAGGAAGAGGAACACGCGGGTGACCACGCGGTCTTCGAGCCAGTCGTACCCGGCGAACGGGAGCCCGAACGCGGCGCCGGCCCACAGCGCCAGCGCGAACCCCGGGTTGGCGAACATCACGATCCCGGCGACCGCGTCGTCGCTCGGCGCGTTCGTCAGCGCCGCGAACAGCCCGGCAGTGTGGACCGCCCCGACGAGGACGAATCCCGCGACGTAGTTGGCGTACCAGCGGCTCGTCGGCCCGAGTTCGAACAGCCGACGGACTCGCGCCGGGATCGCGAACGGGAGCCAGATCGCCGCGAGCGCGAGCCCCGGGAGCGCGAGCGTCAGGACGACGCTGACGAACTCGAGGAGCGGCTCGGCGGCGCCGCCCGCCGGAGAGCCGACCGCGACGGGAGGGAGCGCGGGGACCATACCACCTGCTCGACTCACTCGCGAGAAAGGTCTTGTGGGTCGACGAACCCGTTCGTCCGGGTCTTGAAGCGAGTTCGGCAGGCGGTCGGCGTCGGCTCCTCAGGCGGTCAGCTTCGGTTCGAGGTCGCCGCGCTCGTCGAGCCGTTTGAGGATGTCGCTGCCGCCGACGAACTCGCCGTCGACGAACGTCTGCGGGATGGTCTCGCGGCCGCTGTGCCGTTCGAGCGCGGTCCGGAACTCGTCGAGCGACTCCAGGGTGTCGACGACTTCCACGTCGTCGCGGTACTGCTTGAGCAGGGTCAGCGCGCGGTCGGAGTACCCACACTGGGGCATGATCTCCGTCCCTTTCATGAACAGCACCACCTCGTTTTCCTCGATGGCGTCGTCGACGCGGTCGTTCACCTCGTCCTGCGGTAGCCCTTCGTTTGGATCGAACGTCATACCCGGGTTCTGGTCCCCCGCGTGGATACCTCTTGTGGCGCGTTCGACGTGGAACCGGCCGAGAGCGATCCGTACGAATCCGCGCTGTCCGTCGAACGTGTCACCGGATCCCGCTCGACACGAAACGAGGGGGTTCGTCCGATAGTGGGGGACGCGACGGGAGCGCAATCCGTATCAGTCGACGCGGATGCCGGAGACGGCGTCGTGGAGTCGGTCGGCGAGGTCCGCGGCGCGGTCGGCCGAGCGGGCCTCGGCGTAGACGCGGACGACGGGTTCGGTGCCGGAGGGACGGGCCAGCACCCAGCCGTCGCCGTAGTCGAGGCGGTAGCCGTCGGTGGTGTCGAGCTCGGCGACGGAGTCGCGGGCGGCGCGTTCGATGGCGTCGAGCATGGCCTCGCGCTGGCGCTCGCTCTCGTAGGCGACGTCGCGGCGGACGTTGACGTAGTCGTCGTAGCGGGCGACCACCTCGCTCGCGGGCTCGCCGCGCGCGGCGAGCAGTTCGCAAAAGCGCGCGGCGGTGTAGGCGCCGTCGCGAGCGATCCGGTAGTCGGGAAAGAGGATGCCGCCGTTGCCCTCGCCGGCGATCGGAACCGACGCGCCGGTGGCCCGCAGGTCGCGGATCCGCGAGACGATGTACGTCGAGCCGATGGGGGTCAGCGCGAGGTCGGCGCCGGCCTCGGCGGTCACGTCGACGAGTCGCTGGGAGGCGTTGACGGCGGAGACGACGGTGTCGCCCTCGCCGACGGCTCCCGCGGCCAGTGCTGCCAGGGCCGCGCTGCCCTCGACGTACGCGCCGCGCTCGTCGACGAAGATAGCGCGGTCGGCGTCGCCGTCGTGGGCGATCCCCAGGTCGGCGTCGGTGGCGCGGACGAACCGCCGCAGGTCGCCGAGGTTCGACTCCACCGGCTCGGGGTCGCGACCGGGGAAGTGGCCGTCGGGCTGGGCGTGGATCGTCTTGACGCGACACCCCAGCTCGCGGAAGAAGTCCGGCGAGGTGAGCGCGCCGGCGCCGTGGCCCGGGTCGAGGGCGACGGTGAGGCCGGCGGCGGCGACGGCCTCGCGGTCGACGGCGGCGAGGAGTTCCTCGACGTAGGCACGGCGGGCGCCGTCGACGGGACGGGCGTCGCCGGTCTCGTCCCAGGCGACCCGTTCCGCGGTCTCGTCGAGGAGACGGGCCTCGATGGCTTCGAGCCGTTCGCGGGGCAGCTCGACGCCGTCGGCGCCGACGAGCTTGATACCGTTGTACTCGGGCGGGTTGTGGGAGGCGGTGACCATCACCCCGGGGACGGCCTCGCGCTCGGCGTAGGCCTGCAGGCCGGGCGTCGGGAGCGCGCCGAGGCGGTCGACGTCGACGCCGACGCTGGCGAGGCCGCTGGCGACGGCGTCGACGAGCATCGGCCCGGTCGCGCGGGTGTCGCGCGCGACGGCCGCGCGTTCGATCCCCCCGCTGCGCCAGACGGTCCCGGCCGCCTGTGCCACCGCCGTCGCGTAGCCCGGCGTGAGGTCCTCGTTGACCACGCCGCGCACGCCGCTCGACCCGAAGACCCTCATTGGGGACTAGTCAGCGGTCCGGCCGCATAGTGGTTCCGGACGGCGGTGCCGCCACGAGCACGGGTTTTATCTTCACGTGGCGAGATGTCGATTCCGTGTCAGGGCGGGACCCGACGGACGACGACAACTGGTCCAACGACCGGATGGAAAATGCGTTCGAGGAGTCCCGCGCGGTGTTAAACGCACAGCGCCGGACGATCGGAGACATCGACGACAAGGCGACCCGGGCGGTCCGGATCACGGTCCTCCTCCTCGGCGGCCTGATCTCGGTGTGGCAGTTCGCCGGCGATGTCTTCGACTCCTGGTTCGCGCTCTGTGGTGGCGCGTCTCTCTTCCTGTCGCTCACGTTCGGGGTTGCAACGTACCACGAGTCCGACCTCGTTCTCGGACCGACCGAGTCGTACCTCGACCAGATCAACTACGACCCCGACACGCTGACCGGTGGCTGGGAGACCGATCTCGTGGACTCCTACAGCGGGTTTATCGACGACAACGCCGAGGATATCGGGTTCAACGCCGACCTCCTACTCGGCCAGCAGGTGTTCCTCGTCGAGGGAGTGCTCTTTTTCGGCCTGGCGATCGTTTTATAAAACCCACAACGATTTAACTCGGGAGGCGCGATGTTGACATACGATGAGCCGCCAGTCGCGCGAAGAACTCGAACGAAAGGGACAGCGGAGCAACAAGGGCCCGGCCCTCCTGACAAGGCTGTTCCGGCGGCGTGAGGAGTCGTCCGACGAGGAGTGATTACGGATTCGGCACATGCGTGTCCCGGGTCGACCCCGGACTGCGTGCGGTCGATTCCGGACTGTCCTGCTCCGAATCCGTGTTGGGTGTCCGGGGTTCTCGGGTCGCAGTGGCCAGGAGCAGCGTCTCGTTTTGAGCGATCTCGAGGGTAACGCTGGCGCTCGTCCACGACACGCGACCGCCGGTCCGGTTGACGACGACGACCGACTCCCCGGGGCGGAGCCAGTCGGACGACCCGGCCGATCGGACCGCGAGCGAAGTGCTCGCTGACACCGGCCGTCCGTCGATACGTATGGAGAGCGCGGCCCTGTCGAGTGGTGGACCGGCCGTATACCTGACGTCGATCGTCCCGTTTGGTGCGGTGAGATCGAACGTCGCACCGGCTCTGTCCAGCGTGCCCGTCGTCACCGGCGAGGGGCCGGGATACGCGTGACCGGCGCCTGCGACGACTAACAGCCCCACTGCGAGAACCGTGATGACCGTTCGGGTCTGGCTCGCGAACACGATCCGGAGACCCCGCGGCAGCGTGACGCGCGCTTTGACCGACGTCGGCAGTCCAAGCACGAGCGCCGGGACGGTGACGACGAGAGCAGCCGCGGCAATGACGAACGCCGCGCCCGATCGCGGTCGCACGAACAGACCGATAACCGCGGCCAATAGCGCCACGACGGCGACCGACTGGACCGCGAGATACACACTGTCGCGGACCATGCAATCGTCCCGACATCGTCCCGGTTCGGTACAAGAAGTTTTCGGCCACACATCGAACCGGCTAAACGACGGGCCGACCACGGGTCCGGTATGGACAAACAGGGACTCATCGACGCGCTGCGAGACGCCGACGCCGTGAAGTTCGGGGAGTTCGAGCTCTCCCACGGCGGCACCTCGAACTACTACGTCGACAAGTACCTCTTCGAAACGGATCCCCGCTGTCTCGGACTCGTCGCCGAGGCGTTCGCCGAACGGGTCGGGGAGACGAAACTCGCCGGCGTCGCGCTCGGCGCCGTCCCGCTGGTCGCGGTCGCCAGCGTCGAGTCGGGCAACCCCTACGTCGTCGTCCGCAAACAGAAAAAGGAGTACGGCACGGCCAACCTCGTCGAGGGTGAACTCGCCGCGGGCGAGGAGGTCGTCGTCCTCGAGGACATCGCGACCACGGGGCAGAGCGCGGTCGACGCCGCCGAGGCGCTGCGCGACGCCGGCGCCGTCGTCGACCGCGTGATCGTCGTCGTCGACCGCGAGGAGGGCGCCGCCGAGAACCTCGCCGAACACGACCTGGAACTCGAGTCGCTCGTCACCGCCTCCGACCTGCTGGCCGACGCTCCCGACGACGCGGACGCCTGAGCGGAGTCTCCGCCCCGGCGGCGGACCTCGACCCGACCCCCGGCCGGTCTCGGCGTCCCGATCGGCCGAATCTGTGGTTGTCTCTGTCTCGCAAACCGATCGACCGCCGACGCACGTCACAACCCTTTTAACCGATTACGCGTTATCGGAGTCCAAGATGGCAGGTGACTGCTTTACAGGCGGGTTCGCCGCCCACTGAACAGTCACCGCCACGTTCTCGCGCTCGCCGACCGCTTTCCAGCGGTGCCTGGCGCGCCGGAGGCCGGTGATCATGTCACAGCAGGAATCCTCACTCACGGTGGAACTGCCCGATGGAAGCACGCTCGACGTTCCGTCGGGCGCCACAGTCGAAGACGTGGCCTACGAGATCGGTCCGGGTCTCGGGAGCGACACCGTCGCCGGCAAGCTCGACGGCGAACTCGTCGCGAAGGAAGAACCCGTCTACGACGGCGCTCGGATCGAGATCGTCACCCCCTCGGCCGACGAGTACCTGCAGGTGCTGCGCCACTCCGCGGCCCACGTCCTCGCACAGGCGATCCTCCGCGAGTTCCCCGACGCGAAGCTCGCCACCGGCCCGCCCACCGAGGAGGGCTTTTACTACGACTTCGACGACGTGGACATCGACGAGGACGATCTGGACGACCTCGTCGCCGAGATGGAGTCGATCGTCGACGCCGATCTGGCGATCGAACGCGAGGAGGTCGCCATCGAGGCGGCCCGCGAGCGCGTCGCCGGTCAGCCCTACAAGGCGGAGATCCTCGAGGACCTCGCCGCGGGCGAGCGCGGTGCCGACGACGATATCGAGACGGTCTCCTTTTACAGCCAGGGCGAGTTCTCCGACCTCTGTGCCGGCCCGCACGTCGCCTCCACGGGCGAGATCGGCGCCGTCGACCTGCGTGGCATCGCCGCCACTCACTGGCGGGGCGACGAGGACAACCCCGGCCTCACCCGCGTCTCGGGCACCGCCTTCGAGTCCGAGTCCGACCTGGAGAACTACTGGGAGCGCAAGGAGGAGGCCGAGCGCCGGGACCACCGCCGCATCGGCCGCGAGATGGATCTCTTCTCCATCCCCGACCACTCGCCGGGCTGTGTCCACTTCCACCCCGACGGGATGGCCATCCGTCGCGAACTCGAGGACTACATCCGCGAGAAGAACGACGAACTCGGCTACGAGGAGGTGTGGACGCCGGAGCTCAACAAGACCGACCTCTGGAAGACCTCGGGCCACTACGAGCACTTCTGCGAGGAGGACGAGATGTTCCACTGGGAGCAGGCCAGCGCCCGAACGGACGAGGACGACGGCGACGAGTACGGCCTCAAGCCCATGAACTGCGCCAACCACGTCCACCTCTACCAGCGCGAACGCCGCTCCTATCGCGAGCTCCCCAAGCGCTACTCCGAGTTCGGCACCTGCTACCGCAACGAGCGCTCCGGTGAGCTCTCGGGGATGCTCCGCGTGCGCGGGTTCACGCAGGACGACGGCCACGCGTTCGTCCGCCGCGACCAGATCCAGGGCGAGGTCACCCGCACGCTCGAGGTCATCGACGGCGTGCTCGAGGACTTCGGCCTCGACGTCACGTTCAAACTGGAGACCCAGCCCGACGAGGCCTTCGGCGACGACGCCCTCTGGGAGCGCGCCGAGGACGACCTCCGCAGCTCGCTCGACGCCCTGGGCGAGGGCTACGAGGTCGAGGCCGGCGAGGGCGCCTTCTACGGCCCGAAGATCGCCGCCGACGCCGAAGACGCCATCGGCCGCGAGTGGACCGTCGGCACCGTCCAGCTGGACTTCGTCCAGCCCGAGCGCTTCGAGTTGGTCTACGTCGGCGAGGACAACGAGGAACACACGCCGGTGATGATCCACCGCGCCCTGCTGGGCACCTTCGAGCGGTTCATGGGCGTCATGATCGAGCACTTCGCCGGCCGGTTCCCGCTGTGGCTCGCGCCCGAGCAGGTGCGCGTCCTCCCGCTCAACGAGGAGACGCTGGGCTACGCCCACCGCGTGAAAAACGAGTTCGAAGCCGACGGCTTCCGCGCCACCGTCGCCGACGGCGACGACACGCTCCAGCGCAAGATCCGCGCCGCTCACGACGAGAACGTCCCGTACATGTGCATCGTCGGCCCCGACGAGGAAGAGGCCGGCACCGTCTCGGTGCGCGACCGCGCCGAGCGCGAGGCCCGCGACGTCGACCCCGAGGACTTCCGCGAGCACCTCCGCACCGAGCGGGCGGAGAAACGGCTCGAACCCGACTTCCTCGACGAGTAGGGCGGGCCCGGTCGCTCCGTCTCGGATAGGCGCCCCGCGGTCCTGCGTGACCGATACACGGGACCGTTGGTCCTTTTAGCGTGGATCACCAAGTCAGAGCGATGGCAAACCTCGAACTGTACGAACTGCAGGGCTGTCCCTACTGCGCGAAGGTCAAACGGAAGCTCGACGACCTCGACATGGAGTACGAGTCGCACATGGTGCCCCGGTCGCACTCCGAGCGCACCGAGGTGGAGGAGGTAAGCGGCCAGACGGGCGTTCCCGTCCTCGTCGACCCCGAGAACGACGTGGAGGGGATGCCCGAGAGCGACGACATCGTCGAGTATCTCGAGACCGAGTACGGGAGTTAGGTCGGTCGGCGCGAGCGCGACGGAACGGAGCGCTCGCGCTTTTTGGTCCAGGTTTTTGCGCGAGCGGGGCGCGAACGCAGTGAGCGCCCCCGAGCGGAAAAAGCTGGGACTGACATCGTCGAGTATCTCGAGACCGAGTACGGAAGTTAGGTCGGTCGGCGCGAGCGCGGGGAGGTCACGCTCCGGACGGCGTCTCCCGTTCGATGGCCGCGAGCCGTTCGTCGAGCGCTCTGAGCACGTCGCGGTCTCTGGGGCCGTCGGACCACGAGTTCCGGTAGGTCTTCACCGCGGTACCGATCGCCGCGCCGACCAGCAGCCACGGATCGGGTTCGGAGTCGGCGATTCCGTCGTCCCCGAACGCGTCGCGGAAGGCGTCGCTCCGCGCCCACGAGAGCCACGTCGCCTCCGCGCCGTCCCCCAGGAGGGCGAGCACGCGGTCGTCCGCCAGCCACTCGACGGCCCGTTCGGCGTCGGCGTCCGGCTCGTCGGAGAGGAGCAATAGGTCGGCGTTGTTCGTCGCCTCCACCGTCTGTATCTCCGCCGGCAGCGAGAGCTCGACCCCGTCGGCGACGTAGACGGCGGTGGCGTCGAGCCGTTCGAACGTCAGGTCATCGGGCTCCGAGGAGTCAGTCGGCAGCGCCGAACAGCCGGCGAGCGAACCGAGGAGGGCGCCGACGCCGGCGCGGAGGGCAGTTCTGCGGGTGAGGTTCTGCATGGGCAGTGAGTCGGGACGCGGGGAGTAAAAGCCGGCCGTGGATCAAACAGCGCTTTTCGTCTGTGACTAGGTCACGCTGACCGCGACACCGCCAGTCCGAGCGGGCGGCCGGTGGAACCGCTTGGGCTGTCGTCCACCATCTCGGGCGCAGTTCCACGGGACAGTTCAGACGACCGGGTCTGCCTGTGTACCAGTAATCTGCCGATTGATCGGCGAACTCCCGAACGGCGTCCCCCGACCGTACGGGGGGATCCCCGATCCGGTCGGGTAACGGCCGACAAGAATCACGATAGGGGGCTGTTATTGCGAGTCACCTCGCGGTACCGCGAAAACGATGTTCGCGCCTTTTCTACCGTCTGGTCGAGTGACAGAACGGAGTTCAATGACAGATAGATCACAGACTGACGGCGATCGGACCGACGAAACGAGAGCCGAGTGGCGCCCCACGCGGCGGAGCCTGCTCGAGGTCGGCGCGGCGACCGGCGCGCTCGCCGGCCTGGGCAGTCTCGCGCTCGGACAGCAACAGGAGACGTATCGCTTCGGCGGCCGCATCGAGGCGTGGATGGGTCGGGCGCCGGACGCGATCGCCGACCAGGAGAACCCGACGCTCGAACTGGCCGCCGGGACAGAGTACGAGGTCGTCTGGGAGAACCTCGACGGCGCGCCCCACAACTTCACGATCCAGGACGCCGACGGGAACGAGATCGTCTCGACGGAGACGATGTCCGAAGAGGGGGCCACGCGCTCGCTGACGTTCACGGCCACCCAGGAGATGGCGCGGTACGTCTGCACCGTCCACCCGACCACCATGGTCGGCGACGTCGAGGTCAGCGGGACGACGACGGCCACGCCCGGCGCCGGGACGGGCACCGAGTCGGGGACCGGGACCGCCGGCGGCGCCGGTTTCTTCGAGGCGGGGACGGAAGTCGGCGTCAGGGAGGTGGCGAACGGCCCGCTGACGGCGCCGACCGACCACGCCACCGGCCCCGAAGACGACCCGCGGTCGTTCGTCAGCGACCAGACCGGCCAGGTGTACGTCCTCACGGAGGACGGCCTCCGCGACGAGCCGTTCGTCGACATCAGCGACAGGATGGTCACGCTCGGGGAGTTCAACGGTTCGTACGCGGGCGAGGACCAGGTGTACGACGAGCGCGGCCTCACCGGCGTCGACTTCCACCCGAACTTCGCCGAGAACGGGCGCTTTTACCTCCACTACAGCGCGCCGCCGAACGAGGAGACGCCCGAGGGATGGGACCACGTCGAGGTCGTCTCCGAGTTCACCGCGAGCGACGACGGCGAGAGCGGCGACCCCGACAGCGAGCAGCAGCTGCTGACGATCCAGCACCCCCAGTTCAACCACGACGCCGGCCCGATGGCGTTCGGCCCGGACGGCTACCTCTACGTCCCGATGGGCGACGGCGGGGGCGCCGACGACGACATGTACGGACACGTCGACGACTGGTACGACCGCAACGCCGGCGGTAACGGCCAGGACGTCTCGGAGAATCTGCTCGGCAACGTGCTCCGCATCGACGTCGACGCGTCGGGCGGAGACACCCCCTACGGGATCCCCGACGACAACCCGTTCGTCGACGAGCCCGACGCGCTCGACGAGATCTGGGCCTACGGCTTCCGTAACCCCTACGGCATCTCCTTCGACTCGGGGGGCAACTGCTTCGTCACCGACGCCGGGCAGAACCTCTGGGAGGAGGCCGACGTCGTCGAGGCCGGCGGCAACTACGGCTGGAACGTCAAGGAGGGCACCCACTGCTTCAGCACCGAACGGCCAAGCGACATCAGCGCGATCACCGACTGCCCCGAGATGGAACCGGACGAGGCGCCCTACGACGGGAGCCCGTTCGTGGACCCGGTCGTCGAGTACCCGCACGTCTACCAGGGGACGCCCGTCGGCGTGGTCATCGTCGGCGGTCACCGCTACGAGAACGACACCGTCCCCGGCCTGAACGGCAAGTACGTCTACGGCGAGTACAACCAGCCCACCGGGTCCGACCCGAACGGCCGGATCCTCACCGCGACCGTGCCGGACGACTTCGACGAGCAGGGGACCGGAACCGGCACTGGAACCGAGACCGGAACGGAGGCCGGGACCGAGACCGGAGCCGGGACCGAGGCCGGCACCGGAACTGCAGCCGGGACCGGAACCGGCACCGGAACCGACACGGACACGTCGACGCCGCTCCCCGGCGAGACGGTGACCGCGGAGAACCCGCCCGAGATCGGGCCCGACGACATCCCGCGCGACGAGCTCTGGGAGATGGAGGAACTGCAGGTCCAGGGCGAGTTCAGCTGGTACGTCCGCGCGTTCGGGCAGAGTCCCGACGGCGAGATCTACGTCCTCGTCAGCAAGAACGGCGTCCCCAAGGGCGGGAGCGGCGCGGTCCTGCAGATCGTTCCCCCCGGAGAGGGCGATACCGCGACCGATACGGGGACGAGCGCCGAGACCGGGACGAGCGCCGGAACCGAGACGAATACCGGCGCCGAGACGGATACCGAGACCGGGACGAGCGCCGAACCCGCGACGAGCACCGGGACGGAGTCGAGCGGATAGCGCCGTCCTTCGTCGGCCCCGACGGCGAGCGGAGCGCTCTGGTCGGCTCTCCCGGTCTCGAACGCGTCGCGGGAGAAACCGAACTACGACCGCCCCCGTTCGGGCGGTCGACGTGGACCCGACGGGGCGTGGTCCGTCTCAGAGGTAGTCGACCGACTCGCCGCCGACGTCGCGGAACCCGTTGCGCTGGTGAGACCACTCGAAGACGCCTTCGTCGCGGCGCTCGGCGAGGAAGTCGACGATCTCGGCGCCGACCGACTCGCCGTACAGGTCCGGCCCGGACTGCAGGCGCTCGCGCACGTCGTCGGTCTCCAGCGCGTAAGTGACCATCTCGCGGACGAACTCGCCGGAGACCGGCGGGACGAGCAGGTTGGTGTTCGCCTCGAAGACGGTCTCCGGGCGGTCGGTGTTGAACCGCGCGGTGAGACAGGCGGCCTCGTCGATGTGGTTCAGTTCCTCCTGCATGCTCCCGGAGTCGGTGAGTTCGGCGAGACACCGGCCGGACTCGAGGAACTCGTAGACGTGGGCGTGTTTCTTCCAGAGCCCGGTGAACAGGAAGTTCTCGCGCTCGGCGGCCAGCCGGTCGAGGCGGTCGCGGTAGCCGTGGCGCTCGAGCGCGTGGCGCGTCGCCGTCAGCTCGACGAAGTTGACGTTGTAGCCGTCCTCGACGAGCCCGACGACCGCCTCGACGAGCGCCTCGAACCGGCCGGGCAGCAGGTTCGCCCGGCGGTGGATGTCGACGCGGATCCAGTCGTCTCGCTCCTCCAGTACGGGGTAGACGTCGAAGACGCTCTCGCCCTCGTGGTCCGCTTTCGTGTCGATGGCGTCGACGACGGAGTTGCCGACGACTGGGATCCGCTCGTCGCCGTCCACTTCGCGGGGGTACCCCTCGGATTCGAGGTGCTCGCGGTTCAGATCGACCGGCGCGAACTGGTAGCGGGCGGCCGCCGAACCGACGAACGTGTCGTACTGCTCCGGGAACGGCTCCGTGCGGTCGACGGCCCACTCGCCGGTCCACTGCTCGTCGACCAGCGAAGCGGGGTCGGGGTAATCGCCGCCGTCGGCGTCCGTCGCGGCCCCCGCGCCGGCGGGCCCGCCCGCCTCGGCCGCGGTCGGGACGGCGTCGTAGTCGGGAGCCATCCCGCGGAGGCCGGCCTCGTTGTGCGCGACCTGCTGGTTGGTGGCGAACAGCCACGCCTGCGGGAAGATAGCGGCGGCGTGGGTGTCGCCGTGGACCAGCGGGAGGACCGTGGTGTCGGGCCACGCCTCGAGCCGGTCGGCGAACGCCCGGACGGCGAGCATCGTCTGGGAGGTCTTCTCCGAGAGGTCGCCGCGGATACCGAGATCGGCGGCGATGGCCGGTTCGAGGTCGTACTCCTCGAGGCCGTGGCCGAGTACGTCGTCGTAGTGTTGCCCCGTGTGGATCACGAAGCAAGGGAGGCCGCGCTCGCGAGCGGCGGCGACGACCGGCGCCTGCTTGTAGAAGTCGGGCTTGGTCGCGGTGACGACCGCGAGGACGAACTCGCCGCGGTCCATCTCCGCCGCGAGTCGCTCGTCGTAGATCGTCGGATCGGCGTCCATACCGACACCTCTCCCCGATGCGGTTTGTAACCAACCATCTTTTTCGCCGGGGGGTCGCCACAGGCGACCCCCCGGCCAAAAACATGGGTGAAAAAGGCCGAACTCGCGCCGGTGGCGTGAGTTCGGTGTCTGCGGGAGTGAGCACCGCGAACGACCGAAAGCTTGTCAGAGCCTGCTATGCCAGTGAATCGCGCTCGCTTTGCTCACGGCGCTGCGCGCCGTTCGCTTCGAGGCCTCCCTCCGGTCGGCCTCGCATCGCTCGCGCGAATGCTCAGTGTAGCCACCTTTTTCATCGTCGCCCTTCCTCACTCGCTTCGCTCGCTGCGGGAGGGCTCCTCGAAAAAGATGGGGCAAAAAGGGCCGAACCCTCGCTTCGCTCGGGTTCGGTCATTCGCGCTCACTGCGTTCGCGCGAATGCCAATGATAAGTTTGCAGAATACAGCGATAGAACTCAGAGACGAACTCTCAGGACGGCGTGACGGTGATGGTCTTGCCGCGGTCGATCGCCTGTTCGAGTTCTTCGGCGATGGCCGAGCCCCGGGAGACCTGCACCTCACCGCCCCGCGAGACGGTCGCGGTGAACAGGTACTCCCCGTCGGCCTGCACCTCGACGGTCTCGCCCTCGTAGCCGTCCATCGGGATGATGACGTGTCGAGAGGTGATCTCGGGGGTGACGATCTCGCCGCTACCGCCCGCGCCACCGCCGCCCGAACCACCGGGACCACTGGGGGCGCCACCGCCGCCCGCGCCGCCGGGTCGCTCGTCCAGCGTCCGCACGTCGATGTCGATGCCCAGGCGGTTCTCGACGTCGGTGATGCGACCGCCGCCCTTGCCGATCACGGCGGAGATGTCGTCGTCCTCGACGTAGACGACGGCGGTGTTCGGGTTCTTGATCTCGACCTCGACGTGGCCGTGGGCGATCGAGCGGATCTCCCGTTCGACCTCCTGTTTGGCGATGCGCTCGGTGCCGCTCTCGGCGCCGGGGCCGCCGCCGTCCTGGGCGTTCTCGCCCAGGGGCACGGTGACGACCTGCCGGTTGAACGTGTAGATCTCGTAGGCGGGCTGACCGGTCTCGAAGTCCCGTATCATGATGACCGGCCGCGCCAGGTCCTCCTCCATCAGGCCCTCCGGTACCTTGACCTCGGTCGTGACGTCGTAGACGGTGTCGACCTCGCCGGCGTCGATGTAGACGACGGTGTCGACGACCTGCGGGATCATCCCGAGTTCGACCCGCCCGACGAGGCGCTGGAGCGCGTCGATCGCGCGGGTGGCGTGGACGACCCCGACCATCCCGACGCCGGCCAGACGCATGTCCGCGAACACCTCGAAGTCGTCGGTCTTCCTGACCTCGTCGTAGATGGTGTAATCGGGGCGGACCATCAACAGCGAGTCGGCTGTCTTCTCCATCGACCCGCCCAGCGCCGTGTACTGGGTGATGTTGTCGCCGACCTGGAGGTCGCGGGGTTTCTCCATGGTCTTGACGGCGAAATCCGAGTCGGCGAGGAACTCCGCGACCGCCTGGGCGAACGTCGATTTCCCCGCGCCCGGCGCGCCGGAGATGAGGACGCCCCGCTGGTGTTCGAGCAGGCGCTCGCGGAGTTCGTCGGCGTGCTCGTAGTCGTCTAGGTCGGTCTTGACGATGGGCCGGACGGCGGTGATCTCGAGTTTGTCGGAGAAGGGCGGCCGGGCGATGGCGATGCGGTACTGGTGGAACTGCACGATGGTCATCCCCGGCTCGTCGAGCTCGACGAACCCCTCGGGGCTGGCCCGCGCGGAGTTCTCGACGTCGTGAGCCCACTCCTTGAGGTCGGTCTCCGTCGAGACCTCGTCGCTGATGGTCTCGTAGTGCATGTCGCCGATCTCGCCGCGTTTCGCCATCGGCGCGACCCCCACCTTCAGGTGGAGGCTCATCGTCGTCTCGTCGAAAAAGCGCTGGATGTCCAGCGACTCGGTGTCCCGGCCGCGCGGTTCGAGGTAGATCACCTCGAGGCCCTTCGCCTTCGCGACCTCGCTCTGGACGACGTCGCTGGTGACGAGGGTCGCGTCGTGTTCCTGGGCGAGGTCGCGGATGATCGCGTCGATCTTCCCCTCGCCGGCCTCGCGCTGTTCGACCTCGGCGGGGCGGCGGCCGACGTACTCGACCGTGACGGTGCCGTCGTCGTGGAGTTCGGCGAGGCGCTGCAGTTCGGCCAGGCCGTCCCAGCCGCTCTCGCGGCCGTCGTTGGCCTGGGCCTCCAGTTCGCCGACGACCGCCTCGGGGACGTAGACGGTCGCGCCGGCGAACCCCTCGCCGACCGCCTCCGAGTCGGGGTCGGCGTCGGCCTCGATCTGTTCGGACACGCGGCCGTCGATGACCACGCTCGTGTCCGGAACGATGTTCATACCGTACGTACGACCGCCGGGCTGCATAAGAGCCCGGATACGACGCCGTCGAACCGCCGCTACGCCGAGGAGACGAACTGCAGACCGGCGACGCCGGCGACGACGACCGCGACGAAGAACAGCCGCGCCAATGTCGCCGGCTCGTCGAACAGGTACATGCCCGCGATCGCCGTCGAGACGGCGCCGATCCCCGTCCAGACGGCGTAGGCAGTCCCGACGGGCAGCGTCTCGACGGCCTTCGCGAGCAACACTACGCTGATCGCCATCGAGACGAGCAGGGCGACCGTCGGTTTCGCGTTCGTCAGCCCGTCGGAGTACTCCAGGCCGACGGCCCACCCGGCCTCGAACAGACCGGCGACGAACAGGACGAGCCACGCCGTTCTGGGTGACATTGCCGGGCCTACCGGATCGCCGCGTGAGAAGGTGTCGGTCCCGATCGAGCGACGACCGTCAGTCGTCGGCTGGCGTCTCGGCGCCGCGCCGGTCGACCGCGACCTCCGAACGGCCGCGCCTCGCGACGTCCGTTCCGCAGACGGGACACTCGTAGACCGCTCCGCCGTTCGCTCTGGCCGAGGCCTCCCGTCGGTCGGCCTCGCGGCTCGCGGTTCCCTCGTCACCGCTCGCTCCGTCCGAGGCCTCCCGTCGGTCGGCCTCGCGTACCGCCCAATCCCCGGTCGGTGCGCTCTCGTGACCGCAGGTCGGGCAGAACAGCGTCGCCTTCGGGGGCGGGTCGTGCTCGTGGTGGGTGTGCGTGTGTGCGCTCATCGTACCCGACGGTAGGCAGCGGAGACTGATAACTCCTTTTTGCCACTGTTAATCAGTAGCGTCCCTGAGACGCGAGAATCGTCCGCACGGTAGGCGGGACCGAAACACGGAGTCCAAGGGAGACGCCCGGGGCCGACGAAACGCTACCGAGCGCGGCAGTGAACGGGCGATCAGGACGAGGCCGGTAGAGGAGTCATACGGGTTATTGCAAGACAGTCCGGGGCCGACCGCACGCAGTCGTGCGGTCGGCCCGGTAAACGCTTGCTCCGAATCCGTATCAGACGGAGTCTTGCAAGACGGTCCGGGATCGAACCCAGGAGTGCGTGTGGTCGACCCGGTACGCGCTCCCGACACTCCGTATCAGGCGAGCGCCGCGAGGGCACCGGGGAGCATCGAGAGGGCGACGGCCGCGATCGCGACGCCGCCGAGGACCCGGGCGCCGGCGTGGAGACGGGGGCTGGCGCTCGCGGCGCCGAACACGGTGCCCACGCCGGCGCCGACGGCGCTCATCGTCGCGGTGATCGAGACGGCGTACGCGACGACGGCCAGCGCGACGGCGCCGCCGCCGTAGTCGGGGAACAGCGACGACGCGAAGAGGATCATCGAGACGGGAGGCGACAGCGCGAACAGCGCCCCGACGAGGCCGGTCTTCAGGTACGCGCCGACGCCGTGGCCGTGATCGTGCGGGACGACGCCCGCTGTTCCGTCGTCGCTCGCTCGCTCGTCATCCCCGTCGACGGTGTGCGGGATATCGTCCGTCCCGGCGCCGTGCGAGTGGCGGTGGGACCCGTGCGCGTGCGAGTGTCCGTGCTCGCGTCCGTCGCGCTCCGCAGCGCGGGCATCGTCCGCGTGGTCGTGGTCGCTCCCGACAAGCGGCAGGTGGAGGTGCGAGTGAGCGTGGACCTCGCCGTCGTGTTCGTGGGCGTGCGCGTGGCGCAACGACTGGAGCCCGCCGACGGCCATCGCAGTGCCGAGGACGGCGAGGAGGACGGCGACCCCGAGCGTCCCGACCGCGTCGAACACCGCGGGGAACTCCGTCCGGCCCAGGAGGAGGTAGCCGCCGGCCAGCCAGACGACCACGAGCGCGACGTGACCGAGGCTGAAACACGCGCCCACCAGCGCGGACAGCCGCGAGTCGCCGTACCGACTCGTCACCGACGAGATCCCCGCGACGTGGTCCGGTTCGATCGCGTGCGTGACGCCGAGCAGCCCCGCTGTCGCCAGCGCGCCCCACAGTGTCGCGCTCATCTGCCCGCCTCCGGGACGACCGTGCGGGACCGCCGACCGTGGTCGAACGTTCGCATTCACCGAACGGTCGTCCACGAGCAGCAAATAGGTTGGCAGTCGCGCGATCCTCGTCACCCGCCGGGACCGCTCCCGGCGACCGCGACGGACTCGCGATGGCTCTGATGCTGGTCGCCAATATCTCCGTCTGGAAGTCGACACAGAATCTTGCAAGACAGCTCGGGCTCGACCGGGCGCAATCGTGCGGTCGACCCGGGCCACGCGTGCAAGAACGCGTCTCAGACGCCGTCGAGGTCGAGGTCGACGGCGTACCAGTCGAGGACGAGGACGAGCGCGGCGCCGACGACGGCGGCGGCCGCGAAGGCCTCGACGGTCGCGGCGTTCCAGACCACCGCGTACTCCTCGCCGCCGAGCGTGGCGATCGGCGCCCGGAGCGCGCCGAGGACGAGCGCCACGAGGAAGGCGTACGTCACCTCGCGGTTGGCGTCGAGGGCTCGCCGGATGACCCGGGCGATAGTGAAGAGGCCGACGAGCCCGCCGAGGACGAACGTGACCACGTCGACGCCCGGGCCGGTCACGCGGGAGAGCGACCCTCCGGAGAGGAGCGCGCCGACGGCGTCGACGAACGCGCCCAGTCGACCGTACAGGAAGGTGTATTGGCCGAGGATCACGAGCAGGAGCGACCCCGACAGCCCGGGGAGGATCATCGCGCTGACGGCGACGGCGCCGGCGACGAAGATCACGAGGGTGCCGCCGCCGGAGAGGAGCGCCTCCGAGCGGCCCGAGACGACGAACGCGAGGGCGACGCCGACGAGCGCGGCGACCGCCTCGGGCGCGGTCCGGACGGCGACCTCGCGCAGGAGGACGAGCGCCGAGGCGCCGATGAGCCCGAAAAAGAGGCCGAACATGAGGACGGGGTAGTGTTCGTCGGCCCACTCGACGGCCTGTCCGACGAGGACGACGGCGGTGGCGACGCCGGTCACGAGCGCGACGAGGAACCAGCCGTCGACCTCCTCGAAGACGGCGGCGGCGCGGTCGAGCGAGACGCCGCCGTCAACGGGCGTGAGCGCGCGGACGCCGGCGAGAAACCGGCCGGGCGTCACGGCGGTGATCGCGGCGATGAGCCGCTCGTAGACGCCGGCGATGAGCGCGATGGTCCCGCCGGAGATGCCGGGGACGCCGTCGGCGGTGCCCATGAACAGGCCGACGACGAACGTCCGCGCCCACTCGCGGGCGGGCGGGATCGATTCGCGGAGCGTCACCTCGTCGCGGGCCCTGTCCGGGGCGGTAGTCATTCGACTGTTCGTTGCAGTATCGGCGGCAAGTCTCTTGTGGAGTCACGCGCGGTCGACCGCGGCCGCCTGTGACGGGAAGGGGCCGACAGCGGCGGCCCGGTCGATGTGGGGTCGGTGGGTCGGTGGGTGTGAGTTCGGAATGGTCGTGGAACGCGCCGGCTCGACGGTCGGAAACGGGAGAGTCCCCGAATCACAGTTCCCGGCCGGGCTGCCGGACGCCTCGCCGCGGGGACCCATCGGAACCGCGGCGACGAACCGCGTCTTCCAGACGCCATTCCATGCTCGACGTGGACCGCGCGTAACGTAAACCCCACAGAAAGACAACTGCAGTTACCAGTTTAGTAAATGTGGATTGTGTGATTATATCACGCATCAAATTGATAGTACTGCCGGCGTCGAGAGTGGACCGCCCCGATGCCGGGATCTGGAGGTCGGCGTCCCGGCCGCCGCGGGGGTTGAAGACGGCGGCGCGCGATAGCTCCGCCATGACCGACGCGAGCGCGGACGTCCGCGAACTCGCCCGCGAACTCGTCTCGATCCCGAGTCACGACGGCGAGCGCGAGGCGGGCGACCGCATCGAAGCGTGGCTCCGCGAGCACACCGCTGCCGACGTCACTCGCGACGACGCCGGCGTCGACGAGGGCCGGGGCGGCAACGTCGTCGCTCGAAAGGGGTCGGGCGACACCACCCTCGCGCTCGTCGGCCACCACGACGTGGTCCCGCCGGACGCCTCGCAGGTCACCGACGACGGGGACTACGTGGTCGAGACGGCGGGCGAGGGCGCCGGCCGCCGCCTCTCCGGGCGCGGCAGCGCGGACATGAAAGGCGCCGTCGCGGCGGCGATGTGCGCCTTCCGCGACAGCGAGGTGGGCAGTTCGGGCGACCGCACGGAGTCCGGGGACGCCGACCCCGGCGACGGCGTCGAACTGGTGTTCGCGTCGTTCGTCGGCGAGGAGGCCGGTGGCGTGGGCGCGCGGGCGGCCATCGATCGGGGATTCGAGCCCGACTACGCCGTCGTCGGCGAGGGGTCGACGGGCTACTCCGCGCCGGGCGTG
>JBDGSU010000088.1:0-20365 GCA_042217395.1 Halosimplex sp.
GAGGGAGGGTGCCACAGAAACATTCACACACCTCAGCTGATTCTCGGATCACAGGTTAAGATCGGCGTGCACTCGATGCACGGAGATTTAATCGCGTTTGAGCGATGTCAAAAGAGAAATTTGGAATCGCTGTCGCCGATGAAATTAGCGACGAACTGGACGAATTGGTTGATAAATGCGACGACCTCAACGCCAGCCGGTCTGAAGTCGTCGAAGCAATTCTCACAGCGTATCTGCGGGCTGATACTGACCACGTTGAACGTGTTCGGGAGTTAGTTATTCGACGCAGGAAGGGAACACTCTAACGTCATCAAAACTCCGTGCACCCGGTGCACGGCATTTTGAAGTCGTCTCATCAAACCATGTGAACCATTCTGTGGGAGCCTCACTTGAGGAGGAAAAACGAGAGAGTGATCGACAGGGCGATCAGGAGGAACGTCTTCGCGACCATCGAGACGACCGTTCGACCCGTCTTGAGGACCATCTGCACCTTCTGCTGGGGGTTACGGACGAACTCGCTCGGGTTCTTGAGCGCGCTCACGAACGACTGGCGCTGGCCGAGCGGCACGTCGCCGACGTTGAAGTACCGGGCGGCGAGCGAGAGCGGGTCGACGGTCCCGGTGGTGTAGTGCTGGACGATGGTGAAAAACTGATAGCCGGCGTACAGCGAGAGCACGGCCACCGGGACGAGGACGACCAGCACGGTGACCGCCGCGGCGACCGCGTCGGAGTCGATGTACTCGTCGACGCGGTCGTTTATCGGCCGCGTGGCGTAGTAGCCGAAGACCCCGAGGACGACCATCCCGACGAACCGCCACAGGATGAACCCCGCGACGGCGGCCAGTCCGGCGACGAACAGCCACCAGCCGAGTCGCGACCGCTCGATGAGCGTCCCGTCGTCCGAGCGTGCCATCGCGTGCGTTTGGGCTTCGAGGTTCAAGGGACTGCTGCCGGGAATCGCGTGTCGCGGCCGGGGCGCTCCCACTGGCCGGCCCGACAGGTGTTTGATACCGCCGTCCGTTCGGCCGATAGGTTTCGGTTTCGAACGTGCACTGCCAACAAGAGTTTTACCGCGCGCCCGTCCAGTCGGTGGTATGCAAGCAGTCGTACTGGCCGCGGGCGAGGGGACCCGCCTCAGGCCGCTGACCGAGGACAAGCCGAAAGGGATGGTCGAGGTGGCGGGCAAGCCCATCCTCACCCACTGTTTCGAGCAACTGGTCGAACTGGGCGCCGACGAACTGCTGGTCGTCGTCGGCTACAAGAAACAGGCCATCATCAACCACTTCGAGGACGAGTTCGCGGGCGTCCCGATCACCTACGCTCACCAGCGCGAGCAGAAGGGGCTGGCCCACGCCTTGCTGACCGTCGAGGAACACATCGACGACGACTTCATGATGATGCTCGGCGACAACGTCTTCCAGGCCAACCTCGAAGACGTCGTCAACCGCCAGAGCGAGTCCCGCGCCGACGCCGCGTTCCTCGTCGAGGAAGTCCCCTGGGAGGAGGCTTCGCGCTACGGCGTCTGTGACACCAACAAGTACGGCGAGATCACCGACGTCGTCGAGAAGCCCGACGACCCCCCGTCGAACCTCGTGATGACCGGCTTCTACACGTTCACGCCCGCCATCCTCCACGCCTGCCACCTCGTCCAGCCCTCCGACCGCGACGAGTACGAGATCAGCGACGCGGTCGACCTGCTCATCCACTCCGGGCGGACCATCGACGCCATCCGCATGGACGGCTGGCGCACCGACGTCGGGTACCCCGAGGACCGCGACGAGGCCGAGGAGCGGTTGCTGGAGGCCGGCGTCGGCGAGGTCGACGAGAGCGAACCGGCCGACGCGGCCGCGGAGTGAGCGGGACCGGTCGACGGTGTGCCGATGGGTTTTTCTCCGCGTCGACTGACCCGTAGAACTAATGAGGATTCTGGTCACAGGCGGCGCCGGCTTCATCGGCGGCCACCTCGCCGAAGCGTTCGCCCGCGACGGCCACGACGTGGTCGTGCTGGACAACTTCGACCCCTATTACGACACGCGGATCAAAGACCACAACGTCGAAGCGGGCCGGGCGGCCGCCGAGGAAGGCGATGGCAGTTACGACCTCGTCGAGGGGGACGTCCGCGACGCCGACACGATCGACCAATTGGTCGCGGAGGCCGACTACGTCTACCATCAGGCCGCTCAGGCAGGCGTCCGGACGGACTACAGCCCGCGCAAGTACGACGAGGTCAACGTCGACGGCACGCTGAACGTGCTGGACGCCGCCCGCGAGTACGACATCGAACGGTTGGTCTTCGCGAGTTCCTCGTCCGTATACGGCAAACCCCGCTATCTCCCCTACGACGAGGACCACCTGACGACGCCGATCAGCCCCTACGGCGCGTCGAAACTCGCGGCCGAGCGCTATGCGATGGTCTACGCCGAACGCTACGGCGTCCCCGCGGTCGCGCTGCGGTACTTCACCGTCTACGGTCCGCGGATGCGCCCGAACATGGCCATCTCGAACTTCGTCTCGCGCTGTCTCAACGGCGAACCGCCCGTGATCTACGGCGACGGCACGCAGACTCGAGACATGACCTACGTCGACGACATCCTCTCGGCGAATCGCGCGCTGCTGGAGACGGACGCCGCCGACGGCGAAGTGATGAACGTCGGAAGCACGGACAACATCGACATCCAGACGCTCGCCGAGGAGATCCGCGACCAGCTCGCCCCCGAGCTGGACATCGAGTACACCGACGCCTACGACGTCGACGCCGACCACAGCCACGCCGACGTCTCGAAGGCCGCAGAGCTGATCGGCTACGAACCCACCTACACCATCCGCGAAGGCGTCGGAGCGTTCGTCGAGTGGTACCGGGCCAACCGCGAGTGGTACGAACCGCTCGTCCGCAACTCCTGACCGCGGGCGACCCAGCGCGAGTAGCGGACCGCTACGCCTCCGAGTCCGCGAACTCGGTTTCGATAGTCCGCGGAACACGACCGCACAGCCGTCGAACCCGAAGCGAGCGGTTACGTGAAGTAATTATCACATAACAAATTCGGGCGGGAGCCTGGGACCCAACGGATGAGACGCGAACCGACGACCCCCGCGACGGCCGGGGTGTGAGCCGTGTGGCCCTGGGAACACATCGCCGTGGGGTACGTGCTCCTGTCGGTGTACAGTCGCGCCCGGACGGGGACGCCGCCGCCGGAGCTGTCCGTGTTCGTCCTGGCGGCGGCGACACAACTCCCCGACCTGGTCGACAAACCGCTCGCCTGGCAGTTCGACGTGCTGGACGGGACGGCGGTCGCTCACTCGATCCTCGTCGCGCTGGCGCTGGCGTTCCTCGCGGGCATCGTCGCCGGCCGTATCGGGCGACCGCTCGCCGGCTCTGCGTTCGCGATCGGCTACGTCTCGCACCTGCTCGGCGACCTCGCCTACCCGATGATCCTGGGGCGGGGACACTTCGCCTGGGGAGCGATACTCTGGCCCGGACCCAACCGGGTCGTGACGGATCCGAGTCCGGCACCGTCCGGGTCGGGGACGGCGGCGGCACGGACCGGCTCCGGGTTCGTCTCGACCGCCGCGGCGCACTTCGGCGAGTTCGCCTCGTTTCTCGGCACGCCCGCCGGGCGAGCGTATCTCCTCTTCGATCTCGTGCTGGTCGGCGGCGCGCTCGCGTTGTGGACCGTCGACGGCTGGCCCGGAATTCACGTCGTCGTCGACGCCGTTCGCTCCGGCTGGCACGGGGTGCGGTCTTGAGTTCGCGCGACACCGAGAGGCGAGAAGTTCACCGGCGCGGAAGATGTACGCTCGCTTGACTGGGGTAATCACACGTGATCGATCCGGAGGTCGGACGCTATACGGTGGTTATCGACGTTCGGGCGGCGAGCGTGATGCGGGCAACACGAGCCACACACGCTATCGGAACCCTATCGATCGGCGGATATCGCGAGCGGTTCCCCGCCTCGACGGTCGGTCCGGATACGGGATAAATAACAATCAGACAGAGAGTCCCACGGGCGGTCGATGGGACTCGAGTACCGAGCAGACCGGATGGAATCGCCGCAGAGACACGGATGGCCGGCCGAGATGCGCTCCCGACGGCGGATCGGACGGCGATGGACCGAGAATCGGGAGACGAGACGGCGACAGGGGAGACGACAGTGAGAGTCCTGTCGCTGGTCGGTGCGCGCCCGCAGTTCGTCAAGGAGATGCCGGTATCGAGAGCGCTGCGCGAGCGACACGAGGAGGTGCTCGTCCACACGGGACAGCACTACGACGAGGAGCTCTCGGAGGTGTTCTTCGAGGAACTGGACCTGCCGCGTCCCGACCACGAACTCGGCGTCGGGTCGGGGGACCACGCCGAGCAGACCGCGGCGGTCGTCGACCGACTCGCGCCGCTCGTCGAGCGCGAGGACCCGGACGCGCTGGTGCTGTACGGGGACACGAACTCGACGCTGGGCGGGGCTATCGTCGGGTCGAAACGCGACCTCGTCGTCGCCCACGTCGAGGCGGGACTGCGCAGCGGCGTCCGGTCGATGCCCGAGGAGGTCAATCGTATCCTCACCGACCACGCCTCGGACGTGCTGTTCACGCCGACCGAACGGGCGGCGGAGAACCTCGAACGCGAGGGGCTCGGTGAGCGCGGCTACTGGACGGGCGACGTCATGTACGACGCGATGGAGTGGGCCTCGGACGTGGCCGACCGCGCGGTCGACGTCCGCGAGGCCTACGGGGTCGAACCCGGGGAGTACGTGCTCGCGACGGTCCACCGGCCGCGAAACGCCGACGACCACGACCGGCTGTCGGCCATCGTCGACGCGCTCGCGGCGGTGGACGGCCCGGTCGTCTTCCCGGTTCACCCGCGCACCGAACAGACGCTCGAGAGCTTCCGTCTCTGGGACCGGGCGACCTCGGAGCTGACGGTGATCGATCCGGTGGGATACCTCGAGTTCGTCGCGCTGCTCTCGAACGCCCGGGCCGTCGCGACGGACTCGGGCGGCGTCCAGAAGGAGGCCTTCTTCGCGGGGCGGCCCTGCGTCACCCTCAGAGGCGAAACGGAGTGGACGGAGACGGTCGCGACCGGGTGGAACCGGCTCGTCGGCGCCGACGAAGAGTCGATCGTCGACGCACTGACCGACGTCTCGGTGCCCGACGAGCGCCCGACGCCCTACGGCGACGGCCACGCCGCCGAGCGGATCCTCGCCCGACTCGAAACGGAGGTCATCCGGAACGACGACCGGCGTTCCGACTCCGACCGTTCCCGCCCCGGCCGTTCTGACCCGTAGCGGACCGGTCGTCGTCGGACTTGGACCCGGACACGGTCGGGAGCGTCCCCTCGTCTGCGAGACGCTCGTAGAGGTCGACCGGCGGGCCGACCCAGGCGCCCATCTCCAGCGCGCGCTCGACGAGCCTGCGGTAGAGTCGTCGGTAGCCGGGGAACTCGCGGTCGTTGAAGTACCGCGGGTGCCAGAGGACGGTCATCACCGCGTCGTTCTCGGCGGCCTCGTCGAGGAGGGCCTCGCAGGCCCGCCAGGCGTCGTCCCCGGCGGGATCCGGGAGCGCCTGTTCCATGAGCGTCAGCGGGAAGACGACGAAGTCGTCGTCGAACGGTCGCAGCGGCGCGTACCCGTGGTCGAACCCGTACGTCTCGCCCGACCCGAGCGAGGCGTCGTACCGGAGGCCGAGCGCGCGCTGACGTGCCCAGGTCCGCTCGCCGTCGAGCCTGAGGTAGTGCTGGCGGCCGCCGCGGACCTCGTGACCGAGGACGCGCTCGATGCGTCGCTTCTCGACGCGGAGTCGCTCCCGGTCGGCGTGGGCGGGGATCGACCCGTGGAGACCGACCTCCCAGCCGCCGCGGTCGAGGGCCGCGATCACCGCGGCGATGTCCGGCGCCGTCACGTCGTAGCGGCCGAGGAACTGGACCCACTGTTCCGGGTCGACCCAGTCGGCGGGCGAGCCGTCGAAGAGGATGTGCGGTTCGTCGAGGAAGTACCACGCCGACCGAACGCCCAGGTCCGCCTCGAGGGCCATCGTCTCCTCGAACTGCCAGTAGGGATTGTCGCGCGAGAGCACCGTCTTCAGGTGGTAGCCCGGTCGCTCGTCGAGCGCGTAGTAGAGGCCGCGGAGGCCCTTGTACGGCCGGTCGACGTCGTGAGTGAGACAGAGGGCGAACTCGTGGTCGCCGAGTGCAGCGGCGTGGTCGACGACAGTCATAGATCGATTTCGTTTGCGGTCGAGCAGCGTCGGGACGGAAGCCTTACGTGCGCACTTGGATCCGGTCGCGCTACGCTGCTTCCGGGCATCGAGGACACTACCGTGTCTACGCGGGTGACGAGCAATTGTAACTCGGGACCTACGTGAGATACGACAGGATTGCGCTCGGTAAGATCGCGCTGTCAGTAGTCGGTACGGGCGTTACCGAAGCCGGTGAATCGCTGCGTCCAGAAGGTCCGGTATTCGGATGCGAGAACGCCTGAGAGGCATCGTATCGGAGTTGGAATTGAACCCTTTCGGTAAATTATCTCTTAATAACAAAACGTCTGTGCTATTAGTCGGTATCTGATGGCTCTACATCGGGAACAGCGGGCGAGAGTTCGATCGAATCGGTCGAAACGTGCGACCTTCGGAAGTCGGGAATCACCATGAGATACCTCTTCCTCATCAACACGCCGGCCCAGGCGCACCTGTATAGAAACGCCGTTTCAGCGCTGTCAGATCGGGGGCACGAAGTCGAAGTGTTCGCGCGAGACTACGGGTGCACCCTGGACCTGCTGGAGTGGTACGAGATCCCCTACGACGTGTACGGGCGCTGCGACACCTCGAAAGGGTCGCTATTTCGCCAGTTGCCCGAACACTACGGTCGAATCTTCTGGAAGGCGGTCCGCTACAACCCCGACTTCGTCTTCGGGACCGGTGGGTACGCCGCGCACACGGGCTTTCTGACCCGGGCGAAGACGGTTCTCATCCACGATTCGGAGGTATCGACGCTCGATCTCTCGGTCTCACGGCCGTTCGCCGACGCGATCCTCTCCCCGGACAGTTTCCGGACGAACCTCGGAGAGAACCACTATTTCTTCCGCGGATTCAAGGAGAGCGCGTATCTCCATCCCGACGTCTTCGAGCGGGACGGACGTGTGCGAGCGGAACTCGGGCTCGGCCCGGACGAGCGCTTCGTGCTCCTCCGGTTCAACGCGTTCGGCACCCACCACGACGTCGGGAAGACCGGCTTCACCCCCGACCAGCGCCGAGCGCTGGTCGAACGCCTCTCGGAGAGGGCGGCGGTGTTCGTCTCCGACGAAGCCGAGTCGATGCATTTCGATGCCCTACCGGCCGAACCGTTCGACGTGCCGCCGGCACTGATGCATGACGCGCTGGCCGAAGCGTCGCTGCTGGTCGCGGATACCCAGACGATCGTCACGGAGGCGGCGCTGCTCGGCACACCCGCCGTGCGGTCGAATTCCTTCGTGGGCGAGGAGGATATGGGGAACTTCCACGAGCTGGAGCGGGCGGGGTTGATCCGTAACGTCGAACGGTTCGACGGGGTGATCGAGACGACTACCGAACTGCTCTCCGACGAGACCACGGAGACTCGCTGGCGGCGTCGCCGCGACGAGTATCTCGAAGACATGGTGAATCTCACCGGGGTCGTCCTCGAGATCGCGGAGAACGGCGGTCAGGCCGACCGCGTACCGGCGCTGAAACACTGGCAGGACGGCGACGGCGGTGTCGAGTTCGGCTCGCAACCGCCGGAAGCGGTATGATCCGCTCGCTGTGGACCGCTGGCGGCCGCCCGCGACACCCGACCGATAACCGATGACTCGACCGACCCAACGGACACGCGAGAGGCCGAACAGCGACGTGTACGAACCGGAGATCAGGAGAACGCTCGCGAACGTGCTCTCCTACGCGCGGGGCCAGAACTATGCGGGCTGGGACTACGTCGACGGTATGAGCAGCCGTCTGCTCCGCGCCCTCCCCTTCGAGAGCAAGTGGCTCAACCTCGCCGTCCAGGAGACGGCAAAGCGGGCTCCGATCAATCTCCGTCCGCTGTTCCTCATCGAACAGCGTCGGAACTTCATGGGGACGGCGCTGTTCGCGATGGCGAATCTCACCGCCGACGACCTGGTCGCCGGTGAGGCCGACCCGTTGAACCGCGGACCGGACGTCGACTATCGAACCGAGGGGACCGCACTGCTCGACTGGCTACTGACGGACCGCCGGCCGGGATACAGCGGGTTCTGCGGCGGGCACAACCACGTCATCCAGGGGCTCCACCATCGGGGACCGATCGAGGACCCCGACCTCGTCTCGACGTCCTACGGCGTCAAGGCGCTCCTGCGAGGGGCTCGATACGACGAAACGTACTCCGAGGTGGCGCGAACGGCCGAAGAGTGGGCCGTCAACGACATGGACTACCGCGAGGTCGACGGCGGCGCGAAGATCACGTACTTCCCGAAGCACCCCGACGATGTCTACACGCTCAACGCGGGCGCGATCGGTGGGCGGCTGTTCCTCGACCTCTACGACTACTTCGGAGACGATCGGCTGCGCGAGTACGGCGAGAAGATCCTGTCGTACATCGCCGACCACCAGACGTCGAGCGGTGGGTGGTATTACCGCGTGCCGGCTGACTCCTCGCACCTCTCGATGGACAACCATCACAACGGGTTCATCATCGAATCCCTGCAGCGTCATCGAGAAGTGACGGGTTCAAACAGGTTCGACGAGACGATCGATCGGGCGGTCGAGTTCTACCGGGACGTGCTCTTCGAACCCGACGGCGCGCCGAACTGGGACGAGGACTCGGCCTACCCGCGTGACGTCCACGGCGCCGCTCAGGGGATCGTCGTGTTCACGTATGCAGGTGACCTCGAGTTCGCTCGCAGGATCATCCACTGGACCCGCGAGAACCTCTCGGACGACGCAGGCCGATTTTACTTCCGCAAACAGCGGTTCTACACGAAATGGATCACGCTCATGCGCTGGTGTCAGGCGTTTATGGCGTACGCGATCTCGGAGTACCTCGCGGCCGCTGAGTCACGCCGACAACCGGGCGAGGCGTGACCTCGCACCCGGTCGAGCGGTTCGCTCCGGCCACGTTCGGACACACTCTCCCTCTCGTAGAATTTGAAAACGGGTGTAGGGTCGATCGCTCGCAGTCGTGCGATCGTCCGAGCCGTGTCTTTCAGATTCTACTGTAGCAGCGCGGACCGAATCGGCGGCTTATCTGCTTCGCTCGGACCGCTGGATCGATCTTACCGACGATAGGAGAAGTGTTACAAAGTATTCAGGAGTCGCGGGTCTGTTACGAATGAACGGCGACTCCGTACTCGTCCTGGACTCGCAGGGGCAGAACGCGCTGTCGGTGATCCGCTCGCTCGGTCGGAAGGGGCTCTCGGTGACTGCCGGCGGGAGTCGACCGTACCTCCCGGGGATGCTCTCGAAGTACGCCGACGAGTCGTACGTCCACCCGGACCAGTCCGAGGACGTTCGGGCGTTCGTCGACGATCTGTACGAACACCTCTCGGAGCGAACGTACGCCGCCGTCTTCTGCGTGACCGACCTGACGACCGCGATACTCTCGAAATACAAAGACCGGCTGGAGACGACCGGAGCGCGGATCGGCGTCGAGGACTGGGAGACGTACATCCGACCGAACGACAAGGGGCAATTGTTCGAGCGAACGGCGGATATCGACGTGCCGGCGCCGACCACTCACGCGCCCGAGTCGCTCGCCGAACTGGACGACATCGACGCAGAGCGCACGGGGACCGTCGTCGTCAAACCCCGACGGACGACGTTCGTCGACGACGAGGGAGAGAGCTACACGAACCGGATTTCGGGGACGAACTACGTCGGCCCGGAGGAGGACCTCGCCGAGCGGTACGCGGAGATCATCGACGGTGATACGGCGCTGGAGGAACAGCTCCCGATAGTCCAGGAGTACGTCGACGGGGCGGAGGCGGTCTGTACCGTCGGACTCGCCGACGGGGATGGGCTTACCGCAGTCTTCCAGCACGAGAAGTACCGCGTGTATCCACCCTCGGGCGGCGTGGGTTCGGTCAGAAAGGGGATCCGCGAGCCGAAGATGGCCGACTACGCCGACCGGGTCGTCGACGCGCTCGACTGGGTCGGCCCGGTCCACGTCGAGTTCATGCGCACGGCCGAGGACGAGTTCTACCTCCTCGAGGTGAACGGCCGTTACTGGGGATCGACGGCGCTAACGGTCAACAGCGGCGTCGACATCCCGTGGTTGCACTACCAGCAACTCGTCGGTGACGATCCGACCGTCGAGCGGCCCGATGGCTACCGAACCGACGTCAAACAGCGGAAGCTGTTCTACCAGGACTTCCTCTGGCTGCGGGAGAACTTCGAGCGCGGGAACTACCTCGCAGTCCTGCCGTTTCTCGCCTCGTTCGCCACGACGCGCGAGGAGAACCTCGATCCGGAGGACCCGATGGCGGCGCTGGGACTCGTCTCCCGCACGATCGGGATGGTCCGGTCCGTCCGACAGGGCGAGTCGCTCTACTAGGTGAGCGACGGTGGTTGCGTTCACTTCACCGCTCGAGATCGCGTGGAAACTCCTGGCGCGATACGGGCTCGCGTCGTACGCGCGAACGGGGTATTTCAGACTGGTCGCGGCGCCCCGTGGCTACAGGTATCGGACGACGGTCGGCGACGCCGCCGCGGTGCTGGCGACGACGACGTGGTTCGAGTACAAGCGAGCGAAGTCTCTCCACGGGGAACGCGCGATACTGGAGCGGTTGCTCTCTGAGACCGCTCCGGACACCGTTTCTGGGACGTCGGCGCGAACGTCGGGGTCTACAGCTGTCTCGTCGCCGACGTCGTCCCGGACGGGACCGTCGTCGGGTTCGAACCGGACAACCAGAACCGCGACCGGCTCCGCGCGAACCTGCGGGCGAACGACCCCGACTGCGAGTGGCGTGTCTCGCCGCTCGCCCTCTGGGACGAAGACTGTACTACGAAACGTCTCTCGCTCGATTTCTCCGAGGAGCATCGCGCCCCCGGCGCCGGTCACTACTACCTGTCGGAGGTGGGCGGCGCGCGCGTCGAGTGCCGGCGCGCCGCGTCGCTGATCGCGGACGGCGTGCCGGTCCCCGACGTCGTCAAGATCGACGTGCAGGGGGCGGAACTGAACGTTCTCCGGGGATTCGGCGACGCGCTCGACGACGTGGAGACCGCCTACGTCGAGTTGCACACCGAGAAGTCCGGGCGATACGGCGCGACGCCGGACGACGCCGAGCGCTTTCTCCGCGAAGCCGGGTTCGCGCTCGAATCGCTCGGGGCGCCGTCCGGCCACCGGGGCGGCGTCTACCACGTGCGCGCGACGCGGCGCGGCTGAGCGCTACGACTGGATGAGGCGGTAGGCGCTCTTGGCCACGTCCATCCCCATCCCCCCGGACTCGACGACGTAGTACGGGTGCAGCTCGGGGTTGAACTTCGCCTTGTACTCGCAGAGCCGCCGCGTGTTCGCGCCCACGAGGTCGTACTGGGTCACCGACTCGAGCGCCGGGTCGGTCGCGACGTCCTCGATGATCGCCCAGTGGAGGAGGCTGTTGACGCTGACGTTCTCGTAGTCGACCCGCGCCCCGCCCTCCCAGTAGTACGCCGAGTCGTTCGAGTAGAGGACGATGATCCCGGCGAGGTACTCGCCCGTTTCGTCCCGGGCGACGTAGACGCGGCTCCGCTCGCCCAGCTCGGTGATCACGTCGCGCACGTAGTCCCAGGTGAGCGGGAACGGTTCGCCCTGGGCGGCGTACCGCTCGGCCAGCTGGTCGTAGATCCGGCGTCCGGCCTCGACGCCTTCGACCTCGATACCGAGCCCGAGGTCGTCCGCGTCTGAGACCTCGCGACGGAGGCTGCTGCTGAACCCGGACTTGACATCGTCGGGCGGGCCGTCGACGCGCAACCGGTAGGTGAACCGCGACTCCGCTTCGAGTTCCCGCCACTGGTACGGGCGGGGGTCCGCGTACGTCGGCGAACAGACCAACCGGAGGAGGGTCAGCCGCTCGGTCGCGGACAGGCGATCGAGTATCCCCTCGGTGAACTTGCGGTTGATGCGCTCTACTTTCCGCCGCTTGGGGCTGTTCGACATCACTATCGGACCCAAGTGCGGGACGCCCATCGACGGCGGCGGCGAGAGGAACGCTCGCCCCATCGACCTGTCGCTGCGGAACACCGGCAACAGCCCGACCGGCTGTTCGCCCTTGAATCCGCCGTACAGCTGGAGCTCCGCGTCGGTGTGCTCGTCGAGGACGCCGAGCGCCTCGGCCGTGTGGAAGACCTCGAACCCGCTGTCGGGGAGCAGGTCGTTCCACTCCGAGAGCGTCACTCGTTCGACGTCCATCGGTCGCCTCCAGTGTTCGCGGGCGATCGCGGACGGGTCCGTCTCCCGATGCATCGTTCGCGGGGATGTGCTCCTCTCGACTGTGTCGGCGTTCGAAGTACCATGGCGCGCGAGTCGTGCGACGAGAGACGGTACCGGAGATCATTGTAATCCGCGCCATATCGCCCGGTAAGTCGCGGATCCGGCCCGCAGGCCCCCTCGACGTCGAGCGGAGCGGTCAGTCGCCGCGACCGTCCCGGCCGCGGAGACGGTCTCGGCCGCGTCCGATCGTGGCGAGCCCGGGCCGACCGTCCGCGACCCAGAGGGCCAGTGCGAGCCCGAGGAGCGACACCTCCAGCAGCACGTAGCCGAGCCCGGCGGGGCTGGCGAGCCGGTCGACGTACAGATCGAAAAACCGTAGCACGCGTGTGACCACACCGGTCGACCGCGCCGCGCGGGCCGGCCCCAGCGGCCAGACGACGGCGCCGACGGCCGGGCCGTCGCCGAGCAGGACCGTGTAGAGCACGTCGCCGAGGAGGTGCGAGAGGTATCCGACGGCGAACGCGATCCCGAGTTCCGGCCGACCCCGTCGGCGAGCGACGACGACGGCAGCGAGAGTCGCCGGGACGGTGACGAAGACCGAGTGTGCGACCGACGTCCCGCTCGGGAGGACCCCCAGGACCCAGCTCCCGGGCTTGTCGACGAGGTCCGGGAACTGCGTCGCGACCCCGAGGACGATGGCGTCGACGTCCGTCGGACGGCGCCGGGACACCGCTCGGCAGACCCCGGAGTACAGCAGATATCCGAACGCGAGGTGTTCCCACGGCCACATGGTCACCGACCCCCGGCCGCGGTAGCGCTCGCGTGAGTTGCCGTGGTTCGAGACTCGGTCGGGGCCGGTGGCGACGGCGGGAGGAAGGCGTCTCGGGACACGTTGGTACGCTCGGGGATCGACCCCCGCGTTCGTTTGTTATTGAGATGCTACCGATCGGCGGCGAGCGAGCTCGGACCGCCACCCGGACCGTGAGTCGGACGCGTCGCTCCGACAGAGTCCGGACGTCCGGGAACGAGAAGCAGCCTCGAAAGAGGCGGCCACGGCGGCCGGTGCTGGTGAGTCCGTGGTCGTCGGCGTCACTCGTGGTCGCCGTCGTCCGAACGCGGCGCCTTCCAAACGAGGTCCGTGTTCCGATAGCGGTCGAACGAGAACGAGAGGCAGACGGCCAACACTCCCGTCGCGAGCAGGACTCCCGCCCTCGTCCCGGCCTCCTCTCGACCGTTGATGCGATCCCCGACGAAATCGGCGACCCCCACGGGGAGACAGCCCAGTCCGGCGGCGAGCGAAAGAGCGAACGGATCGCCCGTGTGCAGGTACGTCACTTCCAGCCGCCAGAGGAAGTCGCGGAGGAGCAACCGCGAGAGATTCGGGACGAACCGGGAGTACCTGATGCTGCTCTCCTCGTCGCCGTACCGTGCGCGCATCGGGACGTCCGCGATCGGGATGTCCGCCACGTTCAACCGGACGAGGAGGTCGTTGCAGAAGCCGAAGTCGTCGTGGAGGGCATCGAGGTCGACCTCGTCGAACACGTCTAGGTCGACGGCCGTGTACCCGTTCTGCGGGTCAGACAGAGCCCAGTACCCGCTCGATATCCTCGTCAGCGCCGTGAGCAGCATGCTTCCGAACGCGCGCAGGGGCGGCATCTCCGAGATGGACCGGGTATCGCTGAGTCGATCACCCTTCGAGTAGCCGGCGCGTCCGTCAACGACCGGGTCGAGGATCCGGTCTAAGAGCGCCGGATCCATCTGTCCGTCGCCGGCCATCACGGCAGCGACGTCGATCCCGTCCGCGATGGCGTATCGATACCCCGTTTTTATCGCGCCGCCGACGCCGCGGTTCTCGTCGTGGCGGATCGGGACGACGGGGTTCGAGCGTGCTGGCGGATCGATCGCGATGCTACCACCGTCGCCCCGGGGCTGCGTCTGGGGTCCGGCCGTCCGAGCGTTGACCCGCGCCGCGGCGCGCTCGATTTCCGCCCACGTCCCGTCAGTCGATCGGTCGTCGACGACGTAAGTCCGGTCGACGAACGCCGGCATCGTCTCGATCACGTCCCCGACGTTCCCCGATTCGTTGTATGCCGGTACGACGACACCCACAGTGTGTTGTTTGTACATATTCGAGTTGGTTCGATCGACCCGCGAGGCGTTCGCAACTGACGAACCCACAGCCCCGTGAACCGTCGCGTGCCACCGACCCCGTCCATCGCGCTGCGCGACGCCTTCTCCGCGTCCGCTCGCGTCTCGGCCCTCGCGGCCGATCGACGACGCGATCTCCGGAACCGGTGTCGCGCGCTCTCGGAGCCACACTCGGGGACTTTCGAGGGCGAGGACATTGTTATCAATACGGTATCAGGAGTAGCGGAATTATATAAATTTGCGTATATTTAGAAGAGAGTGAGTAGTGTGGGAGATCGGTTTCACCATCGAAACTGCCTCTCGACGGCGTATCTTGGACACCGATCGAAACGATCGAAACGGTATCTAAGTTGTTAATTCGGCGCGAGATAGGGAGGAGAACGTCGAGCGGGAACGGGTACCTGTCGACGGCGCTCGCGTAACCGTTTCGAACGCTCGCGGGATATGTTCGCTCGGGTGATCGCTTCTCTCTCATCTCTGTACCCGTCTGCGAAACTTGCTCGTCTGTTACGAGCGCACTCCTCCCGAGCGGCCGGATCGGCTTGCTGCGCGCTCCAACGGGCCGTTCTACTCGGATATCCTCCCATTTGGAAGTGGTTACCGTCGTGTCTCCCGGAACTAACTAACTGGTACAATACGAATGAAACTGATATCTGCGGTAGATACTTCATATCTATCCTGTACCCGTGTGAGAGATGTGTCGTACGCATGTCAGCAGAATCGCGGCTGAGAGAACGGGTCTCCCAGTTCACGAGTCAATTCACGCGGATCCCGTTGGACATGGCTGGAGCGATGGCATTCGCGGTCGGTGCAGCGATCGTATTCTCCCTGCCGTTATTGGGCGGATCTCCGGTGCGTGTTCTCGTGGGACTCCCGGTACTCGTCTTCCTCCCCGGGTACGTGATCGTCGCGGTGTTGTTCCCCCGCGACGGGCCTCAAACGGGCAAGGCAGACCGTGAGCATCTGAGGATCGGCCTCGGTCGGCGAATTGCACTCTCGTTCGGCGCGAGTCTCGCCGCGGTCCCGCCGCTGGCGCTCGTCTGGTGGAACGTCGGTCCCGGCCGGTCCTCCAACCCGTTTGCCCTCGTGGGATTCGTCTGCCTGGGGGCGATCCTCGGGTCGTTACGGCGGTCCGCCGTCCCGGCCGACGAACGGTTTCGCCTCCCGATCCGCCGCTGGGCGACGAGGCTGCGGTCGGCGCTCTTTTCCGGGCCAGGGCCGCATCGGGTCGCCAACGCCGTCCTGATGGTTACGGTCCTCGCGGCCTCGGTCTCGATGGCTTACGCGCTTGCCGTCCCCAACGACGCCGGCGCGTCCTCCGGACTCTTCCTCGCCACCGAGAACGAGACCGGGGCGCTGGTCACGAGCGGGTTCCCGACCGACTTCGAGCCCAACCAATCGAAGGAACTCACCGTCGGCGTGCGAAACCGCGAGGGAGAGCGGACGGCGTACACCGTCATCGTCGAACTGCAACGGGTCGCGACCGACGGCAGGACTGTCTCCGTCCGGGAGAAACGCCAGCTCCACCGCTTCGGGTTCGAACTCGACTCCGGCGAGTGCTGGCACCGTCAGCACAGCCTCCGACCGCAGATGACGGGTGAAAACCTCCGCGTGCAGTACTACCTCTTCGTGGACGATCCACCGGACGACCCGACCGTCAACGCCGCGTACAGAACCACCCACCTCTGGATCAACGTCACAGAGGGCGAGTGACCCGGCGTCTCCGCCGGGCCCGCGGTTCGGATCCACCGGCGTTCCGACCGGGGCTCGGACGCCCGGTGACCTCGGCCCCGCGTGGAGTGCGACGGTAGCGGTGACTCGACTCCGCGAGCGCCCGGCTAATGGCCCGGTGCTCGCGGAGATAACGTGGATTTCCGATCCGGTGGGAGAGAGCACCGAGAGCGCGGCGAACGGACAGGGGACGCGGTCAGCCGCGGTCGGCGGTCCCCGAGTCGGCGTGCGCGTACAGCCGGACGGCGCCGTTGTCGAACACGCGGTCGACGCCGACGCGGGTCCGGACGGCCCGGAAGTCGCTCCGGTCGTACCGCAGCCCACGGTAGGCGACGATTCGGCTGACGCGCGCTCGCTCGGAGAGCAGCAAGTACCGTCCGTCTCCGAGGCTACTATTTGTCACGTATCCGACTAGATCGTGGTCGTATCTCGGCATCGGGACGTGGCCTCCGCCCCTCGGGGTCCCCGTGGTTCCCACGATCGCGTCGCGATACCGGTCGACGCCGTATCCGATGCTAGACAGCTCGTACGTCGAGTCCGAAAGTTCGAAGACCGCTTCGTGGCCGTCCATCTGTGCCTCCGTCATGTGGCCAGACGACTGGTACAACCTGGCGGACGGATAGTTGTACGCCGCCGTGAACGCGAGCATCGCCGCGAAGACCGCGACGAGCGCCACCCGTGAAACAGACAGCGCTACATCGGCCCGCCGAGCGGCCTCGCGCTCGTGAGCGGGTCGCCGGTCGCGGACGAGATAGTAGATCGCGACGGCGCCGAAGATCGTCCCGAGCACCATCATGTGGCCGACGTACCGGAAGAACAGATTCGAGATGTCGCCGATGAACTGGAGGAGCGTCCACGGCAGGGCGACCGCCAGGCCGGCCGCGAGCAGTTTGGTCGCCGCGGTTCCCGCGGGACGGTCGGTCTCGAACCACCCGAGAACGGTCGATGCCATGACCGCGCCAGTCAGCGCGGCGTAGACCGAGCTGACCAGAAACAGTTTCACGAAGATCGACACCAGACTCGCTCCGACGGACTGGATCGAAGTCTGGCGCTGCGTGACTACCTCCCCGGCGGCGGATCCGCCCCGGAAGAACAGCGCGACCCGTTCGCCGATCCGCACCGCCTGGCCCGTCAGCCCGGGGTGGGCGACGAACATCCAGATGCCGAGCCACGCCGCGAGGAAAAGCGTCGGGACGTACAACGGTCGAGTACCCGCGATCACCCCCTCGTCGAACCGCCGTCTCGCGACGAGCTGGACCGCGGCGATCGTCGCGAACAGGATCAACACGAACGTCGCGCCGAGCGGGTGGTACAACACGAGCGCGGTCAGTGCGAGGGAGAACAGCGCGCCGAGGCCGCCGATCGGGACGCGGTCCCCGAACCGGTCCGCGTCTCCGGCGAGGAACCAGAACAGGAGACAGAAGACGAACGACGTGTAGAGGATCGTCTGCGAGATCGGGTGAGCGGTCAGTTTGACGACGACGACGTTGACGGGCAGGAGGAGGAACGCCGAGATCGCGCCGATCGCGGTCCCCAGGTCCGAGCCCGTGAGCGCGCGAACGGCGAGCGCGACGAAGACGACGTAGAGGAGCGCGAACAGCCCCGTCACAGCCATCAGCGACCGCGGTAGCCCGAAGTTCGTGAGTTGGCCGAGGAGGACGGCCAGCACGTGGATACCGGGATAGATGAGCGCTCCGGGGTCTATCGTCCCGGTCGCGATATCGCGCACCCACCCGAGATGCGACATCGTGTCGGCCGACGCGAAGAAGTGATACCCGCGGAGGAGCGGCAGCGACACGAAGGCGACCATCGCCCCGCCCCCGAGTGAGAGCCCCGTCGCGCGCAATCTCCGCGTCTCCACGACCAGGGCCACTGCCGAGCCGATCAGGAGAGCGCAGAGGAATCCTCCCCAGAAGGCCGTCGGGGTCCCCGCGTACAGCGACACCTCGTAGTCGACGGCTGGCGTCGTGTACGCCGCGACTATCGCTCCGGTCAGCGCGACGAACCCCACGCACAGGAGACCCTTCACCAGTAGTTCCGAAGTGCGGTACCGTCTCATGCGTCGGAACCCCGTCCGGCCGTCGAGGCCGATCACTCCCGACCGATCCTTGAGGCTGCTCTCATTGTTACTGGCGCGTGGTCCCCTTAGCCAATTGTTATAAATCGCTTGTCCGGAATATGCCGCGACTCACTGGTCGCCGCGGCGTCGAGCGGTGCGCGGACCGGGGAGTCAGACGGACGATACCGAGAGTAGGGTCGCGTTTGCGAATCGACGCGGAGACGGGCTGTCGACGGTCCCCTCGTGGGTCGATCCATACTCCCGGTGTGGTGCTGCGGTGATGACATACCGCGAACATAACTAACACCGTCCGCGCCGACGTCCGCTCGATGACCGGGCTTCCGAACGTGGTCTGGGTGACGATCGAGAGCACGCGCGCCGACCACACGTCGGTCGACGGGTACGAGCGGGACACGACGCCCAACCTGCGTCGGATCGCCGACAGCGCCGACGGCCGGTCCTTCGACGCCTGTTTCGCACACGGCGTCTGGACGCTGCCCTCCTCGGCGTCGATCCTGACCGGGACCGTTCCCACGCGCCACGACGCGGGCATGGAGAGCGAGGCGATCCCCGAGCGGATGCGGACCGTCCCCGAACTCTTCCGCGAACTGGGCTATCGGACTGCCGGGCTCTCGACGAACTTCCACGCGAGCGGCGCCACCGACCTCGACCGCGGGTTCGACCGCTTCGGGTGGCTCAGTCGCGACACGCTCTTCGACGTCGTCGGCGCCCGGACCCTCGCGAAGTACCTCGCCGGGATCCGCCGTCACAGCGCCGGGTTCACGACCGACACGAGCAAGCACAGCACGGGTTACCTCGTTACCGACGTGCTGAAGCGGTGGCTCCGCGACCTCTCCGACGACCAGCCCTTCTTCCTCTACGCCCACTACGGCGACCCCCACCACGAGTACTACCCGCCGCTTCCCTACCACGACCGCTTCCTCGACGACATCCCCGTCGACCGCGCGCGCGAGATCGTCGCGGATCACCACGACCGTATCAACGAGCTGATCGCGACCGGGTGCGAACTGGACGAGGAGGCCTGGACCGCGCTGAAGGCGATGTACGACGCCGAGATCGCGTACACGGACGAGCTGATCGGCGAGCTGTTCGACCGCGTTCGCGAGCGGTGGCCCGACACGGTGTTCGTGATCACGGCCGACCACGGCGAACTGTTCGGCGAACAGGGGATGCTCGCGCACAAGGTGGTCACCGACGACGCGGTCTCCCGGGTGCCGCTCGTCGTCCACGGCCTGCCGGCGCTCACCGAGCACTCGGGGGAACTGGTCCAGCACGTCGACGTCGTCCGGACGCTGCTCGCAGATCTGGGCCATCGATCGACGCAGCTACAGGGGTACGATCTGCGCGAGGAGACGCGGCCGTTCGCGGTGACCCAGCGGGGAGCGAAGCGCTATCGGAAGAACGTGGACGCCTTCACGGAGATCGAGCCCGCGTTCGACGCGGACCGGTATCACGACGGGCAGCTGCACGCGTTGCGCACGGAGTCGTTCAAGTACCTGTCGAGCGACGACGGCGACGCGCTCGTCCGGCCGCCGGACGAGGAGACCGACGTCAGCGGGAAGTACCCCGACGTCGCGGAGCGCCTCCGGGAGCGACTCGAGACGTGGCTGGAGACGACCGGCCGCCCGTTCACGACCGACCGCCGAGAGCGGGAGTACTCCGGCGCCGTGAAGCGACAGATGGAGGACCTGGGCTACCTGGAGTAGCCCCGAACTAGAGTCGAATTCGAAAGACATGGCTCGGACGATCGCACGCCGTCGCGCGATCGACCGTACAAACGCGTTCAAATTCTACTGTAGAGACCGGCGACCGAGCGTATGCCGACCCGTTCTCGCGACGGCGAGTGTGCCGGTCCTCACAGCCGTCGTGATCCGGTCTACTCCTGGACCGTCCGCGACGCCGAGGACTCGTTCCCGGCCGCGTCGGTGACCGTCACGCGCACGTCGAAGGACTGCCCGTCGACGTTCTTCAGTTCGACGCTCTTCAGTAGACTGGCGGAACCAGGAGCATTAGTGCCTCTGGCCGGCCAG
>JBDGSU010000067.1:0-19772 GCA_042217395.1 Halosimplex sp.
GTAGGCGTCCTTGTCCTTCCAGTCGATCTGGGTCGTCAGCCCCTTGTCGTGCATGGTCTGGGTCGTGGGGGCGCCGACCCGCGACTTCTCCTGTCGCTCGCTGTGGTTGAACGCGCGCCACTCCGGCCCGCGGTCGATGTTGCCCTCGTCGATGATCAGCCCGCAGTCCTCGCAGACGATCTCTCCGCCGTCCGCGCTGGTCACGAGCGCGGAAGACTCGCACTCGGGACACTGCTGCTTTTCGGCCTGCTCGTCCTCTGTCTCCTCCTCTTTCTCTCGGGACTCCACGCGCTCACGCTGGCGGCTCGGCCGTTCCATTGTTCTTATATAGACAAATTTTGGAGGCTTATAAATCCTTCGCCCCACTTCCGTCGCATGTCAAAGGACACAACACTGGAAAACGCACATATTCGGCACGTCGGGGGTCGGATCGGACGAACTCGGGGACGCGGTCCGGGAGCGGACACGCGTCTGACATGCGGCAGACGGTATCGTTCGGCGCGGACGCGTTCGTGTCGTTCCACCGGATCGACAGGACGGCGAGCGGGCAACCGTCGGGGATCCGAATGTCGGAGGCCGGTACGTCGCGGTACGGTGCGCCGCGGGACGGGACACCGCGATACGGGATACCGCTGGACGGGACACCGCTGGACGGTCCCGGACTCTCGGTACGGGACGCTCGAGGGCCGTCAATCGCGTCGTTTCACGAGGAACTTCATGTCGCCGGCGAACACCGCCTCGTCGTCCTGGTTGGACATCGAGCAGTCGACGACGACGAGGCCGGCGTCGTCGCGACTGGAGAGTTCCCGGGTCTCGGTGACCTCGAACGTCGCGGAGACGGTGTCGCCGGCGTAGACCGGCGCGGGGACGTCCATGTAGTTCATCCCGAGGAAGGCGACGACGCGCCGCTCCAGGAAGCCACAGCGGTAGACGAACCCCGTCGCGAGGGCGAAGGTCATCGGTCCCTGCGCGATGCGCTCGCCGAACTGGCTCTCCGCGGCGTACTCGGCGTTGGTGTGCAGTTCCGTCCAGTCGCCCGTGAAGGCGGAGTGCATGACGAGATCCGCCTCCGTGATCGTTCGACCGACGCTCTCGAAGGTCTGGCCCTCCTCGAACTCCTCGAAGTACTGAGGCTCGTAGCTGTATGGCATGTGCGAGCTGTTGACGTGCCGAGGTGATAACGTTCGAGGTGAGACGGGGTCCGGGTGGCCACGACGGAGACGGCGACCGGAAACGGCGTGGCGGACTCGACCGCCTCGACTCCCCCTCGCGGACCGGACAGGCGAAAACGCTTAATCGGGTTGGCGCTCGCATGGGGAGTATGGACGTTGCCGTACTGGGTGCGGGCGCGGCGGGTCGTGGTATCGCGCAGATCTGTGCCGCGGCGGGCCACGGGGTGACCCTCCACGACGAGGACGTCAACGCCGTCATGGACGCGGTCGACGCCGTGGAGGCGGCCCTGAGCGACGCCGTGCCGGCCGGTGACCTCGCGGCCGACGCGCGCGACGACGCCGTCGACCGCATCGAGGCGACGACCGGACTGGAGAGCGCCGTCGCGGCGGCCGACCTGGTGCTCGAAGCGACCGAGGCCGACCGGGCGGCGCGGCGCGAACTGTTCGCCGACGTCGAGGCGGCCGTCGACGCGGACCCGCTGATCGCGACGACCGGCGGGAGCGTGTCGGTCACGGCGGTCGCCGCCGGACTGCGCAACCCCGGCCGGGCCGTCGGACTGCACTTCGTCGACCCCCCGACCGGGTCGCTCGTGGAGGTCGTCGTCGCCGAGCAGACCGCCGAACCGACCCGCGAGGCCGCCGTCTCGTTCGTCGAGGGGCTGGACCGCGAGGCGGTCGTCGTCCGGGACACGCCGGGGTTCGCGGCCACCCGTCTCTCGCTCGCGCTCGCCGTCGAGGCGATGCACATGATCGACGAGCGCGCCGCGGGCGTCGAGGCGGTCGACCGCGCGATGGCCCTCGGGCACGACCACCCTATCGGCCCGCTGGCCGCCGCCGACGAGCGCGGGTTGGGCGCGACGCTCGACGCGCTCGAACACCTCTCGGAGTCGCTGGGCGACCGGTTCACCCCGCCGCCGGTCCTCCGGGAGAAGGTCCAGCGGGGACGCCTCGGCCGCAAGACCGGCGAGGGGTTCTACGTCTGGGAGGGCGGCGAGCCGGTCGAGCCCGCCGAACCGAACCCCACACCGGAACTGCGCGCCGAGACCCCCGTCGACCCCGGTGACGGCGCCGAGAGCGGATGAGCGACCGCGACCGGACGAGTGCGGGGGCCGAACGGGAGAGCCGCCGGGAAGTCGACCGAGGGACCGGCCGGGAACCCCACCGGGACGGCGGTCCGGACTTCGACGACGGGCCGCCGGACATGGGCGACCTGTTCGACGAGCTCGAGGAGCTGGAGGAGTCGGTCGACTCGGAGGACGAGCGCGAGCAGGTCCGCGAGACGATGCGGATGGCGCGGGAGGTCCAGGAGACGCCGGTCTTCGGGCGGATCGTGTTCGGGTTCGACCGCAGCGACGCCGCCGAGGCGCTCCTGGGCTCGCTCCTGTTCGGCATCCCGATGTTCGTCGAGGGCGGGACCAACGAGGTGGGGGCGTTCATCGCCGCCCACCCGCTGTACCTCGTGGCGACTCACGCGATGGCTCTCGCGCTCGCGACCGGCATCCTCTACGTCGCCGACTTCCAGGACGTGCGCGTCTTCGAGCCGATCCTCGGTATCGTCCCGCGGAAGTTCCTCGGCGTCATCGCCATCGCCCTCGGAACCGCGACGTTCATGATGACCGCGTGGGGCCGCGTCGACTGGGCCAGTCCCTGGCTCGCCGTCTGCCAGATCAGCGTCGCGTACGTCCCCATGGTTATCGGCTCGGCGCTGGGCGACCTCTTGCCGGGATAGCGGATTTAGTGCTCGACGAACTCGATCAACACGCCGCCGGTCGAGCCGGGGTGGAGGAAGGCGACCTCGTGACCCCACGCGCCGGACCGCGGTTCCTCGTCGATGAGGCCGACGCCCGCCGCGCGGGCGCGGCCGAGCGCGTCGCCGATATCGTCAGTCCGGAGCGCCAGGTGGTGGATCCCGGCGCCGCGCTCTTCGAGAAACGTCGGGATCGGTCCCTCGGCGTCGTCGGTCGGTTCGAGCAGTTCGAAGTAGCCGTTGCCCAGGTCGAGGAAGGCCACCCGTAGCTCGCCGAAGGTCTCCTCGTGGGCGACCGAGGCGTCGAGGATCGCCCCGTAGCGGTCGATGAGCGCGTCGCGGTCGTCGGTCGCGATGCCCGCGTGGTCGAACTCCATACCCGCGCTTGGCCCGACCGGGGCTTAATCCCGGCGTCGAGTGCGGGTCGTTTTTGCTCGTTCGCACCGTCGGTTCGCCCGTGACCCCAGAGGAACTCCGCGCGGAGACCCCCGCGCTCGACGAGGCGGTCTACCTCAACACCGGCGCCGGCAGTCCGAGCCCGCGCCGGGTCGTCGAGGCCGTCCAGTCCGAAGCCGCCTACCACGAGTACGAGGCGCCCGTCGGCGCCGGCACGTACGGCGCGCTCTTCGAAGCGCTCGACGAGACCCGCGAGACTGTCGCATCCCACGTCGGCACCGCTCCCGAAGACGTCGCGCTCACGCAGAGCACCGCCGACGGCATCGCGCGCATCGCCGGCGCCGTCGACTGGGAACCCGGCGACGTGGTCGTCCGCACCGACCAGGAACACCCCGCGGGGATCCTCCCGTGGTAGCACCTCCGCGAGACCCGCGACGTCGAGGTGCGCGTCGTCGAGGCCAGCGGCGGCAGCGTCGACCGCGAGGCGTGGAAATCGGCGACGGAGGACGCGAGACTTGCCGTCTTCAGTTCGCTGTGCTGGACCGACGGCTGCCGGCTCCCGACCGGCGAACTCACAGATATCGCACAGGACGCCGGCGCGCGCGTGCTCGTCGACGCCGTCCAGTCGGTC
The DNA here is from genome assembly GCA_042217395.1 of Halosimplex sp. GTDB lineage: Archaea > Halobacteriota > Halobacteria > Halobacteriales > Haloarculaceae > Halosimplex. The sequence goes on from JBDGSU010000067.1 coordinate 3,947, forward strand.
GGGCAACACCCCGTCGACTTCGAGGCGTGGGGCGCCGACGCCGTCGCCGCCGCCGGGCACAAGTGGCTCCTCGGTCCGACCGGCACCGGCTTCCTCTACGTCGACGGGGAGTTCGCCCGGACGCTCGACCCGGCGGCGGTCGGCTACAAGGGCGTCGAAGACCCCTCCGCCGACCCCTGCGAGCTGCTGCCCGACGCCCGCCGCCTGGAGGTCGGCAGCGTCTCGCCGGTCCCCTACGCGGGTCTCAGGGAGGGGATCGCGACCGTCGAGGAGGTCGGGTTCGACACCATCGAATCGCGCGTCGAACGGCTCACCGACCGACTGAAAGCGGGCCTGGGCGACCGGCTGGTCTCTCCGGAGTCCTACGAGTCCGGGCTGGTCTCGTTCGTCGCCGACGACCCCGAGGGGACGGCCGAACGACTGGCCAACGAGGGGATCCACGTCCGCGACATCCCGCCGACGGGGACCGTGCGCGTCTCGGTCCACGTCTTCAACAGCGAGGGCGATATCGACGCGCTGCTCGACGCGCTCTGAGAGCCGACTCGCGACCGTCCGCGGGACGGACCCGAAGGGCCAAGCCTCCGGATCGCGCGTCAACGAGCCATGGACGAGTACGGCTACGTCGTCAACGTCGACGGGGTCGTCGCCCGCGGCGACGAGTACCTCCTGATCGAACGCGGCGCCGACGAGGACCACGCGCCGGGCACGCTGGGTCTGCCCGGCGGCAAACTCGAGGCGCCGCCGGGCACTGACCACGCGCTCGAGACGGCCGCCCGACGGGAGATAGAGGAAGAGGTCGGCGTGGCGGTTGGCACGGTCGAGTACGTCTGCAGCGGGACGTTCGAGGCCGACACCGGCCACGAGTGTCTCAACGTCGTCACGCTGTGCGAGTACGAGGGCGGCGAGGCCCGAGCGCGGGCGACCGAGGAGGTCGCAGCGGTCCGCTGGCTCACGCTCGCGGAGATCCGCGAGCACGGGGACGTGCCCGCCTACACGGAGACCTACGTCGAGCGAGCCGAAGCGGATCGGAACGGGAACTGAGACGGATTCGGACACGACAGTCCGGGATCGACCGCAGGCGGTCCCGGGTCGACCCGGGACACGTGTGTTCCGAATCCGTATGAGACGGCGTCCGTTCAGAGTCGGTCGCGGTCGACGCCGACCGCCCGCCACCGGTCGACGGCGACCCACCCGCCCCAGACGGCAAAGGCGACCGACCCGACGAGTTCCGGGATGGCGATGCCCGGCGGGAACCAGGGGAAGATCAGCCACCACACCCACGAGACGACGTGGAGGACGCCGAGGAGGACGAGGACCAGTCCCCGCACGGGTCTGCCGGCGGCGTAGTCGCCGCCGCCCCAGAGGAAGACGGCCAGCGTCAGGAAGAGGAAGAAGGGGATCGCGACGACGCCGTGGAACGGGCTCGGGATCGGGAAGACGCCCACGAGCGCCATGAACGCCATCGCGAGCAGGCCGAAGACACCGCCGGCCTGGCGGATCGGATTCTCCGTGTCGGCGAGCACGGCGACGACGAACCCGATCCCGAGCGCGCCGCCGACCAGGAGCGCGCCGTTGAATACCGGCGCCGTGACCGCACCGCGAGCCCCGAGATCCGAGAGGGCGTAGAACAGCGGCGAGAACCACGGCGCGGCGAGCATCGCGTAGACGACGCCGCCGAACGAGACCGCGACGGCCGCGAGTCCGAGCGAGGGCGCGATCCGAGCGCTCCCCTGGTCGTACCGCGTGTGAGCCATATCGGCGCGTGGGTCGGCGCGGCGGATAAGTTTCGGGGGTCCCGTCGTGCGTGAACGACGGACCCGCGAATCGCAGGCGATCCCGAGTCGCCGGCGGTCGTCACAAATCCTTTCACGGCGAGGGGAGTCTCGGGACGTATGAACGGCATCGGCGGCGGCCGAAGCGGCGATAGCGGCGGCGGCGCTTCACCTCCTCCTTCGATGGACGGGACCGACTCGGGTTCGGACGGCCCTGGCGTGGTACTGGCGATCGTCCTGTTGCTCGTCGTGGTCGTCTCGCTGCTTTTCATCCTGTGAGAGCGGGATCGAACGCGCCACGCCGGACCGATCAGCGGCGACCTGCAGCCGCGCGACTCACATCGCCGCGCCGGGCCGGTACTCGCCGAACACCTCGCGCAGTTCGTCGCAGATCTCCCCCGTGGTCGCGTAGGCCTTCACCGCGTCCACGATGTAGGGCATCAGATTCTCGTCGCCGTCGGCGGCGTCGCCCAGCGCCGCGAGCGCGTCCTCGACGGCCTCCTCGTCGCGCTCCTCGCGCACCGACTCGAGGCGCTCGATCTGTGTCCCCTCCTGCTCCTCCGACACGTCCTCGATCTCGGCGTCCTGGGCGTCCTCCTCGACGGTGTACTCGTTGACGCCGACGATGATCCGCTCGCCGTCCTCGATCTCTTCCTGGCGCTCGTAGGCGACGTCCTGGATCTGTCGTTGCACCCACCCGCTCTCGATGGCCTCGCGCATCCCGCCGCGCGCGTCGACCTCCTCGATGATCTCGCGGGCCTCGGCCTCGACGTCGTCGGTCAGCGACTCGACGTAGTAACTCCCGCCGAGCGGATCGATAGTGTCGGCGGCGCCCGACTCGTGGGCGAGGATCTGCTGGGTACGCAGCGCGGTCCGGACCGACTTCTCCGTGGGCAGCGACAGCGCCTCGTCCTTGCCGTTGGTGTGGAGGCTCTGCGTGCCGCCCAGGACCGCCGCCAGGGCCTGGTAAGCCACGCGAACGACGTTGTTCTCGATCTGCTGGGCGGTGAGCGTCGAGCCCGCCGTCTGGGTGTGGAACTTCAGCTGCTTCGAGGCGTCGTTCTCGGCGCCGAAGCGCTCTTCCATGATCGAGTGCCACATCCGCCGGGCGGCGCGGAACTTCGCGACCTCCTCCAGGATGTTGTTGTACGAGGCGAAGAAAAAGGACAGCTGCGGGGCGAAGTCGTCGACCGCGAGGCCGGCGTCCCGCGCCGCTTCGACGTACTCGATGCCGTCGGCGAGGGTGAAGGCGATCTCCTGGGCGGCCGTCGATCCGGCCTCGCGGACGTGATACCCCGAGATGGAGATGGTGTTGAACTTCGGCACCTCCGCGGCGCAGTACTCGAAGACGTCGGTGATGATCCGCATCGACGGCTCGGGCGGGTAGATGTAGGTGTTGCGGGCGATGTACTCCTTGAGCACGTCGTTCTGGACGGTGCCCCGCAGTTCCTCCCGAGGGACGCCCTGCTGGTCGCCGATGGCGATGTACATCGCGAGGAGGACGCTCGCGGGAGCGTTGATCGTCATCGACGTGCTCACCTCGTCCAGCGGAATGCCGTCGAAGACCGTCTCCATGTCCCGCAGGGAGTCGATGGCGACGCCGGCCTTGCCGACCTCGCCGGCGGCCATGTCGGCGTCGGAGTCGTAGCCCATCTGCGTGGGGAGGTCGAACGCCATCGAGAGGCCGGTCTGGCCCTCGTCCATGAGGTAGTGGAAGCGTTCGTTGGTCTCGGTCGCGGTGCCCATCCCGGCGTACTGGCGCATCGTCCAGAGCCGGCCGCGGTACATCGTCGAGTAGACGCCGCGGGTGTACGGCTCCTCGCCGGGGAACCCCAGGTCCTCCTCGTAGTCCAGATCGGCGACGTCGGCGGGCGTGTAGAGCGGGTCGACCGCCTGGCCGCCGGTGTCGGTCTCGAAGGTCTCCTTTCGCTCCCCGAAGCGGTCGACGGTGGGGCCCCGGGTCTCTTCCTCCCACTCCTCGTGGCCCTCCCGGATGGCCGCGAGGTCGTCGGGATCGAACATACTCCCGTGTTCGGCCGGCGGCCCCTTAGCCGTTGGCGAGCGAGCGCTCGTCCGCGCCGACCGGGACTGCGGCCGAGGCCTCGAGCGTCAGGCGTCGGTCGACGCGTCGCTCAGAACGGGCCGCTGCCCGCGGCGTTCGTCCCGCCGTCGGTGCCGTTCGTCCCGCCGTCCGTGGCGTTCCCGTCGCCGGTACCGTTCGAGCCGCTGCGACCGTCGGAGCCGTCCTCGGGATCCGCGGTCGTCATGACGAACGTGTGGTCCTCGAACGGCGTCCCGAAGCGGGTCTCGCCGACGAGTCGCGCGGCGAAGTCGTCGGCCGCGAAGCCGGCGTCCTCAACCGGGAAGCGGACCACGAGGTCGCCGTCACCGTCGCCGTCGACGTCTCGCTCGGTCCCGTCGTCGACGGCCCGCGCCCCGCCGCCGTCGTCGACGACGCGGGGCGGGCCGAAGCGCAGCGTCTCGACGGCGACGTTCGCCGGGTCGAACGACTCGGTCTGTTCGATCGCGACGGTCACCTCCCCCGCGCCGTCGTAGTGGATCGTCGCCGGCCACGACTCGTCGGGTTCGACGGTCATCTCGATCCGGGGGGATTCGCGCCGGAACACGGAGACCGTTCCCGCGGGCTCGGGCGCTGTCCGAGACCTGACCGCGGAGGAGTCGGGCGCCGCGGCGGCGCCGGTGGCGCCCGTGCGCTGTCCGGCGACGGCGACGACGTGGCCGTCGGCGTCGGTCGCGACGGCGCGACCGAACCGCGACATTGCAGTGGGGTCGTCCGGCGTGAGTCGACGGGCGTGGGCCCACCCGTCGTCGCCGGAGACGTAGACGCGAGCGCCGCCGGTCGGCACGGCGTCGTCGCTCTCGCCGCTGTCGGTCTCCGAGTCGCCGTCCGATCCGTCGCCCTCCGAGGCGAGGTCGCCGTCGAAGACGCCGCCGACGACCGCGCTATCGCCGTCGGCGGTGACGGCGGCGTCGACGCCGAAGCGCTCGCCCGCCGGCCCGTCCGCCGCGGACAGTCGCGACGCCATCGACCACTCTACCCCGTCGAAGACGCCGGCGAACCCGGTCGCCGCGGACTCCGCGTCGGTGCCCTCGGACCCGTCCGATCCCGAATCCGCGTCGCTCCCCTCTGACTCGGCGGCGCGGGGTGCGGTGATGACCCCGTCGTCCCCGTTGGTCGCGACGGCGCTGCCGAACGCCGCGGCGGCGTCGGTGGAGTTCTCGACCGACTGGATCGGTGACCACGGGTCGTCCGTGAAGGCGGTGACCGAGCCCTCGCCGTCGCTCGCGCCGGGGGCGCCGACCAGCGCCGTCCGACCGTCGCCGGACAGCGACAGCGCGGCCCCGGCGAGGTCGCCCGGCGCGCCGTCGGCGGGCGACAGCGTCGCGGCCCGCTCCCAGACCGCCTCGCCGCTCTCCGCGGTCCGGTCGAAGACGTACGCCGTCCCGGGGCGGGGTTCGTGGGCGTCGTCCGCGGGAGCGCCGACGAGGACGCGCTCGCCGGCGTCGTCGATCGAGACGGCCCGCCCGAGCCGGTCGCGCTGGGCGGCGTCCTCCGGGATGAGTTTCGCCTCGTGGGTCCACGAGCCGCCCTCGCGGACGTAGACGGAGGCGGCACCGCACTGGCCGGCGACGGCGTCCTCTCCGGGGACGCCGACGACGAGGCGGTCGCCGGCGGCGTTCACGTCGACGGACGCGCCGACGTGGTCGAGGCGGGCGCGGTAGGCCGGCTGGAGCAGGGCCTCGCGCGTCCAGTCGTCGCCCTCGCGGGCGTAGACGGAGACACCGCCGGTGCGGACGTCGCCGTCCGACCGGAGCGGGTCGCCGACGACGAGTCGTTCTCCCTCGCCGTCGACGGCGAGCGCCGTCCCGAACGCCTCGCTGGCGTCCGCGGCGTCGAGTCGGATCGACCGCCACTCGGCCGGGTCGGCGCGAGCGGCGGTCGACCGGGTCGCGGACGGGACGGCTGCGCCGGCGAACGCGGCGGCCGCCGCGCCCCGGAGGACAGTGCGTCTCGTGACCGCGCCGTCCCCGTCGGCCTGTCGGTCGTCCGTGTCACCGGACGCGGAATCTCCAGTGGGCATGAGTCGCTGGCCGGTGCGACGGGACGCGTTCGCATTGTAATAGGCGGCTTATGGCCCGCTGACCGCCGGGTGCTTGCCCGTCGAGTGCGTCGAGACGGCGGCGTGACCCGCTATCGAGGGCCAGTTCCCGATCGGACGCGCCCGAAGCGGGCGCCGGACACTTCTCGACCGGTCGACCCCGATCGCTGAACCGCCGGTAACGGGTCGAATCACGCCGGAAACGCCGGTAATCCCCCCATTCGAGGCGGGCGGTCGCCGGTCCCGGTCACTGCGGACCGGTTCGGTTCAGTCGGCGGGCTCGACCGCGACGGTCACGCGGTCGCGCTCCAGTTCGTCGGCCGTCGCCTCGATCTCGACCTCGCCGGGCTCGCGGGCCGCCCGGACCACGGCGATGCAGGTGCCGTGGTACGCCGAGCGTGACGTCCCGACGTACGACTCGGTGCTGTCGAGGTCGCCGTCGTCGACGCCGGCGATCTCACCGGCGCCGGAGACCGAGAAGTCGATCTCGTCGCGGGCGCGCGGCGCCCGGACGCCGTCCTCGTCGACGACGGTCGCCCGGACGTAGACCAGGTCGCGTCCGTCGGCCGTCAGCGCCTCGCGGTCCGCCGACAGTTCGACGCGGGCGGGCTCGCCCGCGGTCTCGAGCACGTGTTCGTCGACGGCCTCGCCGTCCTCCGTCGCCACGGCGCGGAGCCGCCCGGACTCGTAGGGGACGTACCACTCCACCGGGCGCGGGCCGTAGTCGTCGGTGCGCTGGGTGCCGAGGTACTCGTCGTTCTGGTAGAGTTCGACCTCTTCGGCGTCGGTGTAGGTGTAGACGTGGACGAATCCCTGCGAGTCTTCCCGACCGGGGAAGTTCCAGTGCTCGGAGAGGGGCGGGCCGCTCCACGCCGGTCGACAGGCGGGGCGCTCGCGGTCGTGGTCGACCGCGGCGGCGAAGACGACCGGCTCGTCGGACCACGCGGCCTGGTGGAACCGGCCCGAGGGCTTGATCGCGCCGGTCGTGTCGATCAGACCGGTCGGCCACCCGTGACTCGGGAACTCGCGGGCCTCGCCGAGGTAGTCGATCCCCGGCCAGAGGAACTGCCCGCAGACGTCCGACCGCTCCTCGACGTCGTACCACGGGTTTCGGGGGACGAACGCGAGCGGTTCGTCGTCCGCTCCGCGGAAGAACCGGCGGTTCTCAGAACCGAGGATGGGCAGGTCGACGCCGGCCTCGCGGTAGTCGTCGTACCAGTGCTCCTGGTAGTTCCCGACGAGCACGTCGACGTGCTCGGCGACGCGCTCGATGTTCTCGACGACGCCCTCGGTGCCCTCGCCCCACGGCGGATTGCCGTAGGTGACCGGCCGGGTCGGGTCCATCTCGCTGGCGGCCTCGGTGAGCATCGCCAGGTCCTCGATCATCTCGTCGCTGCCCTGGTCGAAGTTCTCGTTGCCGACGCTCCAGAGGACGATCGAGGGGTGGTTGCGGTCGCGGTCGATCATCGCCGCCAGGTCCTCGGCCCACCACTCGTCGAAGAACTCGTCGGCGCCCACGTGGCGCCACTTGTCGTACACCTCGTCGATCACGAGGAATCCCATCCGGTCGCAGAGGTCGAGCAGCTCGGGTTGGGGCGGATTGTGCGCGGTGCGGACGGCGTTACAGCCCAGTTCCTGCAGCGTCTCCAGTCGCCGCTCCAGCGTGTGCTCGGTGACCGCGGCGCCGAGACAGCCGCCGTCGTGGTGGAGGTTGACCCCCTTCAGGTCGACGGGCTCGCCGTTGAGGAAGAAGCCCTCGTCGGCGGTCCACTCGAAGGTCCGGACGCCGAACGGCGTCACGTAGTCGTCGACGGCGACGGCCCCGCCGCCCTCGTTCCGCGACGGCGCAGCCGTCGCGCCCTCGTCGGCCGCCTCGCCCTCCGTGCCGTCCTCGCGGTAGACGACCGTACGGGCGAAGTAGCGGGTCGGGTCGTCGAGCGTCCAGCGGTCGGGGTCGGCGACGGAGAGGCGCTGCTCGAACTCGTGGCTCTCGGGCGCCCCGGGGTCGACGGTCGCTTCGTCGCCGGCGGTCGCGACGACCTCGCCGCTCTCGTCGACGATGTCCGTCTCGACCGCCACGTCGACGGGCCCGTCCTCGGCGTTCTCGACCTCCGTCAGCACCTGCACCTCGGCGCGCTGGCGGTTGACGGCGTTCGTCCGCACGTCGGTCCCGAACGGCGCGACGGCGACCGAGTCGGTCTCGATCAGGTGCACGTCGCGGTAGATGCCCGACCCGGTGTACCAGCGGCTGTGGGGGTGTTCGTCGTTGGCGACGCGGACGGCCAGCGTCTCGCCGCCGGTCACGCCGTACGCCGAGAGGTCGTAGGTCACGGTGGAGTAGCCGTACGGACGGTGGCCGACGTGTTCGCCGTCGACGTAGACGTCGAAGTTGCGGTAGACGCCGTCGAAGCGGATCGTGGGCTCGCCCTCGACGTCGTCGGGGAGTTCGCGGCGGTACCAGCCGACGCCCTCGGGGACGTACCCCCCGGCCGCATCGCTGGGGTTGTCGGGGTCGAACGAGCCTTCGATGCTCCAGTCGTGGGGGACCTCCACGGATTCCCAGTCGGCGTCGTCGAGCGCGGGGTCGGCGCCGCCGTCGACGTCGCCGCGGTGGAAGCGCCAGCCCGTCTCCAGGCGACGCGTGCGTCGGTACTGCTCGTCGGGGCCTGCGTCGGTCGACATACGCGCATCTCACTCAGGTGAGCCAATTAGCTTGCGACATCGGACGATGGCGCCGCCTCTCGCGGGTCGACCCCGCTCGACCCTTCTCGAGCGGCAACCGTTTTGCCATCGCCGGGAGAACCGGTCGGACGTGTCCGAGTCTCCGATCGATTCGCGCCCCCTCCGATACGCGGTCCTGCTGGCCGTATGGATCGCCTTCGCGGTCCTCCTGTGGGTCGTGCTCGGAGCGGTTTCCGAGTCCCAGCCGGCGCACGACGTCGGCACGTTCCTCGCGATCGTCGGCGTCCTGGTCGTCTGGGCCGAACTCCACGCCCGACTCACCACAGGCCGTTCGCGCTGGGACCCGCGCGCCTGGCGCGAGTGACCGCGTGTCCGCCCGTCCGACCGCCGTCACTCCTCGTCGATGAGATAGCGGAAGGCCCGCAGGGTGTTGCGGCCGCTCTCGGTCAGCGAGACGCGCGTCGAGCGACCCACCTCCTCCAGGTCGACGTACCCGTTGGTCTCCAGCGGGCCGAGGACGTGACTGTCCAGCAGGCGGTACTCGCTCTTCCTGTTGGCGGCGTCGCGCTCGGCGATGAAGGGTAGACCCGCCGACTTGCCGAAGTCGATGAGGTCGCGCTTGCGGGCGCCGTCCTCGCGGTCGAGGTAGTCCATGACGGCGACGTGCTGGGGTTCCGGGCTCTGCATCGGGTAGGTCGGGAGCTCGGTGATCTCCCGGATCCCCTCGGCCACGTCGCCGTCGGTCTCGGCGGCGTAGCGCTTCGCGCGGACGTAGTACGGCGTCGCGCCGGTCGCCATGCAGGCGATCATCCCGCCGATGGCCGTCACCTTCGACCCCGAAGCGAGGTTGACGTACACCTCGTGGTCGGAAAAGCGGGTGGCGAGCTCGGCGACCGTCCCGATGGAGTCGTAGAAGTCGAAGATGTCGCAGGGGACCGTCTCGTGGTCGATCCCCTCCTCGTCGAAACGCTCGCGCACCGTCTCGGCGTAGGAGGGGTGGTCGGTCTCGTCCTCGTACCGCAACAGGACGACGCGGTCGGCGCGCAACCGGACCGCCGGCAGGACGATCCGGTCGTTCTCGTAGCCCACCGGGACGAGGTGGACCCGCTCTGCGACTTCCATATTCGTCGGCTCTCGGGCCGGGGGGAAAACTGTTGTCCCGACACAGTAGACACAGTCGGCGCCGGTCGCGACCGGTCGTTTCTCGTTCTGAGAACGACGAGCGGGATTTATGGCGAGTTACGCCTACGGGACGCGTATGCCGGTCATGGCGAGCGACGACTTCTCCGTCCACACGGACGACTGCGACCGCTTCGAGGACGGAATGCCGATCTCGGATCTGCCCGACGAGGTGACGTCGATCGAGGACCTGGACTGCGAGCGCTGGAGCGCGTTCGACTCGCTGGCGGAGACCGAGTGAAGTCGCGGACCGCGATCGTCCGAGTCCGCGCTCGACGCGGTGGCGATAGTTTTTAGCGGTGACGGTGCGAGGACGGTACTCCATGCCCTCCGAACACGTCAACCGGGAGACCGTCGAACGCCGGATGGAACGCCTGCGCGAGGAGTACGACGACCCGTACGTCGAGGAGGTCCACCAGGAGGCGGCGCCGCCGGACCGGTTCGAGGACCTCCGCGAGGTCGCTCGAGACGGGTACACCGGCGGCGCGTACTGCTGGGTGGTCCGCGAGCCCGACCAGACGGCGCCGCTCACCGAGTCGATGCCCGACGGTATCGAGGACGAGCGCAGCGTCCTGATGATCCTCGGTCGGGGCGGGAGCGAGTGGGGACTGGCCGGTGGCGGACGCGAGCACGGCGAGGTCGACCCTCGGGAGACCTCGAATCAGGCGAGCGGCGGGAGCCGCGAGCACGGCGAGACCTACGAGGAGGCCGCGGTCCGCGAAGTCCGCGAGGAGACGAGCGTCGACTGCGAGGTGACCGACTGCTTCCTGTTGCGGCGCGTGCGGACCGACTCGGCGGGCGAGCACGACGAGCGCCTGCACGCGCTGTACGTCTTCTTCGACGCGGCCTACGTGGACGGGCACATCGCGATTCAGCCGGGCGAACTCGACGGCGCGGCGTGGTTCGCGGAGCCGCCGGGTCGGATGCTGCCGGCCAACGAGTTCCGCGCCGACGACTTCTGGGACGACTACGAGGCCGCGGACCCGCTGGGCGGGTACTGGGAGTAGCCGGTCCGGGCCGCCTGCGCTGGCCGCGCGGGGGCTCGCGTCAGTCGATCTCGTACAGACGATTCATCCGACAGATCGGGCAACACACCGCGGTCTCGTCCCTCGGGATGACGAACTCGACTTCGCACGTCCGACAGACGTACGTCTTCCCGTGCCTCCCGGTCACTTCGGTTATCTCGGGCATCGTCGGGTCCCCGAGACGAGTGATCGATTCCGACGCCGTGCGATCCAGTGTGTCTGCATTGTACCTGCGTCTCCCCGTGGGTAGGAGTCTCGAACCGATGTCCTTTGTTACCAATTGTATCACGTTTTCTTCACACGCGATGGGGCGGCCTCCCGAGTCGAGGTACCAACGACCAAATACCCCTCCGCACAAGGCCCCGACATGGATGGACTTCGCGACCCGTCGACGCTCCGGGACGACCCCGGCGTCGAGTACGTCGAAACCCGGACGACGGACGGCGCCGACGCCTTCGAGTACTTCGACGAGGTGGCGGGCCTCGTCGCCGTCGGTGTCACGAACGAGTCGAAGGCGGTGTTGCTGATGGACGGCCCGCACGGCTGGCGTCTCCCCTACGGCCACGTCGACGCCGGCGCGGACTGGGCCGCACGGGCGGCGGCGATCGCCGAGACGCTCACCGGCGTCGAGACCGACGCCGCGGAGGTGCTCCGAGTCACCGAGGTCACCCACGAACTGCGGAGCGATGCCGACCGGACCGCGACGAGTCACGACGCGGTCCTCGGCGTCGAACCGGTCTCGGGCGAACCGGTCGCCGAGGATCCGACGTTCGGCGAGTGGACCGACCTCGAACTGGCCTGGTTCGACGAGGTGCCCGACGACGCCTACCACGCCCACGGCGACGCCGTCGACGACATCGAGTACTTCCTCGAGTGAAGTTGGGCCGCAGGCATCGGACGGTCACACGACCGGGCCGACCTCGGATCGATGGACCGTGTCGGCTGTGCGGACACTGTCACCCGTCGGAGTAGGGGCGTTCCTGTCACCGAAGTGTCTAAACCGGTCCGGCGTCGCCGTTCGTACATGCCGACGGACCTCTCACCGGTCGACGACGCGCTCGCGACGGCACTCGACGCCGAACGCGACCGCCAGCGCGAGACGCTCTCGCTGATAGCCAGCGAGAACTACGCCAGCGAAGCCGTCCTCGCGGCGCAGGGCTCGGTGCTGACGAACAAGTACGCCGAGGGCGACCCCGGCGACCGCTACTACGGCGGGTGCGAGCACGCCGACGACGTCGAGCGACTCGCCCGCGAGCGGGCCTGTGACCTCTTCGACGCCGAACACGCGAACGTCCAGCCCCACTCGGGCACGCAGGCGAACCTCGCCGCCTACCAGGCGCTGCTCGACTCGGGCGATCGGATCCTCTCGCTCTCGATGAGCCACGGCGGCCACCTCAGCCACGGCCAACCGTACACCGCGGTCGACGAGCACTTCGACGTCGCCCACTACGGCGTCGACCCGGCGACCGGTCGGCTGGACTACGACGCCGTCGAGGCGCGCGCCGAGTCGGTCGACCCGGATCTGATCGTCTCGGGCTTTTCGGCCTATCCCCGACGGGTCGACTGGGAGCGCATGCAGGCCGTCGCCGACGCGGTCGACGCCGACCACGTCGCCGACATCGCGCACCTCACCGGCCTCGTCGCGGCGGGCGTCCACCCCTCGCCGGTCGGCGTCGCAGACCTGGTCACGGGGTCGACCCACAAGACGATCCGGTCGGGTCGCGGCGGGATGATCCTCTGCGACGAGGACCTGGCCGACGCCGTGAGCACGGCCGTCATGCCGGGCTGTCAGGGCGGCCCGCTGATGCACAACGTGGCCGGCAAGGCCGCGGGCTTCGCCGAAGCGCTCGCTCCGGAGTTCGACGTCTACGCGCGACAGGTCGTCGAGAACGCCGCGGCGCTGGCCGGCCGACTGCAAGAGCGGGGCTTCGAACTGGTCTCCGGCGGCACGGACGTCCACTTCGCGCTCGTCGACCTGCGGGAGACCCACCCCGACCTGACTGGCGCGCAAGCGGAGGAAGCGCTCGAAGCGGTCGGGCTCGTCGCGAACAAGCAGACCGTGCCGGGCGACCACCGGACGGCGACCGTCGGGAGCGGCCTGCGGATCGGCACGCCCGCGGTCACGACCCGCGGGTTCGACGCCGCGGCGACCGAGCGCCTCGCCGACGCCGTCGCCGACGTGCTCGACGCGCCGGGCGACGAGGCGGTCGCCGACGCGGCGCGCGAGACCGTCGACGACCTCTGTCGGGCGTTCCCGGTCTACGGCGAGGCCGCCGTGGCGAACGCCTGAGGGATGTCCGGACTGACCGTCCGCCGCTATCGACCCGGTGACGGCGAGCGCGTCCGCGAGTTGAACCGGGCCGCCATGGCCGAGACGCCCGAGTGGGTGCCCGAGGCGCCCGACGACGACCTGCGGGACGTGCGCGGCCACTACCTCGACGCCGGTGGGGAGTTCCTGGTGGGCGAGGTCGACGACGCGTCGGGGCTCTCGGGCCTCGCGGACGGCGCGGACAGCACGGACGGCAGACCCGTCGCGACCGGCGACATCGTCGCGACCGGCGCCTACGAACCGCTCGAGGGCTGGATGGCCGAGCAGTTCGAGGCGCGGGCGGGCGAGGGAACCGATCCGGAGCCGGGCGTCGCCGAGCTCTCCCGGGTACGCGTCGACCCCGCCGTCCAGGGGCACGGGGTCGGGACCGAAATAGTGCGGGAGCTCGAACGGCGGGCCCGGCGGTCGGGGGTTCGCGCGTTCGCCCTGAACACCGGCGTCGACAACGAGCGGGCGCGGGGCTTCTACGAGTCGCTCGGATACTCGGTCGTTCGCGAGGCGAGCGTCGAGTTCGGAGACGTGACCCTGGATCTCGCGCTCTACCGACGCCGGCTGGGCGACTGACCGACCCCGGTCCGGCAACTGATATACCGCTGGCGGTCGAACAACGACCAATCGCGATGTCTCGCAACAGCATTCCGGACCTCTACGAGACGTACGAGGCGGGCGAGCCGCTGACGATGCTGACCGCCTACGACGCGCCGATCGCTCGGCAGGTCGACCGCGGGGGCGTCGACATGATCCTCGTCGGCGACAGCGCCGGCGACAACCACCTCGGCTACGACGACACGCTCCCGGTCACCCTCGAGGAGGCGCTCTCGAACGCCGCCGCGGTCGTCCGCGGCACCGAGGAGGCCTTCGTTATCGCCGACTTACCCTTCCTCACGTACGGCACGTCGACGGAGGAGTCGGTGAGAAACGCCGGGCGGTTCCTCAAGGAGGCGGGCGCCGACGCGGTGAAACTGGAGACCGCGCCCTACGGCGAGACGACGATCGAGATCGTCGACCGACTCACCGAACTCGGCATCCCCGTCCAGGGCCACGTCGGGCTGACCCCCCAGCGCAAACGCCAGATCGGCGGTGCCTACGTCCAGGGCCGCGATACCGACACCTCCTCGCCGGGCGACGCGATCGTCGAGACGGCGCAGCGACTCGAGGAGGCTGGCGCGTTCTCCATCGTCCTCGAGACCGTCAGCGAGGGCGTCGCGAAGGAGGTGACCGAGGCCGTGGACGTCCCCACTATCGGTATCGGCTCGGGCCGCTACGTCGACGGGCAGGTGCTCGTCGTCTCGGACGTGCTGGGCCTCGGCGCCGAGCCGTACAGCCTCTCGAAGCAGTACGCCGACCTCGACGCGGAGATCCGCGACGCGGTCGAGCGGTACGTCGAGGAAGTCAGGAGCGGCGAGTTCCCGACGCGGGACAACGCGTTCGACCCGATCGACGAGGACTGAGAAGCCGGGGCGGCTTAGAGAAATTCGATCCGCCGTTCTTCGGTGTCGACCTCGACCCGATCGCCCATCGGGACCGGCGCGTTCGGGTTCGTGTGTCCGAAGTCGAGGTCGAAGACGATCGGCGCCTCGGGGTTGTACTCCCGGACCCACTCGCGGACCGTCGCCCGCTGGGCCTCGCGGTACTCCGCCCGCTCCTCGTCGCTCCGGTCGACCGCCCGGCTCCGGGTCTGCGGGCGACCCACGAGGACGGCGTCGAGCGGTTCGAGCAGCCCGCGCTCGCCGAGCACGGTGAGCTTCCGTCGCACCTCGTCGGCCGTCGGTAGTTCCTCGGACGTCTCCAGCGCGAGGACGCCGCCGTCGACGGCCGCGGGGTCGGGGACCCCGCGGTCCGCGCCCAACAGCCACGGGAGGACGGTCAGACAGCCGCCCCAGAGCCGACCTGAAATCGTTTCGCCCGCCCGTTCGTCGGGGACGTCCCATCGCCAGCCGTCGTTTGGTTCGTACTCGGGGACGAGCTCGCCGAAGTCGTCGCCACCCCACTCGACGGTGTCGTCGGTCCACTCGTCGGCCGGTTCGAGCTCGCCGACCGACTCCTCGAACAGCGCTCGGCGGATGTACCGCTCCGTGTACTCCGGGAACCGTCCCGAAGTCGCGACGTTGTTGAGCAGTTGCCCGCCGTAGAACGAGACGACCCCCTGGGTCCAGAGGTAACTGGCGAGGCAGGTGTTGTCGCTCATGCCGAAAAAGCGGGTGGGGTTCTCCCGCAGCACGTCGCCGTCGAGGTGGCGCAGTACCCGGACCTGGTCGTCCCCGCCGATGGTCGCGAAGGCGGCCGCGATCTCGGGGTCCCGGAACGCCTCGTGGACGTCCGCGGCGCGCAGTTCCGGCTCGTCCCGCAACCGCTCGGGGTCGGCCTCGGCGGTCTCGTAGACGATCGGTTCGAGGTCGAACCGGTCGCGCAGGCGGTCGAGCGCGAGGTCGAGCACGTCGGGGAATACCGTCGCCGCACCGCTGGAGGGGGCGATCACGGCTACCCGGTCGCCCGGGTCGGCGGGCGGCGGTGTGACGAACTCGGGACCGACCGCGTCGCTATCGCTCATGCTCTGACAGTCGGGACCGACCGGAAAACCGTTTGCGACCGCGTGCGGATCGATGGCACGGTCACCGACCGCGCCGGTCGCGACCGGCCAACCACGGACGGTTCCACCACGACCCATGCGTTCTAGTTTAGCGAAGAATCCAGTCGTATCTGCTGATTAGATATCGT
>JBDGSU010000087.1:0-19306 GCA_042217395.1 Halosimplex sp.
GGTCGACGCGCTCTGTCACGTCGACGCCGCCTGGGGCGGGTTCGTCCTCCCCTTCACCGACCACGCGTGGAACTTCGACCACGCCGCCGTCGACACGATGACCATCGACCCGCACAAGATGGGACAGGCCGCGATCCCCGCCGGCGGTCTGCTGGCCCGCGACCGGACGCTGCTCGACGAGCTCGCCGTCAGGACGCCATACCTCGAGTCGGCCTCGCAGGTGAGCCTGACCGGTACCCGCAGCGGTGCGGGCGTCGCGAGCGCCGTCGCGGCGATGGAGGCGCTCTGGCCCGAGGGCTACCGCGAGCAGTACCGCCGCTCGATGGACAACGCCGAGTGGCTGTCCGACCGGCTGGCCGCCCGCGGCCACGAGGTGGTCGACCCCGACCTCCCGCTGGTCGCGGCGGACCTGTCGGTGCCGATGACCGAGGAGCTGCGCTCGCGGGGCTGGCGGGTCTCGAAGACCGGCGCCGGCGAGATGCGCGTCGTCTGCATGCCCCACGTCACCCGCTCGATGCTCCGGTCGTTCGTCGCCGACCTGGACTGGTACTGAGCGGCCGCCGCTCCCGTGTCCGGGGCGGAGACCGACGCTCGCCGGTCGACGGATCCGGGACTGTCGGCTCCGGAGGGGAAATATGAAAGCTTACGACACCCCGCGCGTAACCGCCGGTCGTGTACCCCGCCGAGGTCCCCGCACTCCTGCTCGGGAGCGGCTGTAGCGAGCCCGGCGGCGGGGCGCTCGTCGACGCGGTCTGTACGGCAACCGGCCCCGCGGGCCTCCTCATCGTCCTCGTCTACTCGTTTCTGGTCACGTTCGTGCTCCCGTTGCCCTCCGAGATCGTCCTCCCGCTGGCCGACCGGCTCCGGCTGGGCTTCCCGCTGTGGACGAACCTCGCGATAGTCGTCCTCGTCGCCAGCGTCGGCAAGGCCGCCGGGAGCGTCTTCGCGTTCCACATCGGCCAGGAGGCCAAGGAGGCCGGGCCGATCGTCCGCTGGCTGCGCCGCTCGCGGTTCGACGTCATCGAGTGGTCCCAGTCGAAGGTCGTGAAGCTCTCGAAGAAGTACGGCTACGCCGGTCTCGCGCTGGCGCTGTCGGTCCCGGCGTTCCCCGACACGCTCTCGGTCTACGCCTTCTCCGTCCTCGAAGACGACTACGCCAAATTCGCCGCCGCCACGTTCGTCGGCAGCGTCGGCCGCTTCCTGGTCTGGATCCTGCTGGTCCGCGGCGCCGTCGCGAACCTGTGACGGCGGAGGCGAACCGGCGTGCGGTGCGACGAGCGCGCACTGGTCAGGGCGGTTCGACCCGGAATCGCCGCCCTCGCGGGGCCTCCGGCGCCGGTGCGCTTACAAGGGGGCCGGACAACCCTCGGGGTAATGGAAGGGGTGCTGTGGTACGTGTTCGCCAGCACCCGCGGGGGCGAGAACCGGGCGCGCATCTTCCGGGCGATAGACGAGCGACCGCGCAACGCCAACCAGCTCGCCGAGGACCTCGAACTCGACTACACGACGGTCCGCCACCACCTCGAGGTGCTCGAGGACAACAACGTCCTCGAGTCCAGCGGCGACGACTACGGCGCCGTCTACCTCCCGACCGACCAGTGTCGGGCCCACTGGGACACCGTCGAAGACGTGCTCGAAACCGTTCTGGAGGACGACCCATGACTCACCGACCCACCCGCCGACCGCCGACCGACCGCTCGCGCTCCGACCGGCACCGACCGACCGACCGCGCCGTCGGCGGGCGGACCGCCCGCCGAAGTGCGGAGACAATTTGGACAGCCTATAACACGACGTACCCCAAAGGGGGGGATCGAGGATGACCAACGTCTGGTTCGAGGCCGCCCGCGGGGCCGTCGCTCTCAACGTCGTCTTGCTCCTCGGCCTGGCGGCGGTCTGGGCGCGCAACTACCGCTCGCACGGCGCCAGGCACACGCTCGGGCTCCTCGTGTTCGCGCTCGTGCTCCTCGCCGAGAACCTGCTGGCGCTGTACCTCTACTCCTTTCACTCGACCTTCCATGATTGGGTCTACTACTCCGCGCCCATCGCCAAGCAGGGGATGATGGCGCTGAACCTCCTCGAGCTCGTCGCCATCTCCTTCCTCGTCAAGATAACCTGGGAGTGACCCCCCGCGGTCGGCCCCGCTCGGCGACCGGTCCGTTGCGTCGTTCGTCCCACTCGGCTCCGGATTCCGTGCGTGATAGACCGGCTCTCGGCGGCATTTATCGTGTCATCGAGCGTAGTGGAGTCATGGAGTACCGTCGCGTCACTTCACAGATTCTGGTCGGCTCCGTGGTGGTGTTGCTCGGCGTCGTCCTGCTCGCTCGAACGACCGGCGTCTACGACACCGACCGCCTGCTCGTCTACGTGCCGTCGCTGTTCGTTCTGGTCGGTCTGTTCGCGATCGTCGCGAGCGGCTTCCGCAACCTGGTCGGTCCGCTGATGGTCGTGCTCGTCGCCGGCGGGTGGCAACTCGTCGCGCTCGATATCCTGACCGTCGAGACGGTGTTCTCGCTGTGGCCGGTGCTTATCGTTCTGTTCGGCCTCTCGCTGATCCTCGGCCAGTACCGCGCTCGCGCGGTCGCCCGCGAGTCGGACTTCCTGACCTCGATCGCCGTCTTCGGCGGCCGCGCGGAACGCTCGACCTCGAAGACGTTCCACGGCGCGGATCTCACCGCCGCCTTCGGGGCCGTCGAACTCGACCTCCGGGACGCCGTCGTCGAACACCCGCCGGCGACGGTCAACGCCAACGCCATGTTCGGCGGCGTCGAGGTGGTCGTCCCCCGCGAGTGGAACGTCCGCGTCGACGTGTTTCCCCTGTTCGGCGCCGGCGAGGACGAGCGCACCCGCCGCGCGGAGGAGCACGACGAGGTCGACCTCGTCGTCACCGGGTTCGCCCTGTTCGGCGGGGTCTCCGTCGAAGACTGACCGCAACGAGCGGAACTCGCCCGGAAATTCGGAGAGAATTCGGACCCCGTTCG
Source organism: Halosimplex sp. (assembly GCA_042217395.1). Taxonomy (GTDB): domain Archaea; phylum Halobacteriota; class Halobacteria; order Halobacteriales; family Haloarculaceae; genus Halosimplex. Next base: position 2,979 of record JBDGSU010000087.1, read on the forward strand.
GACAACGTTGACGTCCGGTTGCCGTCAACTTCGACGTATGACGCACACGCGACGCGGACTGCTCACAGCGGTCTCGGCCGCGGCGGCCGTCGGACTCGCCGGCTGCACCGGAAACGAGAACCCCGGCGCCGGGGCGGCGACAGACACCGACGCCCCGGCGACGGCGACACCGGCGGCCGACACGACTGCGACCGACGCGGATACGCCGACGCCGACCGACGCGGGGACGCCAGCGGTGACCGGAGCGGGAGCGACGGGAACGGCGACCGCGTCGGCGGGCCAGCGGGCGTACCCGAGCTACGAGTGGTCGAACCTCGAGGGAACCGAACCGGTCGCGACCGACACCGTCGCGATGTCGGGGTTCGCGTTCCACCCGCTGGTGGCGACCGTCCCACCGGGGACCACCGTCGCGTTCTCGAACGAGGACTCGTCGACCCACAGCATCACGGTACCGGCGCTCGACGTCGACGAGACCGTCAGCGGCGGCGGCGAGACGTCGGTGACCTTCCCGGAGGCCGGTACGTTCGACTACGTCTGCAAGTTCCACGGCCCCGGCATGCTCGGCCGCGTCGTCGTCGAAGCGGGCGTGACGCTCGACAGCGGCGGCGGTGGCGGCGGGGACGGAACCGCCACGGCGACCGACTCGGGCGGCCGCGGTGGCGGCTACGGCGACGACTACTGACGGCACTGGAGACCGGCGACCGGCTGCGCCCGTGGAGTCCCGGCATCGCACGACAAGCTTTTTGCCGCGAGCGCCTGCACCTGAAGGTGATGACGGTCCCGTCCACCCGTCGTATGCGCATGCGCGCCTCGTTCTGTTAGCCCCGGGTGGACCCGTCGCACCGACGCGGGCTCATACCCCGTCCGGGCCGGACGGCTCGGCCGGTGCGAGGCGGGAAACGCCGGTCGACGACCGCAGCCCCGACCGACGAGTACGCGATCCCGACGACACGGCCCCGAACGACGGGCCCTACCACACCGATGAGACCGAATCACCGCGTTAAAGAGCCGACTGGAGGTATCGCATAGTATGAGCCACGAGGAGTTCCCCACCGAGAACCCCGCCGTCGTCACGTGCGGGCTGCCCTACGCCAACGGCGACCTGCACATCGGCCACCTGCGGACGTACGTCGGCGGCGACGTGCTCTCGCGGGCCCTGCGAACCCTGGGCCAGGAGACCGCCTTCGTCTGCGGGTCGGACATGCACGGCACGCCCATCGCCGTCCAGGCCGCCGAGCAGGGTATCGACCCCGAGGAGCTCGCCCTGGGCTATCACGAGCAGTACGAGGAGACGTTCCCGCGGTTCGATATCGAGTTCGACAACTACGGCCACACCCACGACGAGACGAACCAGGCGATGACGAAGTCGTTCGTCGAGTCGTGGATCGACGGCGGTCACGTCCACGAGAAGGAGATCCAGGTCGCCTACGACCCCGAGGCCGACCAGTGGCTCCCCGACCGCTTCGTCGAGGGGACCTGTCCGTACTGCGGCGCGAACGCCCGCGGCGACGAGTGCGACGACGGCTGCCAGCGCCACCTCGAACCCGGCGAGATCGAAGACCCCGTCAGCGCGATCACCGGCAACCCCGCCGAGTACCGCACCCGCGAGCACGAGTTCCTCCGGCTCTCGGACTTCCAGGAGTACCTCAAAGGGTTCATCGACCGCCTCGAGGGTACCGACAACGCCCGCAACCAGCCCCGCGAGTGGATCGAGGGCGACCTCGAAGACCTCTGTATCACCCGCGACCTGGACTGGGGCGTCGACTACCCCGGCGACGACGGCGGCCAGGACCTCGTGCTGTACGTCTGGGTCGACGCGCCGATCGAGTACGTCTCCTCGACGAAACAGTACACCGAGCGCGTCGGGGCCGACGAGTACGACTGGGAGGCCGTCTGGAAGAACCACGGCACCGACGACCGCCCCGACGGCGGCGAGATCGTCCACATCATCGGCCAGGACATCATCCAGCACCACACGGTCTTCTGGCCGGCGATGCTCCGCGGCGCCGACTTCAACGAACCGCGGGCCGTGGTCGCCAGCGGGTTCATGAACCTCGACGGCGACGCCTTCTCGACCAGCCGGAACCGGGCGATCTGGGCCCGCGAGTTCCTCGACGAGGGGTTCCATCCGGACACCCTGCGGTACTACCTCACCACCGTCGGGGGCTTCCAGGACGAGATCGACTTCTCCTGGGACCGCTTCGCCGAGCGGGTCAACGGCGAACTCGTCGGCAACGTCGGCAACTTCGCCTACCGCTCGCTCCTCTTCGCGGAGCGCAACTTCGGCGGGACACCCGACGCCGACGTCTCCGGTGAGGTCCGCGAGCGCATCCAGGAGGCGGTCGACGAGTTCGAGGCCGCGATCGACGACTACTCGGTGCGGAAAGCGACGCAGGCGGCCGTCCGGCTCGCCGGGTTCGGCAACGAGTACATCCAGCGCCACGAGCCCTGGAACCTCGACGACGACGAGGCCGCGCCCGTCATCCGCGACTGCGTCCAGATCGCCAAGGCCGTCGCCGTCCTCGTCTACCCGGCGACGCCCGACACCGCCCAGCGCCTGTGGGACCAGCTCGACGAGGACGGGTCGGTCGCCGACGCCACGCTCGAGGCCGCGCTCGAGGCCCCGCCCGCGGAGTTCGGCGAACCCGCGGAGCTGTTCGAGAAGATCGAAGACGAGCGCGTCGAGGAGTTGAACCGGAAGCTCGAAGACCGCGTCGAGGAGGTCGCCGACGCGGGCGATGCCGACGCCGCGGCGGGTGACGGCGAGGGCGGAACCGAAACCGACGAGGCGGCCGAGCGCGACGAGGGGAGTATGGACGTCGAGGAACTCGCCGAGAACCGCGTCAGCTTCGACGACTTCGAGGAACTGGACATCCGCGTCGGCCGGATCGAGTCCGCCGAGCCCATCGAGGACTCCGACAAGCTCGCCCGCCTGGAGGTCGACATCGGCCTCGAGACGCGACAGGTCGTCGCCGGCATCAAGCAGCTCCACGACCTTGACGAACTCCCGGGGACGAAAGTGGTCCTGCTCGCGAACATGGAGAAAGCGGAGCTGTTCGGCTACGAGTCCAACGGGATGGTGCTCGCGGCCGGCGAGGAGGCCGACCTGCTGACGACCCACGGCGACGCCGAGCCCGGGACGAAGATCCGGTAAGCCGCCGGACGCCGCCTCCGGCGTCTGACGCCGGAGGCGGACGGCAAACCCTTTTGGTCGCCGACCGTTACGGACGGGCATGGCAGACGACGCCGGGACCGGGGACGACGACGAGGAGTGGCGCTTCTCGGTCGACGAGGTCGGCGACGACACCGGCGAGGACGCCGAGTCGAGCACGGGCGACGAGCGCGACAGCTGGGACGTGACGGTCGGTGACGACGACGGATCCACCGTGACGATCGGCGAGCCGGACCGGGCGACCGAGGGGGCGTCCGACCGGGCCACCGACGACGGCGGCAACGTCGCCGGGGCGTTCGCCTCGGAGCTCCCGGTCGAGTCCGACACGCCGGAGCCCGAGAGCGCCGTGTTCGTCGCGGCGGGCGCGCTGCTCGTGTTGCTGGTGTTCGCGAGCATCGTCACGCCGCTGACCCCGACGACGATCGGCGCGATCGTGCTCGCGGTCGCCGCCGTGACGGCGGTCACCTACGCGGCCTTCGTCCGGTTCTGACGGGATTCGCGCCCGCGGAGTCTCGACCCACGTGAGCAGAAGTGTTTTCGGACGGGGGGCCTAAGCTCGGATATGTTCGAGTGGGTCGGGCAGAGTTCGGTCCTCGCGTGGATCGGGGGGAATCTCTCGCTGTTCCTCCTGCTCGCGGGGGCCGCACTGGTCGTCGCCGAGGCGTTCGCTCCCGGCGCGCACTTCATCGTCCTCGGCGTCGCCCTCCTCGTCGCCGGGCTGGTCGGGCTCCTCCTTCCGCCGGGACTGGGCGTGTTCGCTCCGTTGATCCTCGCCGGACTCGTCCTCGCGGCCGGCGGCGCGGCGTTCTACGTCTACCGCCAGTTCGACTTCTACGGCGGCAAGGGCGGCCCACAGACCAGCGACTCGGACTCGCTTCGCGGCAAGACCGGCCGCGTCACCGAGCGGGTCACCCGCTCGGGCGGCGAGGTGAAACTCGAGGGCGGCGGGTTCAGCCCCTACTACCGCGCCGAGAGCGTCGACGGCGCCATCGAGGAGGGGACCGAGGTCATGGTCGTCGACCCCGGCGGCGGGAACGTCCTCACCGTCGAACCGCTCGCCGGCGGCGTCGACGAGATCGACCGCGAACTCGCCCGCGAGCGCCGGCGCGAAGCCGACCGGTCCACCGACGGCGACGGGTCCGACCCCGACGGCGAGGCCGAGGACCGCGACCGCGACGGGGACCGCGAGTTCGAGACCGACACCGCCTGATCCGGCCCGCGGACCGGTTGCTCACGGCCGCGACCGACGCTCCCGCGACCCGCTCGCCGGGCGTCGCCGACGAGCGGAACTGTGGCATCTCACCCAACACTTTTGACGAGGTGGGGCTAACTCCGATCGTATGTTCCCCGCACCAGTGTTGCAGAGTGTCGTTGGAGCCCTTCCGGTCGTAGCAGTGATCCTGTTGCTGCTGGCGGTCGTGACGGTCTACCAGATGGTGGAGATCGTCAACGCCTACGAGAAGCGCGCGCTGACGGTCTTCGGCGAGTACCGCAAGCTCCTCGAACCCGGTATCAACTTCGTGCCGCCGTTCGTCTCGAAGACCTATGCCTTCGACATGCGGACCCAGACCCTGGACGTCCCCCGACAGGAGGCGATCACCCGGGACAACTCCCCGGTCACGGCCGACGCCGTCGTCTACATCAAGGTCATGGACGCCAAGAAGGCGTTCCTCGAAGTGGACAACTACAAGAAGGCCGTCTCCAACCTCGCCCAGACCACGCTGCGGGCCGTCCTGGGCGACATGGAACTCGACGACACGCTGAACAAGCGCCAGGAGATCAACGCGAAGATCCGCAAGGAACTCGACGAACCCACCGACGAGTGGGGCATCCGCGTCGAGAGCGTCGAGGTCCGCGAGGTCAACCCCTCCAAGGACGTCCAGCAGGCCATGGAGCAACAGACCTCCGCGGAGCGCAAGCGCCGCGCGATGATCCTCGAAGCCCAGGGGGAACGCCGCTCGGCCATCGAGCAGGCCCAGGGTGAGAAACAGTCCGACATCGTCCGCGCACAGGGGAAAAAGCAGTCCCAGATCCTCGAAGCGCAGGGTGACGCCATCTCGACCGTCTTGCGAGCGAAGTCCGCCGAGTCGATGGGCGAACGCGCCATCATCGACAAGGGGATGGAGACCCTGGAGAACATCGGCCAGGGCGAGTCGACGACGTTCGTCATGCCCCAGGAGCTCACCTCGCTGGTCGGCCGCTACGGCAAGCACCTCTCGGGCAGCGACGTCACCGACATGGCCAAGGTCAACGGCGAGGGCGAACTCGACTCGCTCGACTTCGACAGCGAGACGCGCGAACTCCTCGGCCTCGACGACATCGAGGAGATCCTCGGCCAGATCGACCAGGAAGCCGAGGTCGACGTCGAGGAGATGGAACAGGAGGCCCAGGCCATCAAGGAGGGCAACGACCCCGCCGACATCCGCGACCCCGACGAGGTGATCCAGGAGATGGACGCCGAGATGAACCCCTCGGGCAGCCCCGTCGGCGGCCCGGGCGAGAACACCGACGACGGGAGCGGATCCGGCGCCGACGGCGAGCGCGAACCCGAGGCCGAAACGGAGTAGCTCGACGCCGCGACGGAGCGACGCGACCGAGTACGTCGACCCCCTTCGGTCGGCCCCAACCACCCTCCGCGTTCTCGCGACCCGATACGGGCCGTTTTCCATCCAGGTACGTACCGGACCCCTGTCGGATCGACGTCCGGGTTCGACTCGCACATCGACGTTCGCCCGTCTGATGCGCTCTCTGCGGATCGCGGGCCGACCGGCGGGAGAGGCGAAGGCGTTTTACCACCCTGTCGCCAAAAAGCCCATAATGAGTCGGGAGGGAGACGTCGACGAGAGCAAGCGGGCGACCCTCCGGCGCTTCGCCGCGCTGGGCGCGTCCAGCCCGCTCATCGGCTTCGCGAGGGAGAGCGACAGCGACGCCCCCGACGCCCTCCTCGGGTACGTCGCCGCGACGCCCGGCGCGCACTTCTCGAAGATCCGCGACGACCTCCAGCTGGGCACCGGCGAGACCCAGCACCACCTCCGCCGACTGGAGCGCGAGGGCGCCGTCGAGAGCCGCGAGGACGGCGACTACCGCCGCTTTTTTCCCGCAGATCGGTTCTCCGAGTTCGAACAGGTGGCGCTTGGCTACCTCCGCCGTGAGACCCCTCGCGGGATGATCGTCGCACTCCTGCGCGACCCCGAGGCCACCGGCACCGCCCTGGCCGAGCAACTGGGCGTCTCCGCGCCGACCGTCAGCAAGTACGCCAGCCAGCTGGCCGACGCCGGCCTCCTCTCCCGTGAGGACGGCTACCGCCTCGAACGCCCGGAGACGCTCCTCCTCCTGCTCGTCCAGCACGCCGACTCCTTCGGCCCCGAGGCCGCCCGGCTCGCGGCCGACGCCGACGACATCGTCACCTACGATCCCTGATCGTCGTCACCTACGACCCCTGATCGGCCCGTCCCGCGGTGAACCACAGTAGACTTTGAAAGACGCGGCTCGGACGATCGCACGCACTCGTGCGATCGACCGCGCAAACGCTCTCGAATGCGACGATACAGCGGAACCGCTCCGGGAGCACCGTCGCTCGCCGAGCGGTGAGAAAACGCGAGAGTGAGCCGTCGCCGACTACGCGGTGACCTTCCAGGTGGTCGACGAGGAGTAGCCCCACTTCTCCACGTCGAGGTCGGTGTCGCTGTTCTGGATCGCGGTCATGTTCGATCCGACTTCCTTCGCCGAGAGGTCGAGTTCGTCGCCGATGAGCCGCGATTTGAAGTACGTCTGCGTGGCCGCGTTGTCCCGGAGGTAGTCGAGGATCCGCCGCTGTTTCTCCGAGAGGGTCAGTTGGTCGCCAGTCGCGCTCGCAGTGGTCGCGCTCATACCGATCCGGAGGTACCGTACCCCTAAATCGGGTTTGGTACACTCAGTAAACCCCCGCGCCCGCTTGCGATTTCTTCGCTCGCCACGGTCGATAACGAGGGCCTACGCCGGCTCTGACCCCCACCGTTGGTTCCGTTGGTTAACCGATCGTACCTGTCGACCCGAGGCGGGTTCGACCGTCGGAGTCGCGACTGGGAACCGGTGTGCGCCGACGGAATCGAAAGAACGGGAGACTACAGGTCCTCTTCGATGATCTCACCGACGGCGAAGTTGGATTTGACCTCAGTGACCTCGATTTTGACCCGGTCGCCGACGTCGGCGCCGGGGACGATGATCACGTACCCCCGCTCGACGCGCGCGATCCCGTCGCCCTGTTTGCCGATGTCTTCGATCTCGACGTAGCGGATCTCGCCCCCTTCGACCGGCGGCTGAGGCTCCGATGGGACGTTGTCCTGGTCGGTCTCGCTCCCCGCCTCGACTTCAGAGGAGATGAGCGCGACGCGATAGGTCTCCCCCGGTTCGACGGCTCCCGTCTCGATCTCCCGCCGCGGGACCTCCACGACGTACCGGTCGCCGTCGTCCGAGACGTCAGCACTGAACAGACACAGCAGTTTCTCCGAGATTTCCACGATGTAGACCTCCGGTCGGGACATAGGAGCGCTGTTTTATAAATCTCAGCAACCACCTTTTTCCGTTCGGGGGGTGGGTCGCGGGCTCGCGACCCACCCCCGACGCAAAAAGATGGGGCAAAAAGGCCGCTCGCGCGGAGCGCGAGCGGAGAAACGGCGCCTACGGCGCCGTACGCTCTGCCGACGCCACCGCCCCGCTACCACTACTGCCCCGCTACCGCCACCGCCCCGCTACCGCCACCGCCCCGCTACCGCCACCGCCCCGCTACTGCCCCGCTACCGCCACCGCCCCGCTACCGCTCCGCTACGCACTCAGTCGATCCGTGACCCGTCGGGTCGCTTGGCCCCTTCGGAGTCGAAGACGACCACGTCGCCGGGGTCGCGCTCGACCGGGTGGTAGCCGTCGCGTACCGCGATCGCCTCGTCGAGTTCCCGGACCGCTCGCTCCTTGAGCGCCTCGGCCAGCTCCTCGGCGTGCTCGCGCGAGATGTCCCGACCGAGCCCCTCGCACTCGTGCGCGCGGACCATCCCCGCCTCGTCGACGGCCTCGCCCATCGGCTGGCTCGTGCCGCCGAGCGCGACGCTGAAGGGATAGGTCCGACAGACCAGCGGGCGGTCCTCGTGGACCGTACAGGCGCCGACGCCGTCGTCGTCCTCGGCGTAGAACGTGCAGTCACCGCAGTCGTCGGTCTCGAGTGCCCACTCGAACGTCTCGCCCTGCGGACCGTCCTCGCCATCGACCAGCCCGTAGGGCATCGGCCGCGCCACGTCGCGCCAGTCGTACTCGTCCGTCTCCTGTAGCTCGCGAACTTCGTCGGGGAACACCGTCGCGGTGTGGTCGTGGCCCTCCGCGGCGTCGGTCGTCGCGTCGGCGTCCCCGTCCTGATCTGTCTCGTCGCCCTCGCACCCCTCGACCGCCTTGCAGCAGGCGCCACAGCGCGTGCACTCGAAGCCGATGGACTCGATGGCGTCGGCCAGGTCGGACACGTCGAGGTCGCGGGCCCGCTCGCGCTCGGCTTCGAGACTCTCCATGCCCGTGCTACCGGGCCGACGGCCAAAAGCGCGTCGCGAACGGGTCGGTCCCACCGGCCGAGGGGTCCTCACTCCGGAGGTCGCGCTCGCTCGCCGTCCCAGCGGACTCGCCCCTCGACCGCGAGCTTTTCGAGGTGCGCGCGGACGGTCGCCTCGGCGAGGTCGCGCACGCCGCTCAGGTCCTTCTCGTAGGCCGCGTCGGTGATCGCCGGGACGGTCTCCGCGCCGCCGGCGACCGCCTCGCGGACACGCCGCTCGCGGTCGAGCCTGTGGGCGATCAGCCGCGTCGCCGTCCCGGTGACGCCCCCGTCGGTGATCTCGGGACCGTGACCCGGGAGCAGGCGGTCGGGCGCCATCGCGTGGACCCGCCGAAGGGAAGTGAGATACGCGCGCAGGTCCCCCTCTGGCGCGCCGACGACGACGCTGCCATCCGCGACGGCGAGGTCGCCGCTGACGAGCACCGGCGCGTCGCCGTCCGTGACCGCGAACCCGACGTGCTCGGGCGCGTGCCCCGGTGTATCGACGACGCGGACCGGGCCCTCGCCCGTCTCGATGCGCGTTCCCTCCGCGAACGCGCGGTCGGGTTCGACCTCGGTGGCCGCCTCGAACGCGTCCGCGCGGCCGGTGCGGGCCCAGACGGTCGCGTCGCGGCGCTCGGCGTAGTCGGCGACGGCGCCGACGTGGTCCGGGTGGTGGTGCGTGACCGCGACGTGGCCGACGCGTCGCTCGTCCGCGACCGCGTCGAGGCGGTCCGTGCGGGCGGCGGGGTCGATAAGCAGCGTCGGGTCAGAACCGAGCACGTACGCGTGGGTCTGCCCCGTCGGCGCTCGCGTCTCGACCTCGACGCTGACTCCCTCGACCTCCATGGATCGGACGTTTCGGGTGCCCCCTACCTGTTCGTTTCGCGTCTAGGTGTGGTCGGAGAGCCCGTCGAGACTGTAGACGCTACGGAGAGTGCTTCGACCGCGACCGCCAACGGCGCGTCTGCCGCGAACAGCGTGAAAGCCAAGCGAGGTCTTCGACCTCGCCGGAAGCCGGCGCATCGCGCCGGCGACCCCGACGCGCTGCACTCCCGCGGCTCGCTGCGTTCCTCAGTCGCTCCGCTCCTTGCGGTACTTACTTCGCCGGGGTTCGTGCAGCGCGTCGCCCCTTTCGTTCCCACCCGCACAGACCGGTCAACCGTTCGATGCGGGTGGGAACGAAAGGGGCGGTCCGCTTCGGGAAGCCCGCCGCAGCAAGCACTGCAGCGAACGTAGTGAGCGAAGCGCGCAGCAAGGCGCGCGACCGAAGCGGACCGGGGCTTTCACGCTGTTTGCAGTCACGATCGAGCTAGCGGTCGCGTTCCGACGGAGACCGAATAGAGTCTCGTCTCTTCCGACAGTCCATCCCAGACAGGCAGATACAGGTACCGCGACGACCGAGGGCGATCAACAGATGCGCGAGGCACACCCCGTCGAGCGGGCGGTCGGGATGGCATATTACGTCAGCGACGCGCCCGGCGTGGGCGGCCGCCTCCGCGAGTCGCCCGACGACTTCCGGGTCTCCGAGATCGAGGCGTTCGACCCGGAACCGCTCGACGCCGACCCCGGGGGGTACCCCCACCTGCTCGCACGGGTCACGCTGCGGGGCTGGGACACCAACGACTTCGCCGCGGAGCTCTCGGACCGCCTCGGGATCTCCCGCGAGCGGGTCTCCTGGGCGGGGACGAAGGACAAACACGCCGTGACGACGCAGCTGTTCTCCGTCGCGAAGGCCGACCCCGACGAGTTGCGGGGCGTCGACATCCGCGACACCGAGATCGAACTACTCGGCCGGACCGGCCGTCCGGTCCTGTTCGGCGACCTCGCCGGCAACGCCTTCGAGATAACCGTCCGCGGGATCGAACCCGCCGCACTCGAGCGCGCCGACGCCGTCACCGCCGACCTGCGAGCGTTCGCCAGCGGCGGCGACACGGGGGAGTCGGACGGCGTGGCGAGCACCGATGCTGAAGATCCCGCAACCGTCGGCGTCCCCAACTACTTCGGCCAGCAGCGGTTCGGCAGCAAGCGACCGGTCACTCACGAGGTGGGCCTCGAAGTACTCCGCGGGAACTGGAAGGGCGCGGTGCTGGCCTACGTCGGCAACCCCGCCGAGCGCGAACCCGAGTCGACTCGCGAGGCCCGGCAGTACGTGCAGGAGACCGAAGACTGGGCCGGCGCGCTGGAGCGGCTGCCGAAGCGACTGGGCTACGAGCGGTCGATGTGTCACCGGCTCGTCGAGCGGCGAGACGAGCAAGGAGGAGAAGACGGCGGAGACGGCGACCTCGACGCCGAGGACTACCGCGCCGCGCTCGAGGCCGTCCCCTCGAACCTCCAGCGGTTGTTCGTCAACGCCGCCCAGTCCTACGCGTTCAACCGCATCCTCTCGGAGCGACTGGCGCGCGGGCTCCCGTTCCACGAGCCCGTCGCCGGGGACGTAGTCTGCTTCTCCGATCCCGACGCCCCGGAAGGGCTCGCGCTCCCCGACACCGACCGCACGCAGCGCGTGACCGAAGACCGGGTGCGGACCGTGCGCCGGCACTGCGAGCGCGGCCGGGCGTTCGTAACCGCGCCGTTGGTCGGGACAGAGACCGAACTCGCCGACGGGGAACCCGGCGAGATCGAGCGCGAAGTCCTCGACGACCTCGGCCTCGCGCCGGGTGACTTCGCCCTCCCCGGGGAGTTCGAGTCGACCGGGACTCGCCGGGCAATCCTCGTCCGGACCGATCTCTCGGTCGACGCGGCGGACGGTAACGGGGACGCGCTCGCCTTCGAGTTCGCGCTCCCGAAGGGGAGCTACGCGACGGTCGTGCTCCGGGAGTACTGCAAGACCGACCCCGACGACCTCTGAGACGGAGTATTGCGGGACAGTTCGGGGGCGACCGAGAATACGGGGCGCGGGTTTCGGTTCGGAACCCGTGACGCCGGGGAACGGCCGCCACGGCGGCCGCTCACGCCGCAGGAAGGCCGATATCGCGGCGGAAGAGGACGGCGAACCCGACGGCGGCGACCGCGCCGAGCGCGAGGCCGAGGGCGCCTTCACCGCTGACGAGAAACACCTGACCGGCGACCAGTCCCCGGGCGTTGCCGTAGACGTCGCCGAGAATCCAGGGGTTGAGGACGTTCCAGACGAGGTGGAACACCATCGCGGGGAAGACGCTGCCGTCGGTGAGGTAGTAGGAGTACGCGAAGGGGAACGAGACGGTGACGACGGCGCCGGCCTGGACGGCGGTCACCAGGAGCGGACGCTCGACGCCGAGCGCGGCGGCCGCCGAGTAGAGAAAGGCGGAGTGGTAGAGGCCCCAGACGACGCCGACGGCGAGGGTGGCGGTGACCCGGTCCCGGCGGTCGGTGAGTTCGGGGAGGAGATAGCCCCGCCAGCCCAACTCCTCGCCGTAGGTGAGCGCGAGATTGATCAGGAGGAAGACGGGGACGGCGACGACCCCGCCCTGTGCGAGCACCTGGTCGACGGCGTTCTCGACGCCCGGCCGGTACGCACCGAGGCCCGTGACGAGTGCGACGAGCGCGGCGAGGCCGATGAAGCCGACGGGGTACAGCACGGCGAACGCCAGCGACGGGACCGTGGACCCCCGGAGCGATCGAGCGACCGTCGCCCGGAGACCGGTGCCGCCGATCCGCCTGACGGCGAGCGCGACGACGGCCGGGACGAGCATGATGAGCGGAGCGGTGTACGCGGGGACGGTGTCGGTGACCGTCACGAGCGCGATGGTCCAGCTCGACAAGAGCGTGGCGACGACGAACGCGCCCACGCGGGTCCCGTCAGACTCCGACCGCGCGGTCGCGGCTTCGACGGTCATCGCCCCTCCCGACGAACGAGTCGACGGATCGCGGACATTACGGGGCCGTTCAGACACGGCCCACATAACCGTTGTCCTCCCGGCGATAGTTCGGGTCTGACCATCATAACCGGGCCTGCAGGGCCGTCCGCCGAGAGCGGTCGCTCGTCGCGTCGCCCGTCGACGTCCGCCCGGGACTCGTGGGCGCGTCCCACGGGCCGTGTCTTTCGCGCTCCTTTTGCCGCTCGACGGGAAACCGAGGCGTACATGGAGTGTCGGCGCTGCGGATCGGCCCTCGAGCGACCGGGCGATTACTGCCTGGTCTGTCGCTCGGAGAACGCCGACGCCGTCGTCCTCGAACTCGAGCGCGACCGCGCTCGCGTCACCGCGCTCGTCGACGAGGAAGTGGTCGGCGTCCGCGAGGTGACGACCACCCCCGAGGACGGCGAGGAGACCGAGGTGGTCGAACTACGCAACTTCGCGGGCCTCGTCGCCGACGAAGTGCGACGGAAGCGCCCCGAGGAAGTGTACGCGACCGGCGACCGCGAGGTGCTGCGCGCGGTGCGCGCGCAGTTGCACCACGAGTTCTACCGGATCGGCGACGCCGACGACCCCGTCGAGTCGGTCCTCTCGCGGCGGGGCGAGGCCCCGCTGGAAGTCGTCGAGACGGCCCCGCGCGAGAAGATCGGTGGCTCGCACTCGACGCTCGTGGGGGGACGCGCCGGCCAGCGTGCCATCCAGACCGTCGCCGGTCACCCCCACGTCAAGAAGATCATCCCCGGCCCCATCGACGCCGGCGGATCGGGGTCGCGGTCGGGCGTGCGCGCGAAGGCCACCCGCGCCGGCGAGAACGGCAACGTCCGCCTGCTCATCCGCGACGGCTCCTCGGTACAGGAGAACCGCGTCGTGACGACGGCCCGGGAACGCGAACTCGGCGAGGTCGTCCGCGAGGACCTCAACGAGGCGCTGCGCGAGGCCGACCTGCAGGAGTGACGGCCGGAGAGCCCGCCCCGCCTACGTCCTGACCGAGGCGAACAGCCCCTCGCCGACCGGCAGGACCGTCGTCTCGAAGTCGGGGTCGTCGCGGACGTGTCGGTAGTATTCGGCCATCCACTCGTGCTCGGAGCCGCCGGTCTCGGGCTTCTCGTCCCGGAGGACCGCGTCGAGGTCGGCGGGGCCGAACCCGGGGTCGGCCGAGGAGTGGAGGACGTTGTCCGCGACGACGACGCCTCCCACCGGGACCTTCCCGCGGACGGCCTCGAACCCCTCGACGTAGCGGTCGTTCTCGTGGTCGAGCAGGACCGCGTCGAACGGGCCGTCGTAGTCCCCGACGACCGACAGGGCGTCGCCGTGCTCGAAGACGGCGCGGTCGGCGTAGCCGCCGCGCTCGAAGTAGGTCCGCGCCTGGGCGAGTTCGTCCTCGTCGACCTCGGTCAGGACGATCCGACCGTCGGGCCCGACCGCCGGGGCGAGCCAGTAGGCGGAGTACCCGAATCCCGACCCGAACTCGAAGACCGAACTCGCGCCGGCGAGCCGCGCGCAGAGTCGCAGGACCGCCCCGGCCTCGGGGCCGACGGTCGGGAACCCCTCGCTGTCGGCCCGGGCCTCCATCTCGTCGAGGACGGGGTCGTCGGCCGGGGCGGTCAGCGACAGGAGGCTATCGACGGCGGTCGTGTGGAGCATCGACATGCGTGCCGAAGCCGTCGACGCCCCGCGCAATAGGTCTCACGGCGAACCTTCGCGGGTGGAGCGGGCGGCCTGGCGGCCGTCGGCGATCAGACCGCGTCGAACGCGGCCAGCAGTTGCTCGCGCCCCGACGCCCTGAACGGCGCGTCCAGTTCGCGCAGTTCCCCCCGGGAGACGAACCGGGCGTCGGCGGCGTCGGACCCGGCTTCGAGCCGGCCCGTCGCCGCGTCGGCCGGCGCCGCGAAGTTGAACGAGACCATCGTCGTCTCGTCGAACTCGAGGAACCCGTCGCCGAGCAGTTCGAGGGCCGCGGGTTCGACCGACAGCCCCGTCTCCTCCGCGAGCTCGCGCGCGGCGCCCTCGCGAGGCGACTCGCCGTGTTCGAGGCGACCGCCGGGGAGCGCCCACTCGCCGGCGTCCTCGCCGACGCCCAGTCGCACGAGCAACAGACCGTCACCGTCGACGACCGTCGCCCGACCCATCGGGACCGGATTCCGGTAGACGGTCAGGTCACACGCCTCGCAGTACGGTCGAGTCCCGTCGCTCGTCTCGCGTTCACCGAGCGGTGTCCCGCAGGTCGGGCAGTGGGTGACCCGGGCGGTCTCGATCGTCCAGCCCATACGCGACCCGTGAACGCGCCGGGACAAGCCGATTACGCTCGCCGCGACGACCACCGCCACCGGCGAGGGCCGCGACAGACTCAAACGCGCCCAAACCTTAGATTGCCGACACGATGCGAACGATACTCGCCGGTTTCGCGCTCGTCGCGCTCGTCGTCGCCGGCACGGCGGTAGGGGTCCCGCAGGTCGCGACGCCCGAGGAGGGGACGGTCGTGGGCAACCCGACGATCGATGCGGTCGCGACCGAGAACCGGGTGACCTGGGGAGACCACCAGCGGCTCCTGGTCACGCTCGGCAACGACGGGACGCTCATTAGGGGCGGACCCGAGCGGTTCGAGGAGCGCGTCACGACGGCGCGGGACCTCCGCGTCTCGGTCGCCGAGGACCTCCTGGGTCGGCCGCTGTCGAACCGGCTCGTGCTCCGCGACGGGACGCGACTGCTCGGCCGACTCGAGCGCGGCGCGGGGACGGACCTGACGCTCGACCTCGGCGTCGGACGGGGGCTCTCGCCGGGGGAGTACCAGCTCCCGCTCCGGGTAGAGTTCGACTACACCGGGTCCGTCCGGTACGGCGCCGCTGACACCGAGTACAACGACCGCACGCGCTCGCTGGTCGTGCGAGTCCCGCTCCGGGTCGTCGACAGTCCGCGACTGACGGTCGAATCGGCCGACGGCGCGCGGATCGAGGCCGGCGATTCCGAACGCTACACGTTCGTCGTCTCGAACACCGGAACGGAGGCGGCGACCGACGTCGGCCTCGTCCTCCGGGTCGACGCGCCCCTCCACTTCGGCGGGACGCTCCGGGACAGCCGGCAGACGAGCGTGTTCGTCGACCGCCTCGAACCCGGAGAGAGCCGACGGCTCACCGTCGCTATCGGCGCCCAGGAGTCCGCCGCCGCCAACACGTACCTCGGCGCAATCACGGCGTATTATCGAACCCCCGAGGGGTTCGAGCGCAGTACCGACGATCTGCGTCTCGGGATCCCGGTCGACGACGCGCGGAACGGCACGAACGGACCCGAAACCGCAGGCTAGATCCGTCGACCCGCTCGATAACCTCGCCTCGAGCGCGAGTACGGAGAGCCTCCCGGTCCCCAACCGGCGCTAGTCACAGCCCACCGGCGGGATAGGCGCGGCGCAACGGCGACCGTCCTGAGCTTACCCAGACAGGATCAGTCACACACGGGGACCGACCGCGACGGTCAACCGTCGGATACTCGGACGCACCCGACCGGCTCCGACCCGCGGTCGACGCGTTCGGTCCGGGGCGAACCGTCGCCACCGGAGTAACGCTACCCGTCCACACCGGTCCGCGAGGTAACACGAACTTTGTTGATTTCGTTCTCCACGTCCCGGAAGATATTGTGTAAATATCACGTGGATTTCAGCAAATAACAATCCCGTCACACGACTGTTGTGAGGGTATGAACGGAGGTGTAAGCTGCGCAGTCCCGATAATCAGAGACCGGTAGCGGGGGCAGGTGAGTAGACAGAACGTATGTGTTT
>JBDGSU010000107.1:0-19052 GCA_042217395.1 Halosimplex sp.
AGGACGAAGCGGTTATGAGCCGCTCTCTCTAACCAGACTGAGATACGGGCCCTCTGGTCTGTCGATTCCGGACGCCCGCCCTTTAGCCTACCGGGTTCGCGCGCCCCGCGGCCGGGGGACGCTTTTTAGCCCCTCGCGGATCCACGCTCGCACATGGAGTTCACCACCGTTCAGGGGGACATCGCCGCCCAGTCCGCCGACGCGCTGGTCAACGCCGCGGGGACGAGCCTGCGGATGGGCAGCGGCGTCGCCGGCGCGCTCCGCCGCACCGCGGGCGGTCCCATCAACGAGGAGGCGATGAACGAGGGACCGATAGATCTGGGCGCCGCCGCCGTCACCGACGCCTACGAACTCGACGCCGAGCACGTGATCCACGCCGCCGCCATGCCCCACTACGGCGACGGCCGCGCGACCGAGGACTCGATCGCCGACGCGACCCGCAACGCGCTCGCCAGCGCCGACGAACTGGGCTGCGAGTCGGTCGTCCTCCCCGTCCTCGGGACCGGCGTCGCCGGCTTCTCGTTCGCCGAGGGCGCCCGGATCGTCTGCGAGACCGTCGCCGAATACGAACCCGGGACCCTCTCGGACGTGCGCGTCGTCGCCTACTCAGACGAGGAGTCCGCGGAACTGGAACGGATCGCCGACGAGATCCGAGAGTAGAGCGACTGTTGCCGAGACCGACCTCGACGACTACCGGACGGCAGACGGCGTGAAAGCCCCCGGTCGCTGCGGTCCCGCGCCTCGCTGTGGTCCTCGCTCACTCCGTTCGCTGTGGTCCTTACTTCGGCGGGGTTCCCGCAGCGACCGGCCCCTTTCAGTCCCGCCAGTTCGGAAAGCCGCATCGGGCGTGACGGTCCAGCTGTTTCACGGAGCCCGCTTGCCGCGGCCGGTGTGGCCTCGTAGCCTCCGACCGCCGCCCGTCCTCACTCGTCCGCCGTCCGCCGGACCAGCTCCGCGAGGTCGTCCCAGAAGCCGTCGACGTACTTCTCGGCGTCGTCGATGGTAGGCCGGGCGTTGGTCTCGTTGACGACCGCTCGGTCGTCGGTGACGAGCAGGTCGACGCCGAGGAACGGGATGTCGAGCACCTCGGCGGTCCGCTCGGCCAGTTCTCGGAGCGCGGGGTCGAGGTCCACGCGGCTCGCCTCGGCGCCGCGGTGGACGTTGTGCTTCCACTGGCCGGCGGCCAGCGCGTCGTCGGGGAGGCGACGCTCCACGCACCCCACGTACTCGCCGTCGAGCACCATCACGCGGTAGTCCGTCGCGTCGGGGACGTACTCCTGGACCAGGAACGACTTGTCGCCGGTGGCCTGGAAGTCGTGGACCAGGTCGAGGTAGTCGACGACCCCGAGTAGCGAGTCCATATCGTGGGCCTTCGCGACGCCCACGCCGCGCGTGGTCGAGTTCGGTTTGACGACGACCGGCGGGTCCAACCTGTCGAAGGCGTCGACCACCTCGGACTCGTCGACGGGGTTCGAGACCATGACCGTCTCGGGGACGGGCACGTCCGCGGCGGCGAGTCGGGCGATCACGTCGGCCTTGTTGCGCGAGCGGAGGACCGACTCGCGGTCGTTGACCCACGGGACCGAGAGCGCGGCGTCGGCGACGCCGCCCTCCATCAGTCGCGGCGGGTAGACGAAGCCGACGTCGAACTCGCCCCACGGTGGGTCGATGAGATCGACCGTTCGCTCGCGAGAGCGGACGTGGTCGACCTCGACGTCTCGCGCGGCGAGCGGGTCGCGCATCCGCTCGTAGGTCTCGGCGTTCGTGGCGACCGCCAGCCGGAGCATACCCGCCCTTGTGATCAGTCCCACTTAGCCCCTCCGCTGTGGGGCGTCTCGCCGTTCGAGGACGCCGAAGACGGCGCCGAGGACGAGCCCGTAGCCGAGGTGCCAGAGGAGCAGCGGGGCGGTCACGTTCGGGACCCTCGCCGGCGACGAGACGCCGACCACCGACAGCCAGATCGGCATGATGACGCCCGCGCCGACCACGCCGAGCACCAGTCCGTAGACCGCGCCCGCGAGGATCGTCTTCCAGAGCCAGTCGCTCAACCGGTAGAGCCCGGGGTCCGAGAGGACGGCCGCGAATCCGACTCCGAACAGCGTCCCGTGGACGAGATGAGCGATCCACCCGGCGACGAGGACCCCCTCGAACCCGTAGAGCGCCGCCACCGACTCGCGGATCACGACGAGGTCGGAGACTGTGATCGCCACCCCCGTCACGACGGTCGCGACCAACCCCGCGACAGCGCCGTTCCGCCACGACCACCGACCCGTGAACGGGTCCGCATCTTCCCGCACCGCGCCGCGGGCGTCGACCTCCAGTAGCGACATCGTGCGAGACGATACCACTGGGCGAGAGAAAACGGTGTCGCCGTACTGACCACTGACAGGACCGGCCGTGCGTTCGACCGCCGGCGCTCGACGAGAACGCGGTACTCGCGCGCGGCGCCGACGGAGACGTGCCCGCGACGGGGGCGAAACGAGGGTCGCGTTACCGGATCAGCAGTTCTTCGCCGCGTTCGACCTTGATGCGGCACGGCGGGGTGATCTTGTTGTAGGCGCGGCGGAACGCCTCCTTGACGGCGTCGGCCTGGTCGACGTCGCAGTACGCCGTGAAGAGGCGCTCGCCGGCCTGAACGCGCGCGGCGGTGCCGACGATCTTCCCGAAGGCCTGGCGCATGCCGTCGGAGACGCGGTCGGCGCCGGCGCCGGTCGCCTGCTTGTTCTCCCGGATGACCTGGTGGGGGAACTTCCGGAGGACCATCTTGTAGTTGCCCTCGCCGAGCTCCTTGATCAGGTGGCGGTTGGCCGAGAGGCGCGAGGCCTCCATCGAGCCGTGGCGCAGCTGGACCGATTCCTCGACGACGAGCGAGATCTGGACCGGGTAGTCCTCGGGGTCGGCGTTCTTGTCGCCCATCTGGTGCTGTGCGATCTTCGAACCGGGAATACCTGTGATGTACTCCCGTCGGGTGTACGCGGGCTTGTCGATGTCCCGGTACATCGAGGCGGGTTTGTCGGCCATAGTCTTGCTGTAGACGAGTCCCAGCGCGAGGATAAAGCCTTCGAACCCGCGCGACCGCGTGCGTTCGCCTGACACACCCGATCCCCGCCGGATCCCGAGGTCACTCCGACCCCGCCGCCGGGTCGTCTCCTCCGTTCGCCTCGGCCGTCGGCGCGTCGGCCGACACGTCGCCGGGGGCGCCCCGCGCGTGGGCGAGTTCGTCCGAGCCGACGACGCGGACCCCGGAGTCGGCCGCTCGTTCGCGCGTCGCGTCGGGAAGTCGGCCGCCGGCGACGATGGCCGCCGCGTCGAGCGCGGGGTCGGCCTCGACGGCGGTCGCGAACCGGTCGACCCGGTCGGCGGCGACGGATTGCGACCGACCCCCGTGGACCGCGAGTACGGCCGCCTCGACCGGAACCGGTCCCGGAGCCGTCGCTCTGAGGTCGTACGCGGCGTCGTCGTCCCCGACGCGGTCGACGTCCCAGCCCGACGAGTCGAGCAGGTCGGCGACGAGCCGTCGGAACGACTCGGCCTCGACAGCGGACGGCTCCGTCCGTTCCGTCCCGTCGCCGACCGGCCCGGTCCGCGCCGCAGCGACCCGCTCGTCGTCGGCGAACACCCACTCGCCCCGCTCGGAGTCCGCCCGGCTCTCGCCGTCGGCCGAGCGACCGCCGTCCCGCTCGACCAGTCGCTCGCGGAGGTCCTCGACGGTGTCGACCGCGTCCGGGACGCGCTCGCGGGCGAGTTCGCGGGCGGCGTCGAGCGCCGTCTCGGCGCGGCCCTCCGCCTCAGCGGCGGTCTCCGGAGCGGCGTCGGCGGTGGCGAGCGCTCGCCGCGCGCGCTCACAGCGGGCCTCGACGAGGCGTTCGGCCGCCGTCGCCAGCCGGTCGCGAACCGTCTCGCGGTCGCCGGCGAACCGCCGCTCGTCGCGCCCCCAGTCTAGCGACAGGAGCGTCTCCCAGCGCTCCATCGCTCGCTCCCACCACTCGATCGCCGTCTCGAGGTCGTCGGCCGACGACGCCGCTTCGACGGCGTCGTCGGCTCGTTCGAGCGGGACCGCCGACAGCCGATCGCGTTCGTCGACCAGTTCCGAGCGGCGGCGTTCGATCTCGTCGTCGCTCGGCGAGCCGGCGTCGACCGACTGGGCCGCCGCGTACGCCTCGTCGGCGCGGTCGAGGCGGTCGAACGCCGCCTCGTACTCGCCGTCGTCCCAATCGTCGTGGCCCCGTTCGCGGGCGCGCTCGGCTCGTTCGACGCGGGCCCGGTGCTCGACCCGCGCGGTCCGGTCGCGGTACGCGGCCGCGCGGTCGGCGACCGACGCCGCCGCACCGCCGAGCGCCGACGCCGTCTCCCGGGCGCGCCGGAGGGCCCGCCGCGCGTCCTCGACCGCGTCGAGCGCCCCGTCCGGGTCGCTCGATTCGACTGCTCGATCGGCCCGGTCGAGCGTGTCCGCGGCGGCCTCGAGCCGGCGCTCGGCGCGCGTCCAGACGCCCCTCGCCTCGTCGACGAACTCGCGGACGGCCGCGAGGTCGCCCCGCGTGGGGAACCGATAGCGCAGCCCGCCGGCGGTGTCGACGACGAGGGCGCCGCCGAGCAATCCGTCGGTCGTCCGCACCGCGACGACGTCCGACAGCGCGAGCGCCCGGAGCCGGTCGCCGTCGGCGCGCCCGACCGCGAACACCACTCGCGCGTCCGTCACGAGCGCCGCGGCGCTGTGGTCGCCGTCCGGCGTCGCACCGGCCGGGCCCTCCGCCTCGCTCTCCGGGCCTGCGGGGGACTCGGCTTCGTCGGTCGACTCGACCGCGAATCCCTGCTTCTTGTTCCTGACGACGTATCGCGGCGTCTCCGTCGGTTCGACGTGGTCGGCGAGCGCTCCCTCGGCGAGGAGCCCGCGGCCGAGGAGACCGCCGCTCCCCGTCTCTCTGAGCACCGGCGCTTCGCCGTCGTCGATCTCGATGACGTAGTTCACACCCGACCCCTGCTGACAGCCACATAGATAGCTCCGATGACACAAAGTCCTTGTGTCGCGACCAGCCCGTCGCCGGACGGCGGCACGCGCCCGTTCCGGTCGGGACGGCCGACACCCACCAGTGACGCGCGTGCCACTGGGGTCCTTTTGACCGTGGCGACCCAACGCGGAGACACGATGAACAAGCTCGTCGACGGCGAGTGGCGCACCGACGTCGCGGACCACACCAACGACGACGGGGAGTTCGAACGCGAGGAGACGACGTTCCGCGACCGAGTGTCGGACAACCCGGACGCCCGGTTCAAGCCCGAATCCGGGCGCTATCACCTCTACGTCTCCTACGCCTGTCCGTGGGCCCACCGAACGCTGCTTATCCGCGCGCTGAAGGGGCTCGAAGACGCCGTCTCCGTGGACGTCGTCGACCCCTACCGCGACGACGGCGGGTGGCAGTTCACGCCCGAGAAGGACGGCTGCACGCCCGACAGGGTCGACGGGAGCGACTACCTCCGCGAGGTCTACCAGAAGGCGGACCCCGACGCGACCTGTCGCGTGACGGTGCCGGTGCTCTGGGACAGAGACGAGGAGACGATCGTCAACAACGAGTCCGAAGAGATCCTCCGGATGCTCGACACGGAGTTCGATCCGGTCGCCGAGCGCGACGTGGACCTGTACCCCGAGGGGTACCGCGACGAGGTCGACGGGATCATCGACGACATCTACGACCCGATCAACAACGGCGTCTACCGCGCGGGCTTCGCGAGTTCGCAGGAGGCCTACGACGAGGCGGTCGACGAGCTGTTCGACGCACTGGACCACTGGGACGAGGTGCTGGCCGACCAGCGCTACCTCGCCGGCGATCGGCTGACCGAGGCCGATATCTGCATGTTCACGACGCTCGTGCGCTTCGACCAGGTGTATCACACCCACTTCAAATGCAACGTCAGGGCCGTCCACGAGTACGAGCACCTCTGGCCGTACCTGCGCGACCTCTACCAGACGCCGGGGGTCGCCGGAACGGTCCGCATGGACCACATCAAGGAACACTACTACACGACCCACCCCGACGTCAATCCGAAGCGGCTGATCGCCCGCGGTCCGGACCTCGACTTCGACGCCGACCACGACCGCGACGAACTGCCGGGCGGACCGCCCAGCGAGTTGCTCCCGCTGGCCTGAACCGCTCCCGCCGGTCCGAGGCGGGCGTCCGCGCCGCGACGGGCTCAGGCCGCGTCGATCCGCGAGAAGCCGCCGAGACGCGCGGCGAGTTCGCGGTCGACCGGCGAGTCGGGGCGGGTCCACAGCGCGACGGTGGAGCCGTCGTCGACGGTCGCGCTGACCGTCCGGCGCCGTCGCTTCACGACCTCGATCCCGCCGAGGGCCTCGCTGTTGCGCACCGCGTAGACGACGAGTCCGAAACTCGCGACGGTAGCGAGGGCGAACAGCGGCGCGAGCAGGTTCGGTTCGAGCGCGAGCAACGCGGCGAACGGGACGACCGCGGCCGCGCCGGCGGCCCAGCGGGCGAGCGGGTCCGGGCCGGCGATACCGAGCAGTCGGCGCTCGACGCCGGCGAGCCCGTCCGCGAGCGCCGCGCCCGTGTCGTGGTGTCGGAGGCGATCCGTGAGCGTCCGGCCGTTCACGTCGACGCCCTCCCGGCGGACGTGGTCGAACGCGAACACGCCGCCGACGGTCACGAGCGCGAGAGTGGGCGTCAGCGGGTTCGCCGCCGCTCCGAGCACGGCGAGGAAGGCCACGACCGAGAGGAAGTAGCCGAGACCGCCCAGCAGGCGGGCGTCCATGCCGCGCGCGCCGACCGTCGTCTCGACGGAGCTCCTGACCGCGCAGATCCGGTCGAGGCCGACGCCGACGAGGCCGCCGTCGGTCACGACGAGGAGGCGGTCGTCCGTGAGTCCGACCGCGGCCGGCCCGCCGTGGTCGCCGACCAGTCGCGCGTCGTCCGCGACCTGCACCGACTCGTCCGGCCGGAGGTGACGCCGGACGGTACGCGTCGCCTCGCCCCCGTCTGCGGGCGCCCACTGCTCGATCGCGGTGAGGCGGTCCAGTGCGGACGAGAGCCGGCCTTCGTCGTCGGTTCGATCCGTCGCCCCGTCGCTCGGCCGGTCGCCGCCGCTCTCGGTCCGCGCCCACCGACGCCCGTCGGAGGACCCGGATCCGGCGGTGTTCGGTCCGGAACCCACCGCCGACCCGTCGGTCTCGTCGGGGTTCGCGGCGGTCGAGAACCGGGGTGTCCCGGCGTCGCCGTTCCGGTCGCCGGACCCGTCGTCGCGGGGGTCGCCGCTCGTTCGTCTCTCACCCATAGAGATCCGTACCCGCGCCACACCGGATTGTAAATAACAGCTTACGACCCCGAACACACGGTTTTTCGGGAGGAACGGGTCGGCCTCCGTCGGACGTCCGTCGCACGGACCAGGCGACTCCGGCGACGAACGCCGGTGTCGAAAGGCCGTAGGTCCGTGGATTCGAGGGTCGGGACATGACGCGCGTGACCGTCGGCGGGCGCATCCACGTCGGCTTCCAGAACCTCTCGCTGGCTCAGGAGCGCCTCTACGGCGGGGTCGGCGTCGCGCTGGCCGAACCGCGGCTCGACCTGCGCGCCGAGCGCGCCGACGCGGTCGAGTGCGACGACGACGCCGCGACGCCGTACGTCGAGCGGGTCGTCGACTACCTCGACGTGCCCGGCGCGAGCGTCCGCGTCGACGAGCGGCTCCCGCGCCACGCCGGCCTGGGAAGCGGTACGCAGCTCGCGCTCGCGAGTCTCGTCGCCGTAGCCGGTGCCTACGGCGTCGACGTCGCGCCCAGAGCGGCGGCCCCGGCGCTGGGGCGCGGCGGGCGCAGCGGCGTCGGCGTCGCGACCTTCGAGCGCGGCGGCTTCGTCGTCGACGGCGGCCACCCGACCGAGCGGTTCACGACCGCGCCGCCCGCCGAGGGCGAGTGGACGGTCCCGCCGGTCGTCGCCCGTCACGACCTGCCCGAGGCGTGGCGGTTCGTCCTCGCGATCCCCGACGTGGGTCCCGGTCGGAGCGGCGACGAGGAAGACGAGAGCATGCGCTCGGTCGTCGAGCGCGCCGATCCCGGTATCGCCGAGGAGATCGCACGGCTCGTCACCCAGCGGCTACTCCCGGCGGCCGCGACCGGCGATCGCTCGGCGTTCGGCGGCGCCGTCGCCCGACTCGGCAGACTCAACGGCGCGTGGTACGCCGACGAACAGGGCGGCGTCTACCGACCCCCCGCCGGCGCCCTCATCGACCGCCTCGCCGACGTACCCGCCGTCGCCGGCGCCGGACAGTCCTCGTGGGGACCCACCGTCTACGCCCTGACGGGCGCCGACTACGCCGACGACGTGGCCGACGCGGCCCGGGAGGCGCTGGACGACGTCGCGGACGGCGGCCGCGTGACCGTCGCGCGACCGCGCAACGAGGGGGCGCGGGTCGAGGCCGAACCGTCCGACGCCGGGGCGGAGTGACCCGATCGGCGACGGTGAGCGACCCGATCGGCGTGTTTCAGCGGTCGATAATCGCGCCGGAACAGGTAAACGGGCGGACGCGAATCGAGGGTCTATGGACCGGATACCCTTCGGAATCCGCCAGCTCGACACGACGCTGGGCGGGGGGGCGCCGACGGGGAGCGTCGTGCTCGCGGCCGGCGAGGGGGGCGCGGGCGCCCGCGAGTTCCTCTACACCAGCGCGATGCTGAACGCGCTCGCCGGGACAGACGAGGAGTTACACAGCCTCTACTACGGCGATCTGGCCGCCGGGGCGACGCCGCCCGAGGAGGTCCACTTCATCTCCTTCACCGCGGGCGAGGAGCGGTTCGCCGCCGAGGTCGAGACGACGATGGAGTCCGAGATCGTCTCCGCCGGCCTCGACGGCGTCCGGTATCACGACCTCTCCGAGCAGTACTTCCACCAGAGTCCCGTCCCGCGGGACTGGTACGCCGACGAGACGGCCGACATCAGGGACCTGCGGGCGCGCCAGGAGCGCGACGACATCCTCGGCGAACTCGGGAGCCGCCTGAGCGAGCACGCGCCGGGCAACCTCGTGGTCATCGACTCGATATCCGACCTCGTCAGCACCGCCGGCCGCGACCAGGACCTCGACTGGTCCGACGTCGCCTTCCTCGTCAAGGGGCTCCAGAAGGGCGCCGACCGCTGGAACGGCGTCATGCTCGTCCACCTCAACCGGGAGACCGTCTCGTCGACGGAGTACGGCCAGCTCGTCGACGGCGTCGACGGGACCCTCGAGTTCGAGTGGGCCAGCGGCGGCTCGACGCGCGCCCGGACGCTCGTCGTCAAGCAGTTCCGGGGCGTCCTCTCGGCCATCGACGACGAGAACATCGTCCAGTTCGAGACCGAGATCGGCGACGGCGGCTTCGACATCAGCGACGTCCGCAAGATCCGTTGAACGAAACGGGAGGGCCAGTACGCTGCTTCGAGGCATCGAGAGCGGTGCTCGAGCCGATCGCCCGGATTCGATTTTCGAGAACCGGTGGCAAACCCTTAACTATCCGCTCGTTTGAAGGGAGCACAATGGCGAGCGAGTCGTCGGACGACGTCGGCGTGTCCGTGGCGCTCCCGGCGGACGTAGCCGCGTGGCTGGACCGCAAGGCCGCGGATCTCGACCTCGACCGCGAGGAGGTCGTCGCGCAGTTACTGGCATCCTACCGCGCCGCCGAGGAGTTCGACGACGGTGACGTGACCGGGGCGCTCGGGTCCGACGCCGACGTCGAACCGCAGGTCAGGGACGTCGTCGCCGAGCGCCTGCCCGACATCGCCGACGCCGTCGCCGAGCGCCTCGACGACGGCGACGCGAACGACGTCGAGGAACGCCTCTCGACGGAGCTCGACCGCGTCGAGACCGACTTCGACGAGAAGATACGGGACGTCCGCGAGCGCGTGGTACAGGTGAAACGCGAAGCGGACGCGAAGGCCGACGCCGACCACACCCACCCCGAGTTCGACGAGCTCGCGACGCTCTCGACGGCCGTCGACGACCTCGAGTCGGCGCTTGACGCGCTGGAGTCCCGCGTCGGCGATACCGACGAGCGCATCGGGTCGGTCGAGGACGACGTGGCGTCGCTCGACGACCGGATCGCGGACGCCGACGACCGCCTCACGGACGTCGAAGCGGCGGTCGACCGCCTCGACGAGATCGAAGACCGGCTCCGGACCGTCGCGTGGGTCGTCAGCGACCTCCGCGAGGCCGAGCAGGCGCAAGCGGGCGGCTCGGAAGCGATCGACCGCCTCAAGGCCACCGCGGCCGAACTCGACGTCGACCGAGCGGTCTGCGGGAACTGTTCGCAGGCGGTCGACATCGCGCTGTTGAGCGAACCCCGGTGTCCCCACTGCGACGCGACCGTCAGCGACGTGCAACTACCCGGCGGCCTGTTCGGCAAGCCGAAGCTCACCGTCGCCCGGCAGCTCGAGGCGGGCGACGAGGAGCGCTCGAACGTCCCCGACGCCGCCGACAGGGGGTGACCGACGTGGGTGAGGACACACCGGACGACGCCGAAGCCCCCGACGACCCCGAGACCGCGGACCGTCGCGAGAACCCCTTCGACGCCTTCGACGACCGGCGCGACCGCGAGGGCGACCCGTTCGCTTCGCTCGGCGACGGACCCGGCGACCGCCGCTCCGGCGAGGACCGCGGGAGCGGGACGACCGGCGACGGGAACCGCGATCCCGGACCGGAACCCCGGGACGCCGGGAGTCCAGCGGTCGAAGACCCGTTCGAGTACGTCGAGGACCGCGGGTCCGAGGGCGACGGTGACTTCGACAGCGGTGAGTTCGGTGGCGAGGACTCACCGCGGGCGGGCGACCCGCTGGCCGGCGTCGACGTGTCGGACGCGGACCCCTTCGAGTCGTCGGGGAGCGCGTTCGAGCGCACCGGGGTCGAAGGGATCGACCCCGACGACGTGTGGGAGCGGCTCACCGCCGACCCCGAAGAGCGCGCCGAGGGCCCGGCGGACGGAGCCGCCAGACTCGACGGCGAGGACGCGCCCGAGGAGGAGACCGTCGAGGTGTCGAAACACGCCTACTGCGAGGGCTGCGAGCACTTCTCGGCGCCGCCCGACGTCTCCTGTTCCCACGAGGGCACCGCCATCGTGGAGTTCGTCGGCCTGGACGGCGTCCGGGTCGCCAACTGTCCGGTCGTCGCCGAGCGTCGCGACCTCGAAGAGGACGCCTGACCGACCGCACCGGGGCGAGCGATACTTGTGTCCGGGCGGCCAACGGCGTGGTAGCATGCAGTTCTGCGACGATTGCGGGTCGATGATGCACGCGCGGGGCGACGAGATGGTCTGCAAGAGCTGCGGCGCGACCGCGGGCAAGGACGCCGACCTCGCCGACCGGTTCGTCAGCACCGACGAGCAGTCCGACGACGACGTCGTCGAGACCGAGGAGGGAGCCAACTTCGAGGGGAAACCGACCGACCAGAGCGTCACCTGCGAGGAGTGTGGCAACGGCGCCGCCTGGTACACGATCAAACAGACCGGCTCGGCCGACGAGCCGCCGACGCGATTCTTCAAGTGCACCGAGTGTGGCTACCGCTGGCGGGAGTACAACTGACGGCGGACGCTCACTCGTCGACCGCCCAGTACTCGCCGCGGTGTCGGACGGCGCCCCGGTCTTCCAGCCGCGAGAGGACGACGCCCACGCTCCCCCGCGGGACGCCGGTCTCCCTGCGTATCTCCACCGGCGTGAACGCCCGGTCGGGCCGGTCGGCGAGGAACGCGCGCACTCGCGCGGCGTTCTCGACGCCCGCGCTCGGCGGGCGCAGGTCGGGCTCGGGCGTCGATTCGAACTCGCGGATGCTGATGGGCATAGGTACCGATACGCACGCCGAGAGCATATCCCTGTCGCGAGCCGCGGAGCGGTGAACTCGTCGGAGCGGCTCCCCCGGAAACTATACCGGCCGGGCCGGTAGCCCCGAGCATGAGCGACGGTACGGACGACCCGATGGAAGCGCTGGTCGGGATCGTCGCGGTCGCGACGCTTCCGCTGACGGCGCTCGCGAGCATCTTCGTCGGCGAGACGGCCGCCGGCGTCGTCGCGATCGTCGGCTGGCTGTTCCTCGTGCCGGTACTCGCGGTGCTCGAGGACCACGTCGATCTCGCGAGCCTGCTGGACCGGGGGGAATCCGCCGACGCGACCCCCGCGACCGACGCCGAGGAGAGCGACGACGCCCTCCAGCGCCTGCGCGAGCGCTACGCCGCCGGCGAGGTCGACGACGTCGAGTTCGAGCGCCGCCTCGAACGCCTCCTCGAGACCGAGGGGATCGAGGTCCCCGACCACGTCGACCTCGACCGGACCGCGGGCGCCGGCGCGGACGTGTCGGCCGAGCGCGAGCGAGAGACCGAGCGGGAAGCGGAGTGAGCGGTCGCGCCGACCGCGGCGTCGAGCGGCGGGGGCCGACTCACGGGGAGACGGCGACCCAGGCGGCGACGACGGCGACCGCGCCGACGACCGTGCTCCCGACGGCGTGGAGTCGCAGGCGGTCGAGCAGGTCGTGGGAGTGTTCGTGGAGCGAGCAGACCTCGTCGATCTCCGAGCCGGCCTCGCAGACCGGGAGGAAGTCCATCGCGACGTGGAGGAAGATACCGGCGGCGAACCCGAAGACGACGGCGTTCAGCGCCGCGATATCGGGGACGGGCAGCGACGCCGTCGGGATCGCCGCGATGCCGACGCCGGCGGCCGGGAGCAAGAGCGCGGAGACGGGCTTGCCGGTCCGGCGCAGTCGCCGCGCGGCCGCGTAGCCCGCCGGTCCCTTGTGCGAGACGATGGCGAGGCCGAGCAGGGGACCCAGCCCGGGCATCGACCCGTAGACGAGGCCGATTATCAGCCCCGCGGAGAGCGCGTGGGCGGTGATCTGGGCCGTCGTCACGTCCATCGGCCAGTCCAGGTGCGTGAGCCGGTGGCCGACGACGTGAGCGCTGTACCCGACGACGATCCCCGCGGCGATACCGATCCCGCCGATCTGGGGCGCGCCCGCCGCGCGGCCGATGCCGATGGCCTGCGGGACGAGGAACATCGCCGCGCTCGTCACCATCGCGCCGCTCGCCAGTCCGTACCCCCACACCAGCCGCTGGGGATCCGTCTCGTCGGCGCGCCCGCCCAGGTACGCCCCCGTCGACATCGCCGCGAACGCCACCCACCCGACGACCAGCACCGTCCACACCCCGGTCGCGGCCGCCACGACCGACAGCACCAGCAGCAGCGCCACGCCCGCGGCCCCGACCAGCGAGAACCCGCTCGCCCAGTTATTAAAATCAAAAGAACCGTTAATACCCATCGATTAGCAACAGGAGGTCTGTTATTATTAAGCCTGTCGTTCGGCGGGACCATGCGGTCGCGAGGGGGTTCAGGGTGGTTGCGACGCGAGCGCCGGTCACGACGTACGCGCCTGCCGGGGCGAACGCCTCGACGCAGGCCGCCGACGTCCCGCGTGCCGCCGGTCACGACGACCGGCCGTCCCTACTCCCGCTCGGGACGGCAGCCCCGTCATCGCCTCGACGCGGTCCGCCGCCGACTCCACGGACTCGACGGCGACGGGGCCCGGCATCCCCACCGCCGCACGGGTTTGGTACCCCCTTTTTACCCGTCGGCGGTATATAAACAGACAATGACAGGACGGTCGACGGCGGCGGACGAGTCGGTGACGGTCGTGGGCGGCGGGGTCGGCGGCCTCTCGGCGGCGGCGTATCTGGCGGACGCGGGCCTCGACGTGACCCTCCTCGAGAAGAACGACCAGCTGGGCGGTCGGGCCAGCCGGCTCGAGGCCCAGGGCTTTCGCTTCGACATGGGACCCTCGTGGTATCTGATGCCCGACGTCTTCGAGCGCTTCTTCGGGCACTTCGGGAAGACCCCCGACGACTACTACGAACTGGAGCGGCTCGACCCGCACTACCGGATCTTCTTCAAGGGCGAGACGCGAAGCGTCTCGGACACCTCGAGCCGGCGCGGCCGGCGAGAGGGCGAGGGCGATCGAAGCGAGCCCTCGGAATCGGCGAGCGGAGAGCGAAGCGGCCCACGAGCGGTCGAGACCACCGGCGACGGTGAGCGCATCGACGTCGCGGCGGACCGCGCGAAGAACCGCGAGCTGTTCGAGTCGATCGAACCGGGGGCGGGCGAGGCCTTCGAGGAGTACCTCGCGACCAGCGAGCGCCACTACGAGACGGCGATGGAGAAGTTCGTCTACGAGGACCGCTCGTCGCTGCGCGACTGGGTCGACCCGGACGTGATGCGCGCGGCGCCCGTCGGCCTGAAGCTCCTCCGGTCGATGCAGGGCCACGTCGAGAACTACTTCGAGGACCCCCGGCTCCAGCAGATCATGCAGTACACGCTGGTCTTCCTCGGCGGATCGCCGCGCAACACGCCGGCGCTGTACAACATCATGAGCCACGTCGACTTCAACATGGGCGTCTACTACCCCGTCGCGAACGAAGCCGACGAGTCGGGCGAGCGCCCGGGCGGCATCGGCGTCGTCGTCGACGCGTTCGTCGATCTCTGTCGCGAACTCGGCGTGACCTTCGAGACGGGGACCCCCGTCGAGGAGGTCACCCGTCGCAAGCGCGGGTTCTCGGTCGTCGACGCGGACGGACGGGAACGCCGCCCCGACCGCGTGGTCGTCAACGCCGACTACGCCCACGCCGAGCAGGAGCTACTGCCCGAGCACGAGCGGCAGTACGACGCCGACTACTGGGACGAGCGCACCTACGCCCCATCCGCGTATCTCCTCTACCTGGGCGTCGAGGGCGACGTGCCCGAACTCGCCCACCACACGCTCGTCCTCCCGGACGACTGGGACCCACACTTCGACCGCATCTTCGACGAGCCCGCCTGGCCCGAGGAACCGGCGTACTACTGCTGTGTCCCCTCGAAGACCGACGAGACAGTGGCGCCCGAGGGCCACAGCAACCTGTTCGTCCTCGTGCCCATCGCGCCGGGGCTCGAGGACTCGCCGGCCCAGCGCGACCGGTTCCGCGAGCGGATCCTCGACGACGTCGCCGAACACACCGGGACGGACCTGCGCGACCGCATCGTCTTCGAGGAGGAGTTCTGCGTCTCCGACTTCGTCGACCGCTACAACGCCACCGAAGGCACCGCGCTCGGGTTGGCTCACACGCTCCGCCAGACCGCCATCCTCCGGCCGCCCAACCGCTCGAGGGCCGTCGACGGGCTCTACTTCACGGGCTCGTTCACCACGCCCGGCATCGGCGTCCCGATGTGCCTGATCAGCGGCCAGCACACCGCCGACGCGCTGCTGGAGGACGTGAGTTAACTCCCTCCCGAGACTATGTCCGACGACGCGATGTCCGACGCCCGAGACGCACTCGCCGCCCGTCTCGCCGCGCTCGCCCCGCCCGACACCACCGTCGGGTACCTGCTTCGCCTCTCGCGACCGCGCTTCTGGCTCTATCTCGCCGGTCCGGCGATCGTCGGCGCCGTCTTCGCCGCCCGCCAGACGGCCGAGCTGTTCGCCCCCCAGACCGTCGCGCTGGTCGCGTACTTCCTCGTCCCCGCCAACGTCTTCCTCTACGGCGTCAACGACGTCTTCGACGCCGATATCGACGCACGGAACCCGAAGAAAGCGACGGAGGGAGGGCGAGAGGTGCGCTACCGCGGCGACCGGACGATCCTCGCGGCCGTCCTCGTCAGCGGCGCGCTCGGGCTCGCAGCCCTGCCCGTCGTCCCCGTCGAGGCGGCCCTGGCGATGGTCGCCTTCCTCGCGCTCGCGGTCGAGTACAGCGCGCCGCCGCTGCGGTTCAAGACCACGCCCCTCCTCGACTCCCTGTCGAACGGCCTGTACGTCCTGCCGGGCGTCGTCACGTTCGCGACCGTCAGCGGGCAGTTCCCGCCGGCGCTCGCCGTCGCCGGCGCGTGGCTCTGGACGATGGCGATGCACACCTTCTCGGCGATCCCCGACATCGAGCCCGACCGGGCCGCGGGCATCGAGACGACCGCGACGGCGCTGGGCGAGCGCCGCACCTACGCCTACTGCGCCGTCGTCTGGGCCGCGGCGGCCGCCGTGTTCGCCCTCGTCCACCCCCTCTGGGGCGGTCTGCTGACCGTCTACCCGCTCTTCACGGCGGCGGTCGCGCGCTCGGACGTGTCGGTCGACCGCGCCTACTGGTGGTTCCCCTACCTGAACACGCTCGTCGGCGCGCTCCTGACGATGGGCGGCCTCTGGAGGCTGGTGTATGCCGCCTGACTGGGCGGGGGTGACGGGACTGCCGGCGCCCGAGCGGTTCGACCGCGACCGGCTGGAGCGACGCCTCGACCGGCTCGTCGAGCGCAACCGCTTCACGGTCGCGGTCGTCTTCCCCGTCACCGGCGCGGTCCTGTTGCTGGCGAGCGCCCTCGGCTGGTTCGGAACCGCGGTCGACGCCCTCCCGGCGGCGGTCGGCGCCCGGCTGGCGTGGCTGCCGGGCGCGCTCTCGTTCAACCCGTGGCTCGTCCTCGTGGGCGTCACCGTGATGCGCCTGCCGCTCGTCGCCGGCGTCGCGCCGCTGGTCGACCGCCGGGCGACGGCCGCGCTCGTCGCGCTCGCGGCCTACGCGTACGGCGTCGAGTACCTCGGCGTCACCACCGGGCAGCCGTACGGGGCCTTCGAGTACGGCGTCGCGCTCGGGCCGATGGTCGGCGGCGTCCCGCTCGCGCTCCCCGTCTTTTTCTTCCCGCTCGTGCTCAACAGCTACCTGCTCTGCCTGCTCCTGCTCGGCGACCGGGCGCGGTCGCCGCTGGTTCGCCTCCCGATCGTCGTCGCCACCGTCGTCGCGGTCGACCTCGTGCTCGACCCCGGCGCGGTCGCGCTCGGCTTCTGGACCTACGACGCCGGCGGCGCCTTCTACGGCGTCCCCTGGTCGAACTTCCGGGGGTGGCTCCTCTCGGCCGCGGCGGCCGTCGCCGCCTTCGACGTCGGATTCGACCGCGACGCGCTGCTGGCCCGCCTCGAGGCCTGCCCGTTCATGCTCGACGACATGGTGAGCTTCGTGATCCTGTGGGGCGCGCTCAACGCCGCCTTCGGCAACTGGGCCCCGGTGGGACTCGCGGGGCTGTTCGGCCTCGGGCTGGTCGTCACCGACCGCTTCGACGTGCCGACGCGGCCGCGCTGGCTCGCGTAGCGTCGCGACCCGCGCCCGCGACTCGCACCCGGGGGCCGTCGCGTCGAACCGTCGGGCATCGAACGGGCACGGAGACCGCGGGAACTGAGTCCAAAGGGGCACGTAGCTCCTTGCCGTCCCCGGCCCTTGCTCCGGTCGATGAACCGTCCCGACGACCCGGTGATGTGCGACACGTGCGGGCTCCCGATCCCCGGGGAACCGGTGGAGACGACGGTCAACGGTCACGAGTACCGGTTCTGCTCGGAGACGTGCCGGGCGGAGTTCGAGTCGCGCCCGACCGAGTCGACCGAGTACCACGGGTTCAAGCGGGTCGCCCTCGACGTGACCGGCCTGGACGCGCAACTGCCCGACGGGTTCCCCCGGAGCTCGTTCGTCCTCGTCTCGGAGATGCTCGGGACGCGGGGCGACGCGCTGCACGCGGAGCTGGTCTGGCGGACGCTCCGGCGCGGGGAGCCGGCCGTCGTCGTCGCCTGGCAGGAGCCGCCGGTCTCGCTCGTCGAGCGGTTCGTCGCGCTCGAGTGGAACGTCATCCCCTTCCTCGAGCGCGACCGGCTGCGCATCGTCGACTGCTTCACCGAGCGCCTGCCGGCCTACCGGGAGCACCGCCACCTCACCGACTGGAACCAGTACGTCCACGACGCCGTCGCGGAGTCGACGACCCGGATCACCGACTTCACGAGTCTCTCGACCGTTCGCAGCCGCCTCGAGGACGCCGTCGAGGCGCTGGAGATGTACGACTCCGGGACGGTCGTGATCGACTCGCTCGACGAGCTCGGCGTGACGACCCAGCCGATCCACGCGATGAACTTCGTGAAGGACCTCCGCGCGGGCCTCTGCAAGGGGCGTGACGTCCCCGTCTTCGCCGGGTCGACGTACGTCTTCCCGGACACGGGCTTCCCCCAGACGGTCCGGTACGTCGCCGACGGCGTGGTCGAACTGAACGCCTGGCGGCAGAACCAGGTCGAGACGACCGCGGCCGCCGGCGTCGCGCCCGCCGGCGGGGACGACTACGACCCCGTCGCAGACACCGACGGCGGGACGGCGGACGACCCGACCGCCGATCCCGACGACGGCACGACCGGCGAGACCGGAGACGGGCGGCGCGGGAGCGTCCCCCGGGGGACCGGGGGCCGACCGGCGAACGGCGAGATCGACAGGAAACACGTCCACGTGACGCACATGCGCGGCGTCGAGACCCGCGCGCGACCGCTCCCCTACGAGTTCCGGCCCGGAGACGGCCTCGTTCTCCTGGCGGATCCCGTCGAGTGACCGGACTCGCCGGGCGCCGCGCCGCTCGATCTCGGTCTCTCCGACCCGAGCGTTTCGCCGGCCGGCGCCTACTTGTAGGAGTCGCGCCCGTCCCGCTCGCTCGCGGCGTCGAGGCGGGCGCGGACGGCGCGCTCCGAATCGGCGAGCGAGAGCCGGTCCTCCTCGCCGTCGTAGGCCACGAGCCCCGCCCGTTCGAGCGGGCCGACGTGTTCGTCGAGGATCTCCTCGCGGACGGTCTCGAGCGTGATCTCGTCGAGCGTCTCCCCGGAGCTCGCGGCCTTGAACCGCGCGGCCTCGTTCACCAGCAACACCATTCCCTTCTCGTTGCCGTCGGCGTCGAGGAGCAACTCGACGAGTGCCCGCGAGAGCGGGCGGGCGAGCGGTCCGTCCGCCGAGACCGACGATCGGGACCCGTCGTCTTGCGAACTATCCATGCGGCCCCGGAGGCGTCGGCCGATAATAACCGTTGCTCGTCGCCGCACCGGAGGGGAGTTCCGACGGGACCGAGACGACGCCGCACCGATCGTTTCGCATGCCTCACCACCTCGGGGCCGACAGATCGACAACCTGAACCGTCGAATTCGCGCGATACGACGGGCTCTCCACCCCGAACTCGTAATCCGGATTATACGCTGAACAGGCGCAATACCACGGCCTTCAGGCCGTGGATACGCGCCGT